>CAMAWG010000109.1 GCA_945861855.1 Rhodoplanes serenus
ACCCCCCTCCCCAACCCTCCCCCGCCCGGGGGGAGGGAGCGCGCTGTGCGGGCGGCAATGTCGGCATCTCACTCGTCATGCACCGCCGCTTTGCGCCGGTGCTTGGCGCACTCGTCCTCGACATAGGCGAGGTCCTGGTCGAACACGATGCGGTCCTCGCCCGCGAGCGCGGTGAAGCGCTTTCCCCGCGCGCGGCCGATCAGGGTCAGGTTCGCCTTGCGCGCCAGTTCGACGCCCCAGGCGGTGAAGCCCGAGCGCGACACCAGGATCGGAATGCCCATGCGCACGGTCTTGATCACCATCTCGGAGGTGAGCCGTCCGGTGGTGTAGAAAATCTTGTCGTCGGGGCGCACGCGGTGCTTGAACATCCAGCCGGCGATCTTGTCCACCGCGTTGTGGCGGCCGACGTCCTCCATGTAGACCAGCGGCCGGTCCTCGACCGCCAGCACGCAGCCGTGAATGGCGCCCGCTTCGAGATAGAGCGACGGCGTGGTGTTGATCTTGTTGGTCAGCGAATAGAGCCAGGAGGTGCGAAGCTCCGCGTCCGGCAGCTTGATCGCCTCCAGCGCCTCCATCAGGTCGCCGAACACGGTGCCCTGCGCGCAGCCGGAGGTCTGTACCTTCTTCTTCAGCTTCTTCTCGTAGTTGGTCCGGCGCTTGGTGCGGACCACCACCACCGCCAGATCCTCGTCGTAATCGACCGAGGTGATGGTGTCGTTCGCCTTCAGCATGTTCTGATTGAGCAGATAGCCGATGGCGAGATATTCCGGATAGTCGCCGATCGTCATCGCGGTCACGATCTCCTGCGAATTGAGGAAGATCGTCAGCGCGCGCTCGACCACCACCGCGGTCTCGACCTTGGCGCCGGTCTGGTCGACGCCGGTGACGCGCTCGGAGAGCCGCGGATCGTGCGGGTCGGGCTTGATCAGGAAGTTCTTCGGCTTGCGCATACGTCTCTTATATAGGGCGCCGGCACGGCCCCAAAGGCCGCCCATAAGCCTCGCTTATTCAACGGCTTAGTCCAAACCATAGGCCTTGAAGCGGGCGCGCGATTCGGCACTGGTCAGAAACGCCAGGAACGCCCGCGCGGGCTCCTCCGCCGCATCCTTCGCAATCGCGCCGGCGTAGCCGTTCACATAGGCGATCTCCTGCGGCAGCGGCCCGACCACGCGCGTGCCGGGGACCGCGATGAACTCGCTGGTGAAGGTGATGCCGATCTCCGCCTGGCCGTGCAGCAGCGCGATGGCGCATTCGCGGCCGGTCTTGCACAAAACGAGCTTGGGCGCGATCTCGTCCGTGAGGCCCATGCGCTTCAGCAGATCGGCAAGATAGATGCCGGACGATCCGCCGTGCGCCGGATCGTTGGCGGCGATCGAGCCGGCATTGTGCAGCATCCGCGTGAAGGCTTCGACCGTGGCGATGTTCGGCATCATCATGCCGTCGCGCACCGCGACGCCGCAGGTGGCGCGGCCGAGATCGGCGCGGCTGCCGGCAACGAAGCGGCCTTCCTTCTCCAGCGCCTCGATCGCCGGAAACGACAGGATGATGACGTCGGTCTTCTCGCCGCCGGTGAAGCGCTCCTTGAGCGCGCCGACGGTGTTGAAGGCCAGCTCGACCTCGTGCCCCGTGGCGCGCGTGAACTCCGGCGCCAGTTCGGTCACGGGCCCTTCCACCGCGCCCGCGCTCATGACCTTGATTTTCATCTGTCCTGTGTGCCGCCACAGACGCCAGCCGTCAATCGAAGCCTTCCCACGGCTTGGGATCGCGCCGCATATAGGACCTGATGGCCGGATCGGGATCGCGGCCGACCAACTCGCCGCCGACATAGACGTCGTATGAACTGGTCGCAGGCTGGACCGCGGCGATGGGCGCGCGGTGAGCCGCCTTCTTGCGCTTCTTGGAGGCAGCCTCGGCTGGCGCGGCAATGGCGACGGAAATCAGGGCCGCTACGACAACAGCGAGTTTCATGCGAATCTCCTTCCAGCAATGCCCCGGCAGGCATGATACCTCCAATGAGCGAACACGCCGAGCCCCGCCGCTATTCCTTCAGCCCGGCAGGAAAGCGGTCCGGTCGTATCCGATTATT
Organism: Rhodoplanes serenus; assembly: GCA_945861855.1. Classification (GTDB taxonomy): domain Bacteria; phylum Pseudomonadota; class Alphaproteobacteria; order Rhizobiales; family Xanthobacteraceae; genus Z2-YC6860. The sequence goes on from CAMAWG010000109.1 coordinate 2,087, forward strand.
GCGCCCTCATCGCTTGCGAACGCGGATCGATGTCTTCTTCGGCTTGGCGGATTTCGCGGGCTGCGATTTCCGCAACGCCGCTTCCAGCCCGCGCAGCCGCTTGTTCGCCGCCACCTCCGCCGCCGTCTCAATGGCGCGGTAGTCGCGAACCAGTTCGGCGCCGAACGGGGTGAGCACCGCCCCGCCGCCCTGCGAGCCGCCTGGCCGGGCGCTCACCACCGGGCGAAGAAAGCACTGGTTCATGTCGTCGATCAACAGCCACGCCCGGCGATAGGACATGCCGAGCGTCCGCCCGGCCTGCGAGATCGAGCCGGTGCGGTCGATGGCTTCGAGCAGGCGGATTTTTCCAGGCCCGATCGAACCGCTCGACCCGAAATCCACGCGCAAGGTCAGTCTGGTATCGCTCAAGGCGCCCGCTCCGGTGTGGCTGCGGAACGATACATGGGGCCGGGGCGCTTCCAAAGCACACCCGCCGCACATTTCCCATCACGCGCCCGGAACGCTGGCGTTGGCGAAGAACAATTGCTGGCCGCCGATCTTATAGTCCGCGATCGCCTTCTGGCCTTCCGCCGATGTGAGCCACTCGATGAAGGCCTGGCCGAAGTCCTTCTTGACGTGCGGGTGCTTGGCCGGATTCACCAGGATCACGCCGTACTGGTTGAACAGCTTGTTGTCGCCCTCGACGACGATGGCGAGGTCGCCGCGGTTCTTGAACGACAGCCAGGTGCCGCGGTCGGCGAGCACATAGGAGTTCGACGCCGACGCGGTGTTGAGGGCTACTCCCATGCCCTGGCCGATCTCCTTGTACCAGGGGCCCTTGTCGGATCCGGCGACGTCGATGGCGGCGATCTTCCAGAGCGAAAGCTCGGCCGCGTGCGTGCCGGAGCGGTCGCCGCGCGAGATGAACGGCGCGGACTTGGCCTTGATCGCCTTCAGTCCCGCGACGATGTCCTTGCCCTTGGCGCCGGCGGGATCGCTCTTCGGCCCGATCAGGACGAAGTCGTTGTACATCACCGGAAAGTGCTTCACGCCGAAGCCGTCGGCGACGAACTTCTCCTCCTGGGATTTGGCGTGGACGAACACCACGTCGGCGTCGCCGCGCCGGCCGGTGTCGAGCGCCTGGCCGGTGCCCTGGGACACCACTTTCACGTCGATACCGGTCTTGGCCTTGAACAGCGGCAGGATATGGCCGAACAGGCCGGAATCCTGCGTCGAGGTGGTCGAGGAAACCACGATCGACTTGTCCTGCGCGGATACGGCCGGGATGCCGGCGAGCAGCGCGGCCGCGGCCAGCGCGATCAGTGTACGGCGAGTCTGCATGGTGCTCTCCCTTTGATGTGTTGGCTGTTCGTGATGAAACGGACGCTAGACCAGCAGATCGCCGGCGATGAACCGGCGCGCCTCTTGTGACTTCGGGCTTTCGAAGAACTGGGCCACCGGCGTGCTTTCCAGCACGCGGCCGCGGTGCATCAGCACGATCTCGCCGGCGAGCCTTCGCGCCTCGCCGAGATCGTGCGTCGACATCACCACCTTGATGTTTCGCGCGGCGACGGCGCGGATCACATCCTCGATCGCCTTGGTCGCGGCCGGATCGAGGCTCGCGGTCGGCTCGTCGAGGAACAGCACCTCCGGATCGCGGGCGAGCGCGCGGGCGAGCGCGAGCCGCTGCTGCTCGCCGCCGGAGAGACGCCGCGCCGGCCGCGCGCCCAGACCGGAGAGGCCGACGATGCTCAACAGCTCCTCGACCCGCGCCGGCCACTCGCGGCGGGCGACGCCGGCGCTCGACAGCGCATATTCGATGTTGGCCGCGGCGCTGCGGCGAAGCATGACCGGACGCTGGAACACGATGGCGCGGCGCGCCGGCGGCACGCCGCTGCGGCCGCCCCAGGTGACCTGCCCACCGGCCGGCGCGACCAGGCCCATGGCGACGCGCAGGAGCGTGGTCTTGCCGGCGCCGTTCGGGCCGATAACGACGGTCGGCGCGCCGGGCATCAGATCAAGTTGAACACGGTCGAGGATGGCGACGTTTCGCGCGAACACGCTGATATCGTGCAGAACAATGGGCAGGTCGAAGGCGAGCATGCGCATGTTCGTCACCCGGCGAACCGTTCGCCGGCCCGGCGCGCGGTCCAGGCGAGCGCATTGACGAGGATAACGATCGTGATCAGCACAATTCCGAGCCCCATCGCCAGCGGCAGGTCGCCCTTCGAGGTCTCCAGCGCGATCGCCGTGGTCATGGTGCGGGTGAAACCCTCGATGTTGCCGCCGACGACGATGATGGCGCCGACCTCGGCGGCGGCGCGGCCGAAGCCCGCGAGCAGCACGGTGATCAGGCTGAACCGCGCGTCCCAGATCAGCGTGGCGACACGGCGAAACGGACCGACGTTGAGCGCCGCAAGCTCGTCGCGATACTCGACCCAGAGATCTTCGATGGTCTGCCGCGCCAGCGCCGCGATGATTGGCGCCACCAGGATGGTCTGCGCGATCACCATCGCCTTCGGTGTGAACAGCAGCCCCCACGAGCCGAGCGGGCCTGAGCGTGAGAGCAGCAGATAGACCGCAAGCCCGACCACCACCGGGGGCAGGCCCATCAGCGCGTTCAGCGTGACTATCACGGCCTCGCGGCCGGGAAAGCGGGTGAGCGCCACGGCGGCTCCGACCGGCAGGCCGATCAAGGTCGCCAGGGCGACGGCCGCCATGCTGATCATGAGCGAAAGCCAGACGATCGCCATCAGCGCCGGGTCGGCGCTGAGCACAAGCTGAAGGGCGGACGCTTCATGTGCCATGTCGGATTGCCATTTATGCAGCCGAGATGTCTTGCATTCGGGTAAATTCCGGTCAAATCTGGAAGCAGATGCAGTTTTTTGCATACAGGTGCAGGGATGCCTGACCTCCTCACCACTGATGAAGCCGCTACCTATCTCCGGCTGTCCGAGCGCAAGCTCTACGAGTTGGTGGCCAACGGCGCGGTGCCGTGCAGCAAGATCACCGGGCGCTGGCTGTTCCCCAAGGCGGCGCTCGACCGCTGGGTGTCGGCGGGTCTGCTCGCCACCGCGGCGCTCGCCCAGCCGGCGCCGCCTATCATCGGCGGCAGCCACGACCCGCTGCTGGAATGGGCGCTGCGCGAAAGCGGCTCGGGGCTTGCGAGCCTGCCGGAGGGCAGCGAATCCGGCCTCCGCCGGCTCGCCCGCGGCGACGTCATGGCGGCGGCCATCCACATGCACCGGCTGGAGGGCGACGACGATGGCGCCAACGCCGATGCGGTGGCGAACGCGCCCGGGCTGCACGACGTGGTGCTGATCGCATTTGCCCGCCGCGAGCAGGGTCTCCTCGTCGCACCAGGCAATCCGATCAAGCTCACCGACATCGCCTCGGTCGCGGCCCGGCGCGCACGCATTGCGCTGCGCCCGAACGGCGCCGGCGCGCAGCTTCTCCTGATCGCGTTGCTGGCGCGGGCCGGGCTCGGCTTCGACGCGCTCAACGCCGTGAAACCGCCCTGCCCGACCGGGCCCGACATCGCCCAGGCGGTGCGCACGAAGCGCGCCGACTGCGGCATCGCCACCCGCGCCGTGGCGCTCTCGGCCGGGCTCGATTTCATTCCGCTCACCTGGGAGCGCTTCGACCTGGCTCTGCGCCAGCGCGACTATTTCATGGCCGGACCGCAGGCGCTGTTCGGCTTCATGCGCGGATCGGCCTTCCGCGAGCGCGCCGCCGAGCTTTCCGGCTATGACGTGGCCGAAACCGGCCAAGTCCGGCACGTCAATTGATGTCTTTCAGGTCTTGGGCTTGAAAAAGGGCTCGCAGGCCGCCATGACAGGGCCACCGGACAGGTGGCCGAGTGGCTGAAGGCGCTCGCTTGGAAAGCGTGTATACGGGAAACCGTATCGTGGGTTCGAATCCCACCCTGTCCGCCATCCTCATAAGTGCCTAATCGGGAACGGCACGCCGAGATTCTGCCGCAGCATCGCGCCTTCGTATTCGGTGCGGTAGAGCCCGCGGCGCTGCAATTCCGGCACGACCAGATCGACAAAATCGTTGAGCGTGCCTGGCACGTGGGGCGGGAGCAGATTGAAGCCGTCGGCGGCTTTCTGGCTGAACCATTCTTCCAGATGATCGGCGATGCGCTGGGGCGTTCCGATCAGCGCCCAGTGGTCCTTGGCGACGGCCGACCGCATGGCGACCTGCCGCAGCGTCAGGTTGTCCCGGCGCGCGAGCCGGACGTAGTTCAAAGGCGTGCTCATCCGGGCCGAGTTGCCCTGCAACTCCGGCATCGGCTCATCGAGCGCGTAGCCCGACAGATCGACGCCGCCGAGCATCCGGCTCAGCCGCCCGAGCGCCACATGGGCCGGAATGAGCGCGTTGAGCTCCTCGAACTTCTCCTCCGCCTCCTGCTGCGAGCGGCCGATGTACATGGCGACACCTGGCATGATCTTGAGATCGTCGGGATGCCGGCCATGCTGCTGCATCCGGCCCTTCACGTCCGCATAGAACGCCTTGGCGTCCTCGATCGCCGACTGGGCGGTGAACACCACGTCCGCGACGCGCGCCGAGAGCTTCCGCGCGGGCTCCGACGTGCCGGCCTGCACGATGACGGGATGACCCTGCGGCGGTCGCGACGCCCCCAGCGGGCCCTTCACCGAAAAATACTTTCCCTTGTGGTTGAGCACGTGAAGCTTGCTGGGGTCGAAATAGTGCCCCGAAGCCTTGTCGCGCAGGAACGCGCCGGGCTCGTAGCTTCCCCACAAGCCTCGGACCACATCGACGAACTCCTCGGCCCGCTCGTAGCGGTCGCCGTGCGCCGCGTGGGTGCCAACGCTGAAGTTCGACGCATCCTCGGCATTGCCGCCGGTGACGAGATTCCAGCCGGCGCGGCCGCCGGTCAAATGATCCAGCGAGGCCAGCGTGCGCGCGACGAAATAGGGCTCGTTGTAGGCGGTCGCCGATGTGGCCACGAGGCCGATGTTGCGCGTGACGCTCGACAGCGCCGCCAGCAAGGTGAACGGCTCAAACTTGTCGATCGTCGGCGTGTGGCGCAGATATTCCGGGTCGCCCGATCCCGGCACGCCGATGACGTCGGCGACGAACAGCATGTCGAGCTTGCCGCGCTCGAGCGTTCGGGCAAACTCGATCCAGCGCTGGAAATTCGAGCCCGCGCCACATAGGATTCGGGGTGACGCCAGCCGGCGATGTGATAGTTCGAGTCCGCCATCAGGAAGACCGCGAACTTCATCTTTCCGTTCGGCGTCATTGGCTCGGCCATTGTCCTCAATTCGGCTGGATGCCGGCGCGCTGGATGACGTCGGCGTATTTCGCCATCTCCGACCTCATGAAGGATGTGAGCTCCTCGCGCGTCGAGGGCTGCGGCACGAAGCCGAGCTTCTCGTAGCTCGCCTTCACCTCGGGCTGCTCCAGCGCTTTGACGATCGACGCGTTGAGAAACGCCGTAATATCCTGCGGCGTCCTGCAGGAACGATGATCGAGCTCCAGTTCGACACCTCCACGCCGGGAAAGCCGGACTCGGCGAAGGTCGAAACCTCCGGCAGGAGCGGCGAGCGCTTCGGCGTGGTGACGGCCAGCGCCTTGAGCTGCCCGGAGCGGATCAATGGCAGAGCCGTGATATCGCACAGCACGTAGTTGACGTGGCCGCCGACGACCGCATTGAGCGACGGTGGCGTGCCGGTAAAGGGCACGTGCACCATGTCGAGGCCGCTTTTCGTCTGGAACAACTGGCCCGACAGATACGGGCCCGCGCCGACGCCGGACGAAGCCCAGCTCAGGGTGCCGGGCTTCGATCTTGCGAGCTGCGCCAGGTCGCCTAGCGACTTGAGATCGGAATCGCCTTTTACCGCCAGCAGGAACGGCGAAACGGAGACCATCGATATCTGCTCGAAGCCTTTGATCGGGTCATAGGGCAGCGACTTGTAGAGGCTCGGTGTGACGGTATGGGAGGTGGATGCAAGATAGAGCGTATGACCGTCAGGCTTCTGCGTCGCCACGAAGGCCGCGCCGATGGTGGTACCGGCGCCGGGCTTGTTCTCGATGATGACGGGCTTGCCCCATTGCTTCTGAAGCTCGGCTGCGAGAAAGCGCGCCTGCGCCTCGGCGGAGCCGCCCGGCAGATAGGGCACGACGATCCGCACCACACCGGTCGGGAAATCGAGGGCACGAGCGGGAACTGGTGCGGCGAGCCACCACGCAGCGGCGATCGCGGCCATCAAACGGTTCAGCGGCATGGTTCCTCCCGTGAATTTCTTGAAGCGGACGCTTTGACAGCGCGCCGCCGCTTTGCCTTATCGTAGGGTGGGAGGGTCTCCGAGTTCAATGGACGACCCGGGACTTCTTGCGAGATCGCATGGATCACAGCACGCGCAGCATCGCCGAATTCGCCACCCGGCTGGCTTACTCCGATCTGCCGGCCGAGGTGGTGCACGATTGCAAGCGGCGGATCATCGACACCATCGGTTGCGCGGTGGCAGCGTTCGACGAGGAGCCGTCGTGCATCGCGCGGGCGGTGGCGATGCGCGCGCAGGTCGCGGACGGCGCATCGGTGATCGGCACGGCGCACCGCACGCTGCCGGAGCTGGCCGCCTTCGCCAACAGCGTCGCCAGCCGCTACCTCGAAGGCAACGATACCTATCCCGGGGGCGGCGGACACCCGAACGACAATCTGCTGCCGGTCCTCGCGATCGCGCAGGCGAGCCGCGCGAGCGCGCAGACGGCGATCACCGCGATCGTTCTCGCTTACGAGGTGCACCGCTACCTGTTCCGCGCCTTCCCGATGCGCAAGCACGCGCTGGACTATGTGCTCTACAACGCGGTGGCCTGCGCCGTCGGAGCCGCCAAGGTTCTGGGGCTGTCGGTGGAGCAGACCGCCCACGCCATCGCGCTCGCGGCGGTGCCCAATCTCGGCACCGACATCAGCCGCCGCGGCCATCTCACCATGTGGAAGGGCTGCGCCGCTGCTAACGCGGCGCGCAACGGCGTGTTCGCCGCGGTCATGGCGTCGGAAGGAATGGAGGGCCCGCCGACGCCGTTCGAGGATGGATTGACCGCGGTGATCGGCGCTGAGGAAGCCGTGCCCTTCCCGCTCGATCCGAAGGCCTTCAGCCTGCTGCGGGCCGACTACAAGTTTTTCCTGAGCGAATTCCACGCCCAGGGGCCTGCGTTCCTGGCGCTCGAACTGCGCCCGCAGATCGCGCTCGACGACATCGAGAAGATCGAGGTGTTCACCTATCACTTCGCCTGGTTCGAGATCGGCAGCGGCGCGGAGAAATGGGCGCCCAAGACGCGCGAAACCGCCGACCACAGCATGCCTTATGTCGTCGGCGCCGTGCTGATCGACGGCGCCTACACCGATGCGATCTTCGCGACGGAACGGTTCCAGGATCAGAAGACTCTCGACCTGATGAAGAAGATCACGATCACGGAGGACGCAGAGTTCAATCGGCGCTATCCGGGATGCCTGCCGTGCCGGATGACGATCACGTTGAAGAGCGGCGAGCGGAAGACCGCCGAACTATCCAATCCGATCGGCCACCACGACCGGCCGATGAGCGATGCGCAGGTGGTCGAGAAATTTCGCGGGCTTGCTGGGCGAAAGCTCAAGCCGGAGCGGATGCAGAAAATTCTGGATCGGGTTTGGAAGATCGACAGCGACGGCGATTGGCCGGCGTTGTTCGAAGAATTGCGCATCCAGGCACGCTAGACCATGCGCAAACCCGGCCGCGTCTTTGAGCGAGATCAATGGCCGGGCCAGCGGCGGGCGGGATGATATCCCATGCCGACCGGTTCCGACCTACGACCTGTTCTCGTCACCATCCCGGCGGCGGGCCTGGCGCTGGGCCTCGTGCTTTCCGCGACCGGATACGAAACCTGGTCCAGCGGGATCTGGGCTGCATCCACGCTTCCGGTTCTTGCCACCCTTCTGGCAGAGATCGTTTCGAGCCTGCGCCGCGGCGACGTCGGGCTCGACATCGTCGCTGCGCTGTCGATGTCCGCCGCGCTGGTGTTCGGCGAGGAGCTGGCGGCCTGCGTCGTTGCGCTGATGTATGCCGGCGGGCAATATCTCGAGAGCTTTGCCGAGCGCCATGCACGCCGCGAAATGACGGCGCTGCTGTCCCGCGTTCCGCGAACGGCGGTCCGGCATCGCGACGGAAAACTGGAAGACATTTCCATCGAAAAGGTCGCGATCGGCGACCGGCTGCTGATCCGGCAGGGCGACGTGGTGCCTGTCGATGGAACGGTGTCGAACGGCATGGCGGTGCTCGACCAGTCGGCCCTGACCGGCGAATCCCTGCCGGTCCAGCAGCGGGCCGGCGAGCCGGTCATGAGCGGCTCGACCAACGCCGGCGACGCCTTCGACCTGACGGCCACGCGGCGCGCGGCGGAAAGCACCTACACCGGCATCGTCCGTCTGGTCGAGGCGGCGCAGCGCTCCAAGGCGCCGATGTCGCGGCTGGCCGACCGCTTTGCCATCGTTTTCCTCGGCGTGACGATTGCTATCGCCGCGGCAGCCTGGTTCCTCACCGGCGACCCCATTCGCGCCGTCGCCGTATTGGTTGTGGCCACGCCCTGCCCGCTCATCCTCGCGGTGCCGGTGGCCATCGTCTCCGGGCTGTCGCGCGCCGCCACCCAGGGAATCCTGATCAAGGGCGGCAAGGCGCTCGAAGCCCTGGCGCGCGTGCGGGTGCTCGTGATGGACAAGACCGGGACCCTCACCCATGGGCGCGCGCGGGTCGTCACCATCCAGATCGCACCCGGATGCACATCGGATGACATGGTGGGTCTCGCGGCGTCCCTCGACCAGGCGTCGAAGCACATCATCGCGCAGACCATTGTCGAGTACGCGCGCGAGGGCGGACATCTGCTTGCCGTTCCGACCGATGCGATCGAGACGCCCGGCGAGGGAATCGAAGGCCGCGTGAACGGGCGGCACGTTCTCGTGGGCGGAAGCCGTTACGTGGCGGCAAGACTGGCCGAATCCGCCAAGCCCGCCATACATTGGCCCAAGCCGGCCGGCGCGGTGACCGTTTCCGTCGCAATCGACGGCCAGCTTGCAGGCGAATTCGTCCTGTCCGACGAGCTACGCGAAGGGACCAAGGCGCTGCTGCGCAATCTCAGGCGGCTCGGACTTGAGCGCCTTCTGCTTGCGACCGGCGACCGGCGCGAGGTCGCCGAGGCAGTCGTCGCCGGACTGTCCTTCGATGCGGTGAGGTCGGAGCTCACGCCGGACCAGAAGGTCATGCTGGTCCTGTCGGAGCGAAAGAACGGCCCGGTGATGATGGTGGGAGACGGCGTCAACGACGCGCCGGCGCTTGCCGCAGCCGACGTCGGCGTTGCGATGGGAGCCGGCGGCACCGCCGCGTCGGCAGAGATCGCGGACGTGTGCTGCTGGTCGACCGGCTCGACCGGATCGTGCCGGCAATCGAGATCGCGCAGCGGTCGCGGTCGATCGCGCTGCAGAGCGTCTATGCCGGGGTCGGCCTGTCGATCCTCGGGATGATCGCGGCGGCGCTTGGATACATCACGCCGGTGCAAGGCGCGCTGTTGCAGGAGCTGATCGACGTCGCTGTCATCGTCAACGCATTGCGGGCGCTCAAGGGCCGTACGCCCTCCCACACGGTGCTTGGCGCCTGAACCAGTTCACACCACCGTCTGGTGCCGCTCCAGGCAGATCCGCAACACGTCGCTCGGCTCGCGCTTCCACCAGTCCTGCGCGGAGAAAATCTCCACGTCGATGTGGCCGTTGTAGCCGGTCGCCTCCACCATCGCGCGGATCGAGCGCAGATCGATGACGCCGTCGCCCGGCATGCCGCGGTCGAGGAGGAGGTCGCGCGTCGGAACGAGCCAGTCGCAGACGTGATAGGTGAGGATGCGCTTGCCCGCCCGCGCGATCTGCGCAGTCAGGTCCGGGTCCCACCACACGTGGTAGACATCAACGGCAAGACCGACGCCGTCGCCGAGCTGATCGCAGAGATCGTTGGCATGGGCGAGCGTGTTCACGCAGGCGCGGTCGGCGGCATACATCGGATGCAAGGGCTCGATCGCCAGCGGCACGCCGGACTCGCGCGCATGGGGCAGCAGCGCGGCGATCCCGTCGTGCACCTGCCGGTGCGCTCCGGCGAGGTCCTTCGAACCCTTCGGCAACCCGCCGGCGATCAGAACCAGCGAGCGAGCGCCGATGGCGGCGGCCTCGTCCACGGCGCGGCGGTTGTCGTCGAGCGCCGCACGCCGCCCCGCCTCGTCGGCGGCGGGAAACAAGCCGGCGCGGCAGAGGCATGTGACGCTCAGGCCCGCAGCGCGAATGAGACTGCCCGCCTTCTCGACGCCGGCCGCCTGCACGATATCGCGCCACGGCGCGATGGCCGTGATGCCCGTACGAACGCAGCCTTCCACCAACTGCTCCAAGGTCCACGGCTTCACCGTCGCGGAGTTGATCGCGAGCAAGCTTCGATCCTTGGACAGGTCGCGCATCAGTTCGCCACTCCGCGCGTGGCCATCACGAGCCGCATGCGCTGCGCCGCGAGTTCCGGATCGGCGAGCAGCCCCGCGGCGTCGGCGAGACGAAACAGCTCGGCGAGATGCAGTGTCGAGCGCGTGCTCTCCTGGCCGGCGACCATGGTGAAATGATTCTGCAGGCCGTTGAGATAGGCCATGAACACCACGCCGGTCTTGTAGAAGCGAGTCGGCGCCTTGAAGATGTGGCGCGACAGCGGCACGGTCGGCGCCAGAATCTCATGGAACGACGCGACGTCGCCGCGCGTGAACGCGCCGAGGGCTGCGGAGGCCGCGGGCGCGATGGCGTCGAAAATGCCAAGCAGCGCGTCGGAATAGCCCTGCGCGTCGCCCGCGATCAGTTCGGCGTAGTTGAAGTCGTCGCCGGTGAACATGCGCACGCCCTGCGGCAGGCGGCGCCGCATGGCGATCTCCTTGTCCTTGTCGAGCAGCGAGATTTTGACGCCATCGACTTTGGCGGGGTTCGACGCGATGACGTCGATGGCGACGTCCATCGCCTTGCCGTGCTCCTTGTGGCCCCAATAGCCATCCAGCGCGGGATCGAACATCTCGCCGAGCCAGTGGATGATGACCGGCTCCTTCACCTGATCGAGGATGCGCCCATAGACCCGGGCGTAATCGGCCGGCGTGCGCGCGGCCTTTACCAGCGCCCGGCTCGCCATGAGGATGATGCGGCCGCCGAGCTTCTCCACCGCGGCGCATTGCTCCTCGTAGGCGCGGATCACGTCGTCGATGGAGACGTCCGCGTTGGACGTCAGATGATCGGTGCCGGCGCCGGAGCCGATCAGCGCGCCGGGGAAATCCTTCGCCGCGTCGAGGCTGCGCCGGATCAACTCCAGCGAGTCCGGCCAACTCATGCCCATGCCGCGCTGGGCGGTGTCCATCGCCTCGGCGACGCCGAGACCGAGCGACCACAGGTGCCGCCGGAACGCGATGGTCGAGTCCCAGTCGATCGCCGCGTCGAGCCACGGATTGCCGTCGGCCAGCGGATCAGCCACCACATGCGCCGCGGCATAGGCGATGCGGTTGAACGGTGTCTTGGGCGCGGGAAACTTTTTCGGCATCTGCGTGGTGTAAGGCGCGATCTTACCGCCACTTGTCGGAAGGTTCAGAGTTGGCACTTGTCCGCTCCGCTCGTGTCCCGGACAAGCGACGGCGAAGCCGGAGCGCCGATCCGGGACCCAGGAGAAATGTGGCACGCGAAGCGCGCTTCAATATTGCGCTTCGCGATTCTTGCGCTGGGTCCCGGATCGTCGCTCGCGCTACACGCTCGCTTGTCCGGGACACGTGTTGCAAGGCTATGCATCGGGCCCCTCACACCTTCAGCGCCGGGATGTCGATCCAGCGCCGCTCCTTCCAGCTTTTGTGGGCGGCCTCGACCAGTTGCAGCCCCTTGGCGCCTTCGAGCAGCGTCCATTTGAACGGCGCATCTTCGTAGAGATGCCGGATGAACATCTCCCATTCGGTCTTGAAGCCGTTGTCGTAGACGCCCAACCCCGGCACCTCCGACCAGGTGTCGAAGAACTGGATCGGCTGCGGCACATCGGGATTCCACACTGGCCGCGGCGTGTTGACCCGCGCCTGGCTCCAGCACCTTTGCAAACCCGCCACAGCCGAGCCCAACGTACCATCCACATGAAAGGTGACGAGGTCGTCGCGCCGCACCCGCGTGCACCAGGACATGTTGATATGCGCGATCGCGCCGCCCTTGAGCTGGAACGTCGCGTAGGCGGCGTCGTCCACGTCGTTGGTGTAGGTCTTGCCGTTTTCGTCCACGCGCTTGGGGATATGAGTCGCGCCCAGACAAGTGACGCTCTCGACATCGCCGAACAGGTTGTCGAGCACGTAGCGCCAGTGGCAGACCATGTCGAGGATGATGCCGCCGCCCTCCGCCTTCTTGTAGTTCCACGACGGCCGCTGCGCCGGCTGCCAGTCGCCCTCGAACACCCAGTAGCCAAAGTCGCCGCGCACCGAGAGGATGCGGCCGAAGAAGCCGGAGTCGATCAGCATCTTGAGCTTGAGCAGGCCGGGCAGAAACAGCTTGTCCTGCACAACGCCGTGCTTGATGCCGGCCTTCTTCGCCACGCGAACGAGATCGAGCGAATCCTTGAGCGTGTCGGCAACCGGCTTCTCGCAATAGATGTCCTTGCCGGCCTTCATCGCCTTCTTCAAAAGCCCGGCGCGGAGCTGCGTGGTGGCGGCGTCGAAGAACAGGGTGTCCTTCTTGTCTTTCAGCGCGGCATCGAGGTCCGTGGTCCAGCGCGCGACGCCATGCGCCTTGGCGAGTTTTTGCAGCCGGTCGGCGCTGCGCCCGACCAAGATCGGGGCGGGCATCACCCGGTCGCCGTTCTTCAGCGCCACGCCGCCCTGGTCGCGGATGGCACAGATCGACCGGATCAGGTGCTGGTTCATGCCCATGCGTCCGGTGACGCCGTTCATGATGATGCCGAGCCGTTGCTGAGCCATGGATGTTTCCCCCGGAAGCTGGTCTCTTTTTCTAGACGGCACCGCCCTTGGACGGAAGGGCGACGGC
>CAMAWG010000110.1 GCA_945861855.1 Rhodoplanes serenus
CTGGAGAACGTCAAGACCGGCGACGACATCGACCTGTTCAAGATTCCCGTGCCGCGCTGGCACGAGCACGACGGCGGCTACTACATCGGCACCGGCGACATGGTGATCATGCGCGATCCCGACACCGGCTGGATCAACTACGGCGCCTATCGCGTGCAGGCGCACGACAAGCGGCTCGCCACCGTGATGTGCTCCAAGGGCAAGCACGGCGACATGATCCAGAAGAAGTATCACGAGCGCGGCCAGCCGTGCCCGGTCGCGGTGGTCTGCGGCATGCACCCGGCTTTGTTCATGATCGCGGGCCTGGAAATCCCGCATGGCAAGAACGAATACGACGCCGCCGGCGGTCTCCTGGGCGAGCCGGTGCAGGTGATCCTCGGGCCCGCGACCGGTCTGCCGATCCCGGCGCATGCCGAGATCGCCTTCGAGGGCTTCATCCATCCCAACGACAAGATCGACGAAGGCCCGCTCGGCGAATGGACCGGCTATTACGCCGGCGGCCTGAAGAAAGAGCCCGCGATCCGCGTCGAGACCATGATGTACCGCGACGATCCGATTCTTTTGGGCGCAATCCCCGGCATTCCGCCGGACGATGACTCGTTCTATCGCGGCTCATACCGCTCCGGCGCGGTGTGGAACCAGCTCGAAGCCGCGGGTGTCCCCGAGGTCAAGGGCGTGTGGTCGCACGCCGCGGGCGGCAGCCGGCTCTGGCTCACCGTTTCGATCAAGCAGATGTACGCCGGCCATTCCAAGCAGGCCGGGCTCATCGCCTCGCAGTGCCACGCCGGCGCCTACGTCAACCGCTTCGTCGTGGTGGTGGACGACGACATCGATCCCGCCGATATGGACAAGGTGATCTGGGCGATGTGCACGCGCTGCGATCCGCGCGAGGGCATGGAGATTTTGCGCGGCTGCTGGTCGTCGGCGCTCGACCCGATGGCCTACGGCGCCAACGACCCGCGCAACGCCCGCGTCGTCATCGACGCCTGCAAGCCATTCGGCCGGCGCGACACGTTCCCGATCGTGGTGCGGGCGAGTGAGGCAGTCGAGGACCTGGTGCGGAAAAAATTCGGCGACAAGCTGCCGAAGTGATGGCGATGTATTTCTTTCAACACAACGGGCTTCGTGTCCCGGGCGCAGCGCAGCACAAGCGAAGCGAAGTGATGCGCTGCAGACCCGGGACCCAGCTTTCTTTTAGGCTGCAAGCAAGCTGGGTCCCGGATCAGCGGTGCACCGCGTCCGGGACACGAGGCTGCGGTTTGTGGCAAATGCTTGTGTCTCCATGACCGACAAGATCGACATCACGCTCCGCATCAACGGCCGCAACCACGCCATCCGCGTCGAGCCGCGCAAGACCCTGGTCGATGCGATCCGCGAGGACTGCGCGCTCACCGGCACGCATATCGGCTGCGAGCACGGCGTCTGCGGCGCCTGCACGGTGATCGTCGGCGACGAGGCGATACGCTCCTGCCTGATGTTCGCGGTGCAGGCGCGGGGCAAGCCGATCCGCACCGTCGAGGGGCTGGCGCAGGGCAACACGCTGCATCCGCTGCAGCGCGCCTTCATGGCGCACCACGGCTTGCAGTGCGGCTTCTGCACGCCGGGTTTTTTGATGCTGACGGCGAGCGTGTTGGAGAAAAACCCGGACATCGGCGAGGAGGAATTGCTCGACGTGCTGTCGTCGAACCTCTGCCGCTGCACCGGCTATCAGAACATCATCAAGGCCGTCCGCGCCGCGCAGGAAGAGATGAAGCCGAAGGTGGCGGCGGACTGACGGCCGATGGCCCTGCTGGGCGGTTGCTCCCGGTCGCGGCGGGTCCCTATACTCGCGGCTTCCTGGCCTCGGGACCGCGATGAAGCCGCCTGCCTTTCAATACCACGATCCGAAAACGCTTGCCGAGGCCGTGGGCCTCCTGAGCACGCTCGACAACGCCAAGCTCCTGGCCGGCGGCCAGTCGCTGATGCCGATGCTCAACATGCGCTTCGTGCTGCCGGACCACGTCATCGACTTGAACCGCGTCGAGGGCCTGTCCGGCATCAAGGAGAGCGGCGGGGCGCTTGAGATCGGCGCCATGACGCGCCAGCGCGACCTTGAATTCTCCGATCTGGTGAAGGCGAAGTGCCCGCTGTTGCACCTGGCGATCATGCACATCGGCCACCGGCAGACCCGCAACCGCGGCACCATCGGCGGCTCGCTCTGCCACCTCGATCCGGCGGCCGAGCTTGTTTCGGTCGCGATGGCCCATGACGCGACGGTAACGGTCGCGGGCCCGAATGGCACGCGCGAGATCGCGTTCGCGGACTTCCCCGCGGGCTACCTCACCCCCGCGATCGAGCTCAATGAAATCGTCACCACGATCCGCATCCCGCTCTGGCCCGCCGGGCACAAGGCGGCCTTTATCGAGTTCGCCCGCCGGCATGGCGACTTCGCCATCGTGTCGGCGGCTGCGCTGTTGCAGATCGACAATGGAAAAATCGCCCGCGCCTCGCTGACCGTCGGCGGCGTCGCGGTCGCGCCGGTGCGGGCGGCGGAGGTTGAGAACGCCATCACCGGCCAGGCGCCGTCGAGCGAACTGTTCGCCAAGGCCTGCGAAAGCTGCCGCTCGTTCGAGGCGATGGCGGACATCCACGCCTCGGCGGAGTACCGCCAGCATCTCGCCGCCGTGCTGTCGCGCCGCGCGCTGGAGAAGGCGGCGGGGCTCGCCGACAACGCGCCGTGGAATCGGGCGCACTGATGCGCCGTCGCGCCTTCATCGCGGGCGTCGGCGGCGCGATGGCGCTGCCGTTGGTAGCGCGCGCGCAGCAGGCGAAGCCGGTGGTTGGTTTCCTGCGCAGCACGTCAATGGCGCCCTTTGAAGGCCTAGGCGTTGCGTTGCGAGCGGGCCTCAAGGAGGCCGGATTCGTCGAAGAGCAGAACGTCGCGATCGAATCTCGCTACGCCGACAATCAGAGGGATCGGCTGCCGGTGTTGGCGGCGGAACTGATCCGCAAGCCCGTAGCCGTAATCGTCGGCAACAGCCGCGCCGCGCATGCCGCGAAGGACGCGACGACGACGATTCCCATCGTCTTCACGGTCGGCAACGATCCGGTCCGGGACGGACTCGTTCGCAACCTGAACCGCCCCGGGGGCAATATCACCGGCGTGACCTTTCTTGCGGGAGTGCTGGGCTCGAAACGGCTGGAGCTGCTTCGCCAGTTCGTTCCCAAGGCGGCGGTCATTGCCGTATTGGTGGATCCCAACACCAGCGAAACGGAGATTGAGCGAAAGGAAGTTATCGAGGCCGCGCGGGCGGTAGGGCAGCAGGTCCTTGTTTTCGATGTCGGCAGCGACCGCGACATCGAGGCCGCCTTTACGGCCGCCGTGCAGCGAGGGGCGGGCGCGATGCTCATCGGCACCGGCGCCTTCTTGACGTCCAAGCGAAATAGCATGGTCGCGCTGGCGGCGCGCCATGCGCTCCCAACGATCGCCGGCCAGCGTGAAGACGCACTGGCCGGTGGCTTGATGAGCTACGGGACCAGCCAGACCGCAGCCTATAGGCAAGCGGGCCTCTACGCCGGACGCATCCTCAAGGGCGAGAAGCCCGGCGACTTACCGGTCGTCCAGGCCACCAAGTTCGAGTTCGTCATCAACCTGAAGACCGCCAAGACGCTCGGCCTGGAATTTCATCCGCAACTCCTCGCCATCGCCGACGAGGTGATCGAATGAGACGGCGTGCTATAAGGACACCATGACCGACAAGCGCACCATCACCGTCACCGTCAATGGCGCCAGCCACACCAAGGAGGTGCCGGTCCGCATCACGCTCGCGGATTTCATCCGCTATGAGCTTGGCCTCACCGGCACCCATCTCGGCTGCGAGCATGGCGTCTGCGGCGCCTGCACCATCCTGCTCGACGGCCAGTCGGCGCGCTCCTGCCTGATGCTGGCGGTGCAGGCCGACGGCCGCGACGTGCTCACCGTGGAGGGCATCGCGCCTGGTCCCGACACGCTACATCCCCTGCAGGAGGCGTTCCGCGACAACCACGGGCTGCAATGCGGCTTCTGCACGCCCGGCATGCTGACGACATTGCTGGAGTTTCTGCGCGATAACCCGGACCCGACCGAGCAGGAGGTGCGGGTGGCGATCTCCGGCAACCTGTGCCGTTGCACCGGATATCAGGGCATCGTGCTGGCGGCGCTCGACGCCGCCAAACGCATGAAGGCGGCGCGAGCTTAAGTCCACGCCGCTTTGGTGCTTATGTTGCGCTGCAACCACGTTGCAGCCAATTCAGGCACGCGCGCGCCGCGCCCTATGCTAGAATTCAAAAAAAGATTCAGACTGCCTGGGGACATGGGATGGAAAGACGCGAGTTTATCGCGTTGCTTGGCGTTTCGGCGGCTGCCATACCATCGGCCGCGAGCGCGGCGCCGAAGTACGCAGCGGATTCGCTGGCCGGCCAGCTTGTCGGCACCTGGAGCTTTGCCTCCTCCGTCAACACGCGCAAGGACGGAACCACCTTCGACCGCTGGGGAAGCAATCCGCGCGGCATCTTCATGTTCGACCACGGCGGCCATTACTCGCAGATCATCATCGGGTCGGAGTCGCGCGTGTTCGGCGCCAAGACCTTCTGCGCCTTCGGCACTTACTCCGTCGACGAGGCGAAGAAGGTTCTCATCACGCGCATCGAGGCCAGTTCGGCCGCGAGGCTCACCGGCACGGTCCAGAACCGCGAAATCATCTTCCTGACGGCGACCGAGATGAAATATTCCAACTCGGTCACGGCCATCGGGGCGATCGCCGAGGTCCTCTGGAAGCGTGTGGCCTGAGCGGTCGCTCGTTCGTCAACTAAATGATCGCGTGGCGCACCTTGGCGGAGACCCATTCGCCCGCCACCACCGTCGCGATGATGAGCAGCAGGATCAGCGACACCTGGGTCCAGGCAAGCGTGGTGATCGCGGCGTTGAGCGGCAGGCCGATGCCGCCGGCGCCGACCAGCCCCAGCACCGTCGATTCGCGGATGTTGATGTCCCAGCGGAACACCGAGATGCCGGCGAAGGCCGGCAGCACCTGCGGCACGATGCCGTAGGCCGTGACCTGTCCGCCGCTCGCGCCGGTCGCGCGCACCGCCTCGACCTGGCTCTCGTCGATCTCCTCGATCGCCTCGTACAGCAGTTTGGCGCAGAAGCCGATCGAGCGCAGCCCGATCGACAGGATGCCGGCGAACACGCCGGGGCCGATGATGGTGACCAGCATCAGCGCCCAGATCAGCGAATTGATCGAGCGCGACGACACGATGATGAACAGTGCCACCGGCCGGACGAACGCCACGCTCGGCGTGGTGTTGCGCGCCGCGCAATAGGCGACCGGCACCGCGATGATGATCGCCATCAAGGTGCCCAGCGTGGCGATGTTGAGCGTGTCCCAGATCGGCCACCACAACCCGTGAATGGAGTTCCAGTCCGGCGGCACCATGCGCGCGAACAGATCGCCGGCCTGCGCAGGCGCGTCCCAGACGAAGGCCCAGGTGGTCTTTTCGGAAATCAGCTCCCAGCAATAGACGAAGATCGCGGTGCCGGTGAGATAGACGCCCCAGGTCGCGAACTGCGCCTTGCGGTCGCGCCGCTGCCAGACTTTGGTGCCGTCCTTGATCGCGGTCGCCATCACTGCACCCAGCGGCGGAGATAGCCGGACGAATACTCCACCACCATCACGATGGCGATGATGATGAGCAGGATCGCGGCCGCGGAATCGAACTCGTAGCGGTCGAACGCGGTGTTGAGGGTGGCGCCGATGCCGCCGCCGCCGACGATGCCGACCACGGCCGACTCGCGGAAGTTGATGTCGAAGCGGTAGAGTCCGAGCCCGATCATGCGCGGCAGCACCTGCGGCTGGACGCCGTAGTTGATCCACTGCAGCCAGCCCGCGCCGGTCGCGCGCACGGCCTCGGCCTGCGCCGGGTCCATGTCCTCGATGTCCTCGGCGAGCAGCTTGCCGTAGAAGCCGATGGTGGCGAAGGCGAGCGTCACGCAGCCCGCGAACGGGCCGAAGCCGAACAGCTTGACGAAGAAGATCGCCAGGATCACCTCCTGGAAACTCCGCGACACCGCGAGGATGCCGCGGCAGAAGTAATAGACCGGCGCCGGTGCGATGTTCTTGGCGGCGCCGATCCCGACCGGGATCGACAGCGCGATGCCGATGACGGTGGCAACCACCGTCATCCAGAGGCTCTCCAGGATGCCGTCGGCGATCTCGCTCCAGCGGCTGACGAAATCCGGGGGAAAGAACGCGGCGAAGAACTTCGCGCCGCGCGGCAGGCCCTCCCAGACCCGGGTCCAGTTCACCTCGGTGGTGCCGAACGCAAGCGCCAGATAGATCGCGGCGCCCAGCGCCAGCGACCAGCGCAGCCACGCGCGCTTGATCAGCGGCGGCTTCTTCCAGCGGCGGGGCAGCGCGGCGGCGAGAGACATTGGGTTGCGCTCACCTCTCCCCGTCATCGCCGGGCTTGTCCCGGCGATCTCGATTCGCTTGGCACGGGTTTGCCACATCAATCGGGATGGCCGGGACAAGCCCGGCCATGACGAGCATTGAAGTTAGCGTGCGTAAATGACGTTCGATCATGTCACGTCAGCCCCGCCATGCGGTCGCGGCTTGGCAGCGGCAATTCCGGCGGAATGACCTCGTCCGCCTCCATCTCCGCCGCCTCGTCATCGACCTTGCGGATCGTGGCCGACCAGTCCTCCTCGCCGTAGATTTTGGTCAGCACGTCCGCGGTCAGATTTTCCGGCGGCCCGTCATAGACGATCTCGCCCACGCGCAATCCGACGATCCGCTCGGCGAACATCTGCGCCAGCATGACATCGTGGATGTTGATGATGGCGGAGAGCTTGCGTTCGGCGCACAGCTCCTTGATCAGCCGCATGATCTGCCGCGAAGTCTTCGGGTCGAGCGAGGCGGTCGGCTCGTCCACCAGCAGCAGCTCGGGATTCTGGATCAGCGCCCGGCAAATGCCGACCCGCTGACGCTGCCCGCCGGAGAGCTCGTCGGCGCGCTTGTCGGCCATATGGTCGAGGCCCACGCGCGCCAGCAGGCGAAATGCCTCGTCGATGTCGGACTGCGGGAATTTGCGAAAGTAGCTCTGCCAGAACCCGACATAGCCGAGCCGTCCGCTCAGCACGTTCTCCATCACCGACAGCCGCTCGACCAGGGCGTATTCCTGGAAGATCATGCCCATGCGCCGCCGCGCGCGGCGAAGCTCGCCCCGGCCGAGCGTGGTGACCTCAAGATCGTTGAGCATGACGGTGCCCGCGGTCGGCTCGACCAGCCGGTTGATGCATCGGATCACGGTGGACTTGCCCGCGCCGGACGGCCCGATCAGCGCCATCACCTGGCCGTCGGGCACGTCGAGGTCGATGCCCTTGAGCGCCAGATCGCCGGTCCGGTAGCGTTTTGTCAGACCCTTGATGCGAAGCATCGGACCCCCACCATAGCCGATGCTTCGCATCGGCGTTCTTCCAGCGAAGAACGGCGGCTAAAGGCCGCCTTTGCCCTCTCCCTTTCAGGGGGAGGGAGGACTTGCCGCACGGTCTTCCTCCCCCTGAAAGGGGGAGGAGTGTGGTGGGGGTCAGTCAGATACGGCGCCCCATCGTGCAGCACACATCACTTGCAAGTGTATTTCACGCCGGTTGCTTCGTCGATCTTGCGCAGCACCGCCCAGTCCTTCTTGTAATCGATGGGGATGAACTTGTCCTCCTTCTGGAACTCCTGCTTCAGCGCCGAACCCTCCCACTGGAAGTTGAAGAAGGCTTCCTTGATCTTCTCGACCAGCTTCGGATCGAGGTTGTAGACGTGGCCGTAGCCCGTGGTGGGGAACGTTTCCGACATGAAGATGGAGCGAATTTTCGCCTTGTCGAACACCTTGCGGTCCAGCATCCGGTTGAGCACGGAATTGGCGACCGCCGCCGCCTTGTAGTCCTTGTTGACCACGCCGAGGATCGAGTTGTCGTGCTTGCCGGAGAACACCGGCTCGAAGTCGCGCTTGGCTTCCAGATTGAAGTCGGCCTTGAGAATGGCCGAAGGCGCCTTGAAGCCCGAGTTCGAGGTCGCATCGGTGAATGCGATCTTCTTTCCCTTGAGGTCGGCCGGCGCCTTGATCGGGCTGTCGGCCGGAACGATGATTTCCATTTCATAACCGAAGCTGTTGTCCTTGGCCGCCATCATCGTGAAGGGCACGAAGCCCGCGCAATTCACCGCCGTGGCATTGCCGCCGGCATTCACGCCCGCCACATGCAGGCGGCCGGAACGCATCGCTTCGTATTGCGCCGCGTTGGACTGCACCGGGAAGAACACGACCTTTTTTCCGGTGACCTTTTCAAGGTTCTTGAGAAATCCGTCCCACGCCTTTTGGTAGACGGCGGGGTCTTCGGTCGGCGTATAGGCGAAGATCAGCGTCGGCGGATTGACGATCCGCTTCGTATCGGTTGGCAGGTCGGCGGTGAGATCGCCGTTGCGATCGCAATAGGCCTTGTCGAGCGTGCCGCGCGGGCAGTCCTCCTGCGCGCGGGCGGCGGTCGAAAGAGCTGCAGTCAAGAGGATGACGACAAGCGCCGATGAATTCATCCAGGACATTTTTCGCTCCCGCGTCTTGTACTCGGATGTCAAGAAGGTGTCTGGAGGCGTGGCGTATCCGCAACGCCGGGCGTACTGGATCGCCCGCTTTCGCGGGCGATGACAGCCGCCGTTTTGAGTTGGCCGCAGATCAACGCGCTGACTCCGTCACTTGCACGTGTATTTCACGCCCGTCGCCGCGTCGATCTTGCGGATCACGCTCCAGTCTTTCTGGTAGGTGATCGGCACGAAACGGTCCTCGGTCTTGAACTCCGCCTTCAGCGCCGAGCCCTCCCA
The DNA here is from genome assembly GCA_945861855.1 of Rhodoplanes serenus. Lineage (GTDB taxonomy): Bacteria > Pseudomonadota > Alphaproteobacteria > Rhizobiales > Xanthobacteraceae > Z2-YC6860. The sequence goes on from CAMAWG010000110.1 coordinate 8,883, forward strand.
CGGGAAGGTGAAGAACGCTTCCTTGATCTTGGCGGCGAGCGCCGGATCGAGATTGTGCGCGAGACCGTAGCCCGTGGTCGGGAATGTCTCGGACTTGTAGATCGTCCGGATCTTGGCCTTGTCGACCACCTTGCGGTCGAACATGCGGAACATCACCTCGTTGGCGATCGCAGCCGCGTCATAGTCCTTGTTGGCGACGCCCAGCACCGAGTTGTCATGCTTGCCGGAGAACACCGGCTCGTAGTCGCGCTTCGCGACCAGCTTGAACTCCGATTCCAGAAGCGCCGACGGCGCCTTGAACCCGGAGTTCGAGGTCGGCGAGGTGAAGGCAAGCTTCCTGCCCTTGATATCGGCCGGCGTCTTGATCGGGCTGTCGGACGGCACGATGATTTCCATCTCGTAGCCGAAGGTGCCTTCCTTGTTGCCCATGATGGCGAACGGTACGAAGCCTCCGCAGTTCACCGCGATAGGATTGGCACCGGTGTTGACGCCGCCGACGTGCAGCCGGCCGGACCGCATCGCTTCGACTTGGGCGGCGTTCGACTGGACCGGGAAGAACACCACCTTCTTTCCGGTCACCTTTTCCATATGCCGCAGGAAGCCGTCCCAGACCTTCGTATACACCGCCGGGTCTTCGACAGGCGTGTAGGCGAAAATCAGCGTCGGCGGATTGGTGAGTTGCTTCGGATCGGCCGGCGCGTCGGCGACCAGATCGCCGTTGCGGTCGCAGTAGGCCTTGTCGAGATCGCCGCGCGGGCAATCCTGCGCGGCGGCGAGCGCCATGCCGACGACGGTGAAGGCCGCGACGCAGCCGGCCAGCCGGGGGATCGATAAAAGCATGCATTCCTCCCTGAACGGACCCGCTCCTCTAGGGATCTCGGGTGACAATCGTGCGACAGCATGCGTCGTCGGGGGTGGTCCCGGCAAGCCGCGAAAGGCGCGCTAGGCGGCAGCCGGCCGGAATTTCCGCAGCGCCGCAATGCCGGTGATGATGAACAGGACCATCACCACCGTCTGCACGGCCAGGAACGGAGGTTCCGATTGCGTGGGGGCGAGGGTTTGCAGGAACGGGACCTTCTGAAATGACTGCACGATCAGCACGAACACGTTGAACCACTGCGCCAGGATCGCCGCGACGACATAGAGCCAGCGCCAGGGGCCGGCGAGCCCGAAGACATAGCGCGCGACGATGGCGATCAGCAGCGCGGCGAGCGAAATGATGCCGACGATGTGCGAGGGCAGCAGGCGCTCGAACGGGAAGCCGAAGCCGGTGAGGCTTGTCAGCACCGTCATCAGGAGAAACCAGAAGGTCCAGCGGTCGAGCCGCTCGCCCTTGAGCATGCCGGCCATGACCACGAAGCCCGCGGCGATCCCCGCCAGGCTGATGATGACGTGCAGGATGGTGTAGGCCGACAGGCTGAAGATCCCGAACATCATGACACATCTCCCCGCATTGCTCGCAACCGCCGATGCGGCGAAATCTACCACGGCGTGGGGCATTGTCCCAATGCCGGCTGTCCGGTTCGGTCATGCGTGCCAAGGTTGCGGCATGCGGGGGTGCGTCGCCGCTGCTTGATACGGATGTTGAAATCGCCGCGTGCACAACGCATGCTTGGCCAACGCGGCAATATTGGAGGAATGAGCTCATGACACGCATCAGGGGATGGCTGGCGACGGCAGCGGGCCTCGTGACCGCATTGGCCGCCACGGTGGCGGTGGCGGACGACTATCCGAGCAAACCGGTGCGGGTGGTCGTGCCATTCGCGCCAGGCGGCATCAACGATGTCGCCGCGCGCGTGGTCGCCACGCATCTGACCGTGCGGCTCGGCAAGCAGTTCATCGTCGAGAATAAGCCCGGCGCGGGCGGCGTCGTCGCCAACGAACTGGTGGCCAATTCGCCGCCCGATGGCCACACGATCATCGTCGTCTCGATCGCCAACGCGGCGCAGCCCGCGCTCTACAAGCTGCCTTACGATCCGCACAAGGCCTTCGATGCGGTGGCGATGTTCGTCACCAGTCCGAACACGCTCGCGGTGCATCCGTCGCTGCCCGCGCGGACGGTCCAGGAATTCATCGCGCTGGCGAAGTCGAAGCCCGGCGACATCCAGTATGCCTCCGGCGGCGTGGCAGGTTCGCTGCATCTTGCCATGGAGTCGTTCAAGATCCTGACCAAGACCGATCTGCTGCACGTGCCGTTCCGCGGCGCGGGGCCGGCAGGGATCGATGTGGTGGCCGGCAACACCAAGGCGATGATCGCGACCGCTTCGTCGGTGTCGGGACACATCCGAAACGGAAAGCTCCGCGGCCTTGGCGTTGCCGCAAAGAAGCGGCTGCCGGCGTTCCCCGACGTGCCGACCTTCATCGAGGCCGGCCTGCCGGAGTACGAGGGCGGCAACTGGATCGGCTTTGCGGTGCCGGCCGGCACGCCTAGGCCGGTCGTCGAAAAGCTCCACCGCGAGATCGCCGCGGTGCAGGACATGCCGGAAATTCAAAAGCAAATGGAAGATCGCGGCGCTGCGATCGAAAAGATGACCGTCGCGGAGTTTGGCGCGTATATGGAAAGTGAAATCGTCAAGTGGACGCGCGTCATCAAGGCGGCCGGCATCCAGGCGCAGTAGGGCTCTGCCGCGAGGCAGCGTGGAACTTTGTTGCGGGCCAGGGCATGAACGGCGCAGCGGCGTCCGCCTGCGCCGCATGCTAAACTGCGCTGAATCGTTTTTCGGATTGACTGAAGGAGCGCATGAGGCGGCGCGATGTCATCACGCTGATCGGGGTGGCTGCGGCAACTTGGCCGCTTGGCGTACGCGCGCAGCAGACCGGCCGGGTGCGCCGCATCAGCGCGCTGTTCCCGCTCGGCACCGACGATCCCGAGCAGATGGCGCGGCGCGTGGCGTTGCGGCTGGCGCTGGAAAATGCCGGCTGGACCGACGGCCGCGCCGCGCGTGTCGACTATCGCCATGCCAACGGCCCCGATGATTTCGCGCCGCTCGCGAAGGAACTGGTCGCCCTGAAGCCCGACGTGATCTTCGCGCAGACCCCGGGGGTCGTCGCTGCCGTCAAGCGGGAGGCCGGTGCCATTCCCATCGTGTTCGCCAACGTCTCCGACCCGATCGGCGCGGGCTTCGTTGGGAGCCTGGCGCGGCCGGGCGGCAACATCACCGGCCTGCAGCTTTTCGAGGCCAGCGTCGCCGGTAAATGGCTGTCGCTGCTCAAGGAGATGAGCCTCCGCCTCAAGCGCGCGGCCCTCATCGGCAATCCAAAAACCACCGCCTATGACTACTTCCTGCGGTCGGTGGAGGCCGCGGCACCCAGGCTCGCGATCGAAGTGGTACCCAGCCGCGTCGAGAACGCCGCCGAGATCGAGCGGGCCATCGAGGCCGTCGCGCGCATGCCGGGCGGCGGCCTGGTCATCGCGCCGGATCAAACCATGATCCGCAATCGCGATCTCATCATCGGCCTTGCCGCCCGCCACCGCCTGCCCGCGGTTTATCCGGAAGCGGTCTACGCCGCGGCCGGCGGTTTGATGTCCTACGGCATTGCGGAATCCGTCGAACCGTTCCGTCAGGCCGCAACTTATATTGACCGCATCCTGCGCGGCGCATCGCCCGCCGACCTCCCGGTGCAGGCGCCGACCAAATATGCGCTCGCCGTCAATCGCAAGACGGCGAAGGCATTGGGCCTCACCGTACCGCCGGGCCTTCTGGTCGCGGCCGACGAGGTGATCGAATGAGGCGGCGCCAGTTCATCGCGCTCATCGGCGGCGCCGCGGCCGTTCCGCTCGCCGCCCGCGCGCAGCAGGCCACGCGTCGCGTCGCGGTGCTGATGGCGACCGCCGAGACCGATCCGGAGGGGCGCGCCCGGCTGAACGCCTTCCTGGAGGCGTTCCAGCAGCGCGGCTGGACCCACGGCGGCAACGTGCAGGTCGACATCCGCTGGACCGGCGGCAACCCCGACGAGATCCGCGAAATCGTTGCCGACGTTGTGGCGCGCAAGCCAGACGCGATCGTCGCCAACAGCACGCCGGTGGTCGCCGAGTTGAGCCGCGCGACGGCGACGACCCCGGTGGTGTTCGTGCTGGTCAACGCGCCGGTGGCGCAGGGCATCATCGCCAGCCTTGCGCGGCCGGGCGCCAACATCACCGGCTTCACCTTGGTCGATGTCGCGCTGGTCGCCAAGTCGATCGAGATGCTCAAGTTCATGGCGCCGGCGCTCACCCGCGTCGGGCTGATGTTCAACCCCGACTCCTATTCGTACTACGACGTCTATCTGCAGGCCCTCCAGGCCACGCAGCTCAAGCCGGTCGACGTGGTGCGCTCCGCCGTGCGCACGCCCGCCGACATTGATGCGGCAGTCGCGGCGCTGGCCGCGCAGCCCGGCGGCGGCATCGTCCTGCCGCCCGATCCATTCACCGCCGCCAACCGCGCCGCGATCCGCGCGGCGGCGGAGCGGCACCGGATGCCTTACATTTTCACGAGCCGGCCGTTCGTGAAGGAGGGCGCGCTGATGTCCTACGGGCCGGACATCCCCGACATCTTCCGCCGCGCGGCGGACTACGTCGACCGCATCCTCAAGGGCGCGTATCCCGGCAATCTTCCGGCGCAGGCGCCCGCCAAGTTCGAGCTTGCCGTCAACGTGAAAACCGCGAAGGCACTCGGCCTCACGGTGCCGCCGGCGCTGCTCGCCACCGCCGACGAGGTGATCGAATGAGGCGGCGCGGGCGTTTTTCCGCGTGCTAGGCTGCCCGCGCTGGACCGGCTCCATCGGTCCCGGGGGCAGACGAATGAGGCGGCGGGAGTTCATCACGCTCGTTGGAGGCGCGGCGGCAACGTCGCTGGCTGCCCCGCTCAAAGCGCGCTCGCAGCCGGCGTTTCCGGTCATCGGGTTCCTGCACAGCGCAACTCTGGAAACGCGGCGTGGATATGTGGCGGCATTTCTTCGCGGTCTGAACGAATCCGGCTATGACGACGGCCGCAATGTTGCGGTGGAATACCGCTGGGCGGAAAACCAGTTCGACCGGCTGCCGGCTCTGGCGGCCGAACTGGTGCGCCGGCCGGTGGCGGTGCTGTTCGCGGGCGGGCCGTCGCCGGCGATGGCGGCGAAGTCCGCGACGGCGACAATTCCCATCGTGTTCACCAGCGGGAGCGACCCGGTGAAGGCTGGCCTCGTATCCAGCCTCAACCGGCCGGGCGGCAACCTGACCGGCGTCCATGTGTTCCTCAGCCTGATGGAGAGCAAGCGGCTCGGGCTGCTGCGCGAACTGGTTCCGGCTGCGGCCGTCGTCGGCGTGCTGTTCAACCCGAAGAGCCAGACCGCTGGAGCGCAGACGGATGATGTCCGCTCGGCGGCGCAGGCGCTCGGCCAAGGCATCGTGGTGTTGAACGCCAGCACCGAGCAGGACATCCATCGTGCCTTTGCGAGCCTGGTGCAATCGCGCGCCAGCGAACTGCTGGTCGGCGCCGACCCGTTCTTCAACAGCCAACGTCAGCAACTGGTCACGCTGGCGGCACACCATGGGATTCCGGCGATCTACGAGTTGCGCGAGTATGCCGCGGCCGGAGGCCTGATGAGCTACGGCACCGATCTGCTCGATGCCTATCGCCAGGCCGGCCTTTACGCCGGCAGGATACTCAAGGGCGAGAAGCCGGCCGAGCTGCCTGTCATGCAATCGACGAAGTTCGAGTTCGTGATCAACCTGAAGACCGCGAAGGCGCTCGGCCTTACTGTGCCGCCGACGCTGCTGGCGCGGGCGGACGAGGTGATAGAATAGGGAATCGGAACCTTCCCGTTGAGGAAGGGCCGGCAAGGGAGGGCGACATGCTGAGCGGTGTGACGGTGCTGTTCGTTTCGTTGGGCTTTCTGGCCTTCATCTGGGTCTCGGTGCTTTTCGGCTCGCGCTACTTCGGCTCGCCGCCGGAGCATTAGAGCACTTTCATGCTGACCGTGGATAACCTGCGTCTGCCAGGTAATTTTCGCATTCGGTCGGCGAGTAGCACGACAGACTTTCGCCGATGACCTTCCAGAGTGCCTCGACGGAGCGCGCGGCGGCCTTTCGGAGCAGGGCCTTGAGC
>CAMAWG010000111.1 GCA_945861855.1 Rhodoplanes serenus
TTGAGGGGCCAGACGGACTTTAAGATTTCAAGCGATTGTCGCGAGAGTGGCACATCATGCGCCCGGCGCATTTTCATGCGCTCCGCCGGAATGCGCCAGAGCCGCTTTTCGAAATCGACTTCGTTCCTCCGCATGTGCCGGACGTCACCGGGGCGCGACATAGTGAGAATGAGGAATTGAAATGCCGATTGCAGAATTGGCCAACCATCGTATGCATCCAGCGCAAGCAGGAACCGGCCGAGCTCGCACTCGTCCGTTATCGCCGCACGATGCTTTACTTTCACTTTGAGAAGCGCGCCGCGGAGTGCGTAGGTCGGATCATTTGACGCGCGCAAGGTCGCTACAGCGAGCCGAAAGACCGACCCCATGACTGATCGAAGACGATGAGCCGTATCTCGTCGTCCGCTTGCCTCGATCTTTTTGAGGATGTCCAGAAGTTCGGCAGGGACAATCTCGTTCACCGGGCGATTGCGGATTGGCGCGGCGAGGTCTTCCAGAAACCAGCGCTTCTTGCTGATTGTGATGTCTGCTGCGTCGTTGGCCTTCAGATTTGCGATGTACTCATCGGCTATGGCGCCGAAGGTGTTGGGCGAGGTAGCGCTAATCCTGTCGAGCTTTTTGCGGAGTGATGGATCAATGCCGGCGGCGATCTGTTTCTTGATCTCGCCGCGCTTCTCGCGCGCATCCTTGAGAGAGACCGCCGGGAAAGGGCCGAGCGACATCATGTTTGCCTTGCCGCTGAAACGGAAGCGCAGCCGCCACAGCTTGCTGCCAGACGTGTGAACCTGGAGATGCAAACCCTCGCCGTCCAAGAGCATGTACGGCTTGTCCTTGGACTTGGCGTTGGTGATAGCGAGTTGAGAGAGTGCCATGTGAGTAGACCGCCGTCGGAGGCATTTTCTACTCACATTTCTACTCCAAATATGAGTAGATTTCTAGGGTTCCTATGAGGCGATATGTGCAGGGAGAATTTACATAACTATTTGATATTTATGAATTTATGAGCATCTATGAGTCGCTATGAAAAGCGGATTTGGTGCCCCTGGCCGGGATCGAACCAGCACGATGTTGCCATCACCAGATTTTGAGTCTGGCGCGTCTACCAGTTCCGCCACAGGGGCAATGGCGGGATCATATGGCATGATCCCGAAAAGTGGAAACCGGTTTTCGGAAAAGATCATGCCCCCCGAAAAGGGCGCAAGGCTTGCGGTCAATGTCTGGAATTCCGCCCGCTACCGGCGAGCGCCGGCGTACTCACAGCCTTTTGGGTCGACAGATTCCATGCGCGGCGCTATGCGAATGCCCGTAGGGATATCGCATGATCGCACGCACAATAGCCTTCGCACGCACGGAGCCGGCCACCGCGGCGGCCGTCGCCATCGCCGTGATCGGCGTCCTGACGATGGCGGGATTCTTCTTCTTTCAATACGTGCTGGGCTACCCGCCGTGTCCGCTCTGCCTGGAACAGCGCTACGCTTTCTACGTGTCGGTGCCGCTGGCGGCGATGATCCTGCTCGGCCAGTCGGTCGGCTCGTCGCACAAGGTGCTGATGCTGGCGCTGCTCGCCATCGCCGCCGCGATGCTGTGGAACGCCGGTCTCGGCGTCTATCACTCCGGCGTCGAATGGAAATGGTGGCCGGGGCCGACGGATTGCTCGGGCGCGATCCCGAACTTCAGCGCCGGCGGCAGCCTGATCGATCAGATCAACCGGACGCGGGTGATCCGCTGCGATGAGGCGCCGTGGCGCTTCCTCGGCCTGTCGCTCGCCGGCTACAACGTGCTGGTGTCGCTTTTGCTCGCGACCGTTGCAGCGTGGGGAGCGTTTGCTGTCCATCGCAAGTGGCCGTCATCACGATAAGACGCCGTTTGCCAGCGCCAGCGGACCAAGGCGGCGCCCGGCACCAAGTTGTGATATGTTTCGTTGAGGCTGATATTGGCGGCGTAGCCGCCTGAGGTTGGTTATGAAGCCGTCGCTTGCCCTTTCAGAACACGCCGGCCAGGTCCGCGAGGTTTTGGCGCGCTCTGGAATGCGCAATCCGCGCATCTTTGGCTCGGCTGCCCGCGGCGAGGACACCGACAAGAGCGATCTCGATCTTCTGGTCGACGCACCTCCGGGAACGTCGCTCTACGATCTGGCCAGGGTGGAGACCGAGCTGGAGGCCATCCTCGGCTGCAAGGTCGAGGTCATGACGAAAGGCTTTCTCGCGCCGGACATCGCCGAGCGCGCCGAAGCAGACCAGCTTCCGATCCCATGAGCAAACGTTCCGCCTCCGACTGGTTGTCGGATATCATTTCATGGGGTGAGCGGCTTGAAGGCCACATCGCCGGGATGACGCAGGAGGACTTCCTCGACGACACGAAAACGCAGGACGCGGCCTCCAAGTGCGCGGAGGCAATCGGCATGGCCGCCTACGAACTCAACAAGCTGGACCCCTCTCTCGAACGCGAATTTCCCGGCCTCCAGCTCAGCCTCGCTTACAAATCTCGTAACAGACTGAGCCACGGATATTACGCGGTGGACGAAAGCATCCTCTGGAGCACCGTTTCAGAATCGATCCCGAAGACAGTCGCAGCTGCCAGACTGGCGAAACGAAAATAAGCGTTCGATCCGCGCTCAGGGATCGAGCTCGGTGTCCCAGTAGAGATAATCCAGCCAGCTCTGGTGCAGATAGTTCGGCGGGAACAGCCGGCCGTTGCGGTGCAGGTGCTGCACGCTCGGCTGCGTCGGCGTCTGCGAGGGGAACATCCTTGCCTCCGCGGGCGTCATGCTGCCCTTGCGCAGGTTGCAGGGCGAGCAGGCGGCGACCACGTTGATCCAGGTGGTGTGCCCGCCGCGCGAGCGCGGAATTAGATGGTCGAAGGTGAGGTCGTCGCGCGAGCCGCAGTACTGGCAGCAGAACCGGTCGCGCAGGAACACGTTGAAGCGGGTGAACGCCGGATGGGTGGACGGCCGCACATAGGTCTTGAGTGAGACCACGCTCGGCAGCCTCATCTCGATCGATGGGCTGTGCACCGCGTGGTCGTATTCCTCGACGATGTTCACGCGTTCGAGGAACACCGCCTTGATCGTGTCCTGCCAGGACCACAGCGACAGCGGGTAATAGCTGAGCGGGCGGAAGTCCGCATTCAGCACCAGGGCGGGAAAGCCGTTCCCAGGATTGACGTGCACGTTCAAGGTGAGGTCCCTTCGACACCCCTAAAACCGCGCGCCGCGGCGGCGGCCTGCGCACAGTGTATAGGGTCGGTGACCGCATTGTGAAGCGCGCGAACGGGGCAGGTTGTGCGCGAATCGTGGCGCAAATCACGGCGCCCGCGCGCAGGCGTGCTGCGCCGGCTCAGCGCCGCAGCCCGAATCGGCGGGCGAGAAATTCGCCGCCGTGGCGCAGCCCCTCTTGGTCGATGCCGTGGCCGACCCCTTGCGAGACATGCCACTCGACCGGCACTTCGAGCGCCGCCAGATCCTGCGAGCCCTGGATCAACGCCTGCACCGGAATCAGATCGTCCTGGTCGCCGTGGATCAGCAGCACCGGGGGCCTGGACTTGATCTCGCCCACGATGGTTGCGGCCTTGGCCTGGTCCGGCAGCACGAAGATGCCGGAATAGCCGACGATGGCGGAGGGCGGGACGGCGCGCCGCAGGCCCGCGTGCAGCGCCATCATGGTGCCCTGGCTGAAGCCGACCAGCGCCAGCGCCGACGGCGGCAGCTTGCGGCGGGTGAGTTCGGCTTCGAGGAATCGCTCAAGCGCCGGCAGCGCCTTGTTGACGCCGAGCCAGCGTTCGTTGGGATCGCGGAAGGTCAGCGCGAACCACTGCTTGCCGACCGGCGCCTGGCCGCAAGGCTCGGGCGCGTGCGGCGACACGAAGGCGGTGTCCGGCAGCATGCCCTGCCAGGCGCGGCCGATGTCGATCAGGTCGTTGCCGTCGGCGCCGTAGCCATGCAGGAACACGACGAGGCGCCTGGCCTGTCCGCTGACCGGTTCGAGCCGGGGGCCGTCGAGTTCACCGGCCATTCGCTGTTCCCTTTGCCTTTTGCTTCTTCGTCACGGCGGGCCACGTTGCCTGGACCGGCGCGCCCTCGCGCCGCTTCACCGCATGATAGTAGGCCCAGAACAAATGCGCGGCCACCCCGCGCCACGGCCGCCATTTTTCGGCGAGCTTGACCATCGCCTTGGCGTCGGGCCGCTTCTTCATGTTGAAGGCGAGGCGCACGGCCTCCTGCACCGCAAGGTCGCCGGCCGGCCAGGCGTCGGCGTTGCCAAGGCAGAACAGCAGATAGATGTCGGCGGTCCACGGCCCGATGCCGTGCAGCGCGGTCAGCGCCGCGTGGGCCTGATCCGCGTCCATCCGGGCGACCGCGTCGAGGTCGATATGATTTTTGGCAATGGCGGCGCCGATCGCCTTGATCGATTTGATCTTGGGCCTGGAGAGGCCGAGCCGGGCGAGCTTGTCCCCGCGCGCAAGCCGCACCGTATCGTGGTGGAACGGATCGAAGGCCGCGAACAGCCGGGCGCGGATCGCCGCGGCGCTGGCGGTCGAAAGCTGCTGGCCGCAGACGATGGAGCACAGGCCCGCGTAGCCGCCCTCGCGGCGGCGGAGCGCCGGCATCCCGGCTTTTTCCAGCACGGGCCCGAGGCGCGGGTCTTGTGCGACCAGCGCCGCCATCCCGGCGGCAAGATCGGCTTCGGTGTGGAGGAAGGACGACATGCGACGTTCAAAGCACAATGCGCGGCGGGGTCAAGTGATCGCATCGGCTGCCATTCGATGCCATGATGATCGTGGAACCATTCCGTGGCCGGGCCGGCGATGACACAACCCGTTTTCCGCTTTGCCCCGAGCCCGAACGGGTATCTCCATCTCGGCCACGCGCTATCGGCGCTGCTCAACTTCGACATGGCGCGCGCGGCGGGCGGACGGTTCCTGCTGCGGATCGAAGACATCGACGTCACGCGCTGCCGGCCCGAGTTCGAAACGGCGATCTATGAGGACCTAGCCTGGCTCGGCATCTCATGGGAGCAGCCGGTGCGGCGGCAGTCCGAGCATTTCGGCGATTACCGTGCGGCGCTCGAAAGGCTCGCCGCGATGCGCCTGACCTTCCCGGCCTTCGAGAGCCGGGCGGAGATCGCCCGCATGGTGGGCGACCGCGACGTGCGCGAACGCTGGCCGCGCGATCCGGACGGCGTGCCGGTCTATCCGGGCGCGGCGCGGCAGATGAAGGAGCAGGACCGGCAGGCGCGCATCGCCCGGGGCGATCCCTACGCCATCCGCCTCGACATGGAGAAGGCGTTGGAGTGGACCGGGCCGCTGCGCTGGAGCGAGACCGGCGCGGGGCCGTCCGGCGAGAGCGGCGAGATTGCCGCCGAGCCCGCCGCCTGGGGCGACGTCATCGTCGGCCGCAAGGAGACGCCGGCCAGCTATCACCTGTCGGTCGTGATCGACGACGCGCTGCAGGGCGTGACCCATGTGGTGCGCGGCCAGGACCTGTTCTGGTCGACCGGCGTGCATCGCATGCTCCAATCGCTGCTCGACCTCCCCGCGCCAACTTATCGCCACCACCGATTGATCCTCGACAGCGACGGGAAGAAGCTTTCGAAATCGACACATGCCACCGGCCTGCGTGAATTGCGTGCACAGGGCATGACGCCCGCCAACGTTCGCAGACTTGTGAACGTCGCCGTGTAGTCCCGGCTGCCCCGCCGTGCCATCTTCATCCCCGGCCGGGCGTGGGGGCTCATGGCGAAAGCCAAGCGCAAGACAGCGAAGCGGAAGGCTCGCAAGCGCCGCCGCTCTTTGGCACGCGGTCCGCGCGCGATCGAAGTCGCGCTGGCGGGGCTGGCGCACGACATCCGCACGCCGCTGACCGGCATCCTGGCGCTGGCGGATTTGCTGCATGCTTCCGACCTGCCCAAACGCGAGCGCGGCTGGGCCGAGGCGATCCGCGGCGCGGCCGACCATCTGGCGCGGCTCACCACCATCGTGGTCGATACCGCCAAAGCGCGATCCACCGGGTTCGTGCTGCGGGACGAGCCGTTCTCGCCGCGCGATCTTGCGCATGCGGCGGCAAGCTCGCTCGCCGCCCGCGCCGAGGGCAAGGGTCTCGATATCGAAATCGACATCGCCAAGGGCCTGCCCGGACGTGTCGTCGGAGACGAGGTGCGACTGCGCAGCGCGCTCGAAAACCTGATCGACAACGCGGTGAAGTTCACCGAGCGCGGCAGCATCGGCCTGACCGTGTCGTCCGCCAGGGCAGGGCGCGGGCGGGCGCGGCTGATGTTCACGGTTGCCGACAGCGGCATCGGCATCGTTGCGGCCGACCTCAAGCGCCTGTTCCGGCCGTTCGCGCAGGCGAGCGAGGAGGTGGCCCGCCGCTATGGCGGCGCGGGGCTGGGGCTCGTTCTCGTCAAGCGCATCGCCAAGGCGATGAGCGGCGACCTCACGGTGACCAGCAAGCCCGGACGCGGCAGCATGTTCCGCCTGACGGTGACGATGAAGGACGCTGCAGCGCCTACCCAGCGCCGCCGGGCGTCCGGCGCCGCGCCGCCCGCCAGCCTGCGGGTGCTCTGCGTCGAGGACAATCCTTACGGCCGCATCGTGCTCAGCGCCGTGCTGCGCGAATTGGGCCATCGCGTCAGCTTCGCCGGCAGCGGCGAGGCGGCGGTCGAGACCGTCGCCCGCAACGAGCACGACGCCGTGCTGATGGACATCGCGCTCGACGGCATCGAGGCGGCGCGGCGCATCCGCGCGCTGCCGCCGCCCGCGGGCCGCATCCCGATTGTCGGCGTATCGGGCCGCACCGAGCCGCACGACGCTGCGGCGGCGATGGCGGCCGGCATGGACGCCTATCTGCGCAAGCCCGCGTCGCCCGCCCAGTTGAACGAAGCGCTGAAGACGGTGGCGGCTCTCAAGCGCGCCTGATCAATCCGAGAATGACCAGCAGCACCACGGCGCCGATCGTGGCGTTGATGATAGACGCGATCATCCCGCCGCCGATGACGATGCCGATGCGCGGCAGAAGCCAGCCGGCGATGAAGGCGCCGACGATGCCGACCACGATGTTTCCGATCAGGCCGAAGCCCATGCCGCGCACGATCTGGCCCGCGAGCCAGCCGGCGACCGCGCCGACGATCAGAATGATGAGAATTGCTTCGACTGCCATGGCGTCCTCCCTCGACGCGGAAGGCTCTCATGGCCCGCCTGCGTGGTGGGTGAAGCCTAGTCCGATCGGGGCGCGCTGTCAGCCGCCGTCGGACCGGCTTTCGACGATCCTGACGAGGTCGAACATGATGCGGTTCAATTCGAAATCCTTCGGCGTATAGACCGCTGCACCCCCGGCCGCTTCGAGTTCTTCGGCATCCTCCGGCGGGATGATGCCGCCGACCACGACCGGCACGTCGTCGATGCCGGCGAGCTTGAGGCGGCTGATCACGTCCTTGACCAGCGGCAGATGGCTGCCCGAGAGGATCGACAGCCCGACCACATGCGCCTTCTGCTCGCGCACGGCATCGACGATCTCCTCGGGCGTCAGCCGGATGCCCTGATAGACCACCTGCATGCCGGAGTCGCGCGCGCGCACCGCGATCTGCTCGGCGCCGTTGGAATGGCCGTCGAGGCCGGGCTTGCCGACCAGGAACGTCATCCGCCGCCCGAGCTTGCGCGAGAGGCGATCGACGTCGGCGCGGATGCCGTCGAGGCCGCCGACGTCGTTGCGCATGGCATTGCCGACGCCGGTCGGCGCGCGGTATTCGCCGAAGGCCTCGCGCAGCGTCCAGCCCCAGTCGCCGGTGGTGACGCCGGCTTTGGCGCAGGCGATCGATGCGGGCATGATGTTGGCGCCGCCCGCCGCGGCGCGCTTGAGGTCTCGCAGCGCCGCCGCGACCGCGCCGCCGTCGCGCGATGCGCGCCAAGCCTTCAGCCGCTCGATCTGGTCGGTTTCGGCTTCCTCCGACACAGTCATGATGGACTCGACGCCGCCGGTGAGCGGCGACGGCTCGCTTTCGAGATACTTGTTGACGCCGACTACGATCTGGTCGCCGCTTTCGATTGCCTCAAGCCGCGCCGTGTTGGAATCGACGAGCGCCCGCTTCATGTAGCCGCTCTCGACCGCGGCGACCGCGCCGCCCATCTCCTCGATGCGCTTCAATTCTTCCTTCGCCTCGGACTTGAGCGCATCGACCTTTCGGGTAATCACCTCCGAGCCGTCGAACAGATCGCCGTATTCGAGGAGGTCGGTTTCGTAGGCGAGGATCTGCTGCATCCGCAGCGACCATTGCTGGTCCCAGGGCCGCGGCAGGCCGAGCGCCTCGTTCCAGGCCGGCAGTTGCACGGCGCGGGCGCGCGCGTTCTTCGACAGCGTCACCGCCAGCATCTCGATCATGATGCGGGTGACGTTGTTCTCCGGCTGCGGCTCGGTCAGGCCCAGCGAATTGACCTGCACGCCGTAGCGGAACAGCCGCTGCTTCGGATCGGTGATGCCGTAGCGTTCGCGGGTGATCTCATCCCACAGCTCGACGAAGGCGCGCATCTTGCAGATTTCGGTGACGAAGCGCAGCCCCGCGTTGACGAAGAACGAGATGCGCCCGACCACCTCGCCGAACTTCTCCTGGTCTACTTCGCCGGAGGCCTTCACCGTGTCGAGCACCGCGATGGCGGTGGCAAGCGCAAACGCCAGTTCCTGCACCGGCGTGGCTCCCGCCTCCTGCAGATGGTAGGAGCAGATGTTCATCGGATTCCATTTCGGCAGCTCGGTCGTGGTGAAGATCGCCACGTCCTTGATCAGCCGCATGGATGGCGCGGGCGGAAACACATAGGTGCCGCGCGAGAGATATTCCTTGATGATGTCGTTCTGGATCGTGCCCTGCAGCGCCGCGCGCGGCGCGCCCTGCTCGTCGGCGACGGCGATGTAGAGCGCCATCAACCACGCTGCGGTGGCGTTGATGGTCATCGAGGTGTTCATGGTGCCGAGGGGAATCTTGTCGAACAGCATGCGCATGTCGCCGAGATGGCCGATCGGGACGCCGACCTTGCCGACCTCGCCGCGCGCCAGCACATGATCGGAGTCGTAGCCGGTCTGCGTCGGCAGATCGAAGGCGACCGAAAGCCCGGTCTGCCCCTTGGACAGGTTCCTCAGATAGAGCGCGTTCGATTCGCGGGCGTTGGAATGCCCCGCATAGGTGCGGAAGATCCAGGGCTTGTCGCGCCGAACCTTGTCGCCCGCTATCTTGTCGCGCATCTCGATCCGCCTTGGCCGTGAGGGAAAGCCCGTGGCCACGCCGGGATTTTTGCAATGCAACCAGGATCATAGCGCAAGAAAGGCCCGCCGCTAGGGGCTTTTCGCAAATTCGACGTAAATCTTATTGCCATGCAGCATGACTAGGGGCAGACTTTGCGAGGCACAAATGGGTGGCTCCGGAGCATCGGCCATGGCTTCTGTCGTCCCGCTCAATCCGTCGAAAACCTCGGCGCCGAAAGAACTTTACGGCATCGGTGAAATTCCGCCGCTCGGCGTCGTGCCGCCGAAGATGCACGCCTGGGCGATCCGCAAGGAGCGTCACGGTCCGCCGGAGAGTTCGTTTCAGCTTGAGGTGCTGCCGACCTGGCCGATCGGCGAGGACGAGGTGCTGGTCTATGTGATGGCCGCCGGCGTCAACTACAACGGCGTCTGGGCGGGCTTGGGGATTCCGATCTCGCCGCTCGACGGCCACAAGAATCCGTTCCACATCGCGGGCTCGGATGCGGCCGGCGTGGTCTGGGCGATCGGCGCCAAGGTGCGGCGCTGGAAGGTCGGCGACGAGGTCATCGTTCACTGCAATCAGGATGACGGTGACGACGAGGACTGCAACGGCGGCGATCCGCTGCTGTCCCCGTCGCAGCGCATCTGGGGCTACGAGACGCCGGACGGCTCGTTCGCGCAGTTCTGCCGGGTGCAGTCGCGGCAGTTGATGCCCAAGCCCGTGCATCTGCCGTGGGAGGAGGCGGCCTGCTACACGCTCACGCTCGCCACTGCCTACCGCATGCTGTTCGGCCATCCGCCGCACACGATGAAGCCCGGCGACTACGTGCTGATCTGGGGCGCCTCGGGCGGGCTCGGCGTGTTCGGCGTGCAGCTTGCCGCGGCGTCCGGGGCAAAGGCGATCGGCGTCATCTCCGACGACTCCAAGCGCGACTACGTGATGGATCTCGGCGCCTACGGCGTCATCAACCGCAAGGACTTCAAGTGCTGGGGCCAGATGCCCAAGGTGAACACGCCCGAATACAACGACTGGACCAAGGAGGCGCGCAAGTTCGGCAAGGCGATCTGGGACATCACCGGCAAGCGCGACGTCGACATCGTGTTCGAGCATCCCGGCGAGGCGACCTTCCCGGTGTCATGCCTCGTGGTCAAGCGCGGCGGCATGGTGGTGTTCTGCGCCGGCACCTCGGGCTACAACATCACCTTCGACGCGCGCTATGTCTGGATGCGGCAGAAGCGCATCCAGGGCTCGCACTTCGCGCATCTCAAGCAAGCCTCGGCGGCCAACCAGTTCGTGCTCGACCGCCGCATTTATCCCTGCATGAGCGAGGTGCTGCCGTGGGCCGAGATCCCGCGCGCGCATCAGATGATGTGGAAGAACGAGCACAAACCCGGCAACATGGCGGTGCTGGTCAACGCGCCGCAGCCTGGGCTCAAGAGCCTTGAGGATGCGATCGAGGCCGGGCGGTAGCAGGAAAGACTCTCCACCGTCATTCCGGCCCTCGCTTCGCTCGGCCGGAATGACCACCGAGAATATCTTCACATCTTGCTAGCCGCGCACCGCCGCGATTTCCTTCTGCAACTCCGCGATCGAGGTGTTCAACTCGGCGCCGTAGATGAAGATCGACGCGATCAGGTAGAGGAACACCAGCGCGATCATCGCCGACGCCAGTCCGGCGTAATACGTCACATAGGTGTAGGCGAAGCCGGAGAGGTAGTCGCCGAACACCTCGCCGGCCACGATCCACAGCAGCATCGTCGCGATCATGCCCGGCAGAATCGCCGACAATCTGCGCCGGCCCGATGGTAGCCATTTGTGCGCGATGAACAGCGCGGCGATCAGCACCACCGCGGTGACCGCATAGCGGATGAAGTTGAGCACCGGCCACAGCGGGGCGAACCAGGGTGCGTAACGCACGACGGTTGCGAAAATGAGCGGCGCCAGCACGATCAGGAACGCCAGCACCAACAGCGCGATCGCGCCGACCAGCACATAGGCGATCGACTCCAGCCGCAGCAGCCACCAGCTTCGCGGCTCGCTCAGGCCATAGGCGCGGTTCATCCCGATCCGCAGGCTTTCGATGCCGCTGGATGCGAAATAGAGCGCGAGCGCGACGCCGACGGTGAGCACGTCGCCGCGCGCGGTGGTGAGCACGTTGTGGATTTCCCGCGCGATCGGCTCGGCCACCTGGGTCGGCCACGCTTCAAGCAGAATGCGCCCCACCTCGTCGGCCAGCTCCTTGGTGCCGAAGAAGCCCGCGAGCGCGGTGACCACGATCAGGAACGGGAACAGCGACATCAGCGCCGACAGCGCGATGTGGCTCGCGATCGCCCAGCCGTCGTCGGCGTTGAAGCGATAGAAAGCGTCCAGAGCGACGCGGTAGCAGAAGCGCAGGATGCGCACCGCCCTCTCCGTGCAGGACCGACTGCGCCTGAAATCGCGGATTATCGCCCGGATTGCAATAGCCTTGAGGGTTACAATAGCCTTGAGGGTTGCGAGGGCCTTGCTCTACGCCGCCTGCACGTCGGTCAGGAACCGCCGCACCTCGGCGTCGAGATTCTCCGCCTCCGCCGCGAGCGTATCGGCGAGCGACTTGACATCGGCCGCGGTCACGCGGGCGTCGGTGCTGGCGCCGGCGACCCGGCTCATGGCCTCGGCGCCGGTCTGCGCCTCCATCGAGGCGCGGTTCACGCCGTCGGCGATCGACGACACCGCGGCGTTCTGCTCCTCCACGGTGACTGAAACCGTCGAGGCGATTGCGGACATGTCGGTGATGATCGCGTTGACCTGTCCGATCGCCTGCGCGGAATCGACGGCGGCGGCCTGGATGGCGCCGATCTGCCCGGCGATCTCCGCGGTGGCGCGGGCGGTCTGGGCGGCGAGCGACTTGACCTCGGAGGCGACGACGGCAAAGCCGCGCCCGGCTTCGCCCGCGCGCGCCGCCTCGATGGTGGCGTTGAGCGCGAGCAGGTTGGTCTGGCCGGCGATGGCTTGAATGAGCCCGATCACCTCGCCGATGCGGGTGGCGGCGTGGCCCAGCTCGGTCATTGTCTGGACAGTGCGCCGCGCCTCGGAGACGGCTCGGGCCGCGACCTCGGTCGATTTCGCGGCCTGGTTTGCGATCTCGCCGATCGAGGCGGCCAGTTCCTCCACCGAGCCTGCCGCGGAGGTGACATTCTGCGAAGCGGCCTTGACGCGGCTCTCGGCGGTGCGGGACTCCGCCGTCACCGCGTCGGCGGCGCTGTTGAGCTGGGTCGACGACAGTTCGAGCCGGTGCGCGGTGCCGCGCAGGTTGCCGAGCGCCTGCTGGATCGAGCTTCTGAAGGCTGCGATGGCGCCCGCGACGCTTTCGCTGCGCTGCTCCTTCTCTCGCGCGGACTTGGTCTGGTCCGACGTCAGGCGGTCGCGCTCGATCATGTTGTCGCGGAACACGATTACGGTCCGCGCCATCGCGCCGATCTCGTCGGACGTGCGGGTGGCGGGAATTTTCGCCGACATGTCGCCGTCGGCCAGTCGCTTCATGACGTCGGCAAGACCGTTGAGCGGGCGCGCGATGCTGCGGCCGATCAGCCAGCTGAACCCCAGGCCGATCAGCACGGCCGCAAAACCCACGCCGGTAATGATGTTGCGGGTTCGCTGCTGCGACGACGTGAGCGCCGCCGAAGCCGCGTTGGTGTAAGCCTTCGCCGAGGCGATGATCTCGTCGGCGAGCGGGATCATGCCCTGGACGTTCATTTCGATCACGGCCACCGGCGGGGCGACCTTGTCGGTGAGTTCTATCCATTGGGCGAACGTGTCGCTGTAGGCCTTCACCCGTTCCGCCAACTGTTCCTTCAGCACGTCGGCGCCGATCACCTCGTCCACGGCGGTCTTGAACCTCTTGAACTCGTCGAAGAACACGGTCTGCATCAATTGCGTGCGGGTCAGCCGGTATTCGGCTTCGAAGCGCCGCATGGTGAGCAACGAGATCAGCAGCTTGTGCGCATCGGCCTCGCTCATCCACGACATGTCTTCGTGGATGATGCGTTCGACCGCGGCGCCCGCCTTGGCCATGCGGTCGCGGATGCCTTCCGATTCCGTGAAGCCGAGGATTTGCTGGTTGCGCGCGAGGTTGTCGAACTGCGCGGCGATCTCGTCGAGCTTGCTTTTCAAGGGGGCGAGCTTGAGCCGCGTCTGCCGGTCGACCGCGGCGTCGATGACGGTCAACGTGCGGGCCGCCGTGTCGTGGGTGGTGTTGAAGGCTTGGGCCAGGTCGTGGCCGGGGCGCGCCGCGAAGTCGCGAGTACGCACGCGCATGACGATGAGCGCGCTGCGGAACTCACGGCTGACATCGGCCAGGTCGGACGCGCGGTCGGCGGTCTGGAATGCGTGCTCGACCTCGCGCTCGCCGACCGTGAAGGCAATGCCGTTGACCAGGAAGCCGATCACCGGGATCGCCGCCAGCACGACGATGCGGCTGCGGACCGAGATGCGGCTGATGGTGCGGGGAATTGACAAGGACATTTGCTGAGCGGCCTTCAACGCGGGGGCCGGGACCGCCGGCATCGGCATACCGATCGATGGAAAAGAGCCGAAAATGGTTAAAAATGTCGAAAATTTGGGCAACTGCCTCGACTTTGGCCCGGATTCGCGTTGCGGCCAGAATTTGTGCGCTGCACATTAGGGCTGCTGGGTCACCTCTCGCCGGGCCATCACGATGCCGCAAGCCGCCCTTCGTCCTGCCACCGACACCAATCTCCTGAGTTTGGCGCGCGCCGCGACAGGCGCGGTCGAGGCGCTGCTGGCGGACGCCGCAGCGAAGGTGCGAGAGCGCGTGGTGCTGGAGGGAAAGCCGTCCGCGCGCCTGATGGACCGCGAGCAGCGCGCCACCCATGGGCTCGCCTGGCTTGCGACCTATGTCGAAGCCGTGCGGCAACTCACCGCCTATGCCGGGCGCATGCAGGACAACGGGCTGCTGAACGAGACCGAAGAGCTGATCGTCCGCATCGGTCTTGGCGAATATCTCGCCCAGATCCAGGGCGGCATCCCGATCAGCCAGGGTGAGATCGTGCGCCCGGCCGATCTCGGGCTGTCCGCCGCCGCGGTCGCCGCGCGCATCACGCCGGATGTCGAGGCGCTGATCGCCGATGGCAACACCGCGCAGCACCGCGCGCGCCTGGTCGAGCTGATCTGCTCCAGTCACGGCGCCACGATCGGCGCCTGCGGCCTCGACGAAACGCTGGAAACGATCCGCGAGGAGATGCGTAAGTTTGCCGACAGCGAGGTGATCGATTACGCGCAGGGCTGGCACCGCACCAACAGCTATATCCCGCTCGATATCGTCTCGCAGATGGCCGACCTCGGCGTGTTCGGACTCACCATCCCCGAAGAGTTCGGCGGCATGGGGCTCGGCAAGGAATCGATGTGCGTGGTCTCCGAGGAGCTGTCGCGCGGCTACATCGGCGTGGGCTCGCTCGGCACCCGCTCGGAGATCGCGGCCGAGTTGATCCTCGGCGGCGGCACCGAGGACCAGAAGCGCCAATGGCTGCCGAAGATCGCCTCCGGCGAGGTGCTGCCGACCGCGGTGTTCACCGAGCCCAACACCGGCTCCGATCTGGCGTCGCTGAAGACGCGGGCGGCGCGCGAGGGCGATGTCTACAAGGTCCACGGCAACAAGACCTGGATCACGCATCCGGTGCG
>CAMAWG010000112.1 GCA_945861855.1 Rhodoplanes serenus
CCACCACGTGGGCCGGCAGGTCGCGTTCCCGAATGCTCGCTTTGCCGGTGGATTTGAGCACCGCGCGAATTCGTGCGGGCGGAAACGTCTTGGAGATCACACCCAAGCTCACGTAGTCGGTGATCCGGCTGCCTTCGGGCAGTACCGCCATCGTGCGTGCCATGCGCCACCTCCTGTCGGGGAAAAGCAGAGGATAGCGCAAATCGACTCTAAGTGAACAGTATTGACCCTAAAGCGGACAACTCACGAGCTACAAACCCGGACAACTCATTAGCTCCCTACAAATACGGCATCCGCACCGGGCGGCAAATGTTCTCTGGTGTTAGGATGCAGTCGGCAGGCGAGGTTCGAACGGCGAATCCGGCGTCATGCATTGACACGGGATTGGCATATGGCTTGCTTAGTTTAACGGCTAAGTTTTCGCTCGGCATCCGACAAATGGGAGAACGATGATGATTGATCTGCGGGAAAAACAGGGGCCGAAGCGCATCGCCGCTCTGGCTGTTTGCATATCCATACTGGCAGCGCTCGGTGCCGCCCCAAATCAAGCGTCGGCGCAGGAAACCGTCAGCGTGCGCCTGAAGTGGCTCGCGCAGGCGCAGTTCGCCGGTCTCTATGTCGCCAAGGCCAAGGGCTACTACACTGCCGAAGGGCTGAACCTGACGATCAACCCGGGCGGCCCGAACCTGAATGCGGAGTCGCTGGTCGCCTCCGGCGCCGACACCTTCGCGGTGGGCGGCGGCACCGAGGCCTCGCTCGCCTCTCGCGACAAGAAACTGCCCATTGTCACGCTCGGCATGCTGCACCAGCGCACGCCCGTCGTGATGGTGGTGCTGGAAGACTCGCCGATCCAGAAAATCCAGGACTTCAAGGGCAAGAAGATCACCTCGTTCTTCACCGGCCTGCAGCACACGGTCACGGCGATGCTGACGAACCAGGGCATGTCGCCCTCCGACTACAGCCTCACCGCGCAGGCCGTGTCGATGACGCCGTTCATCAACAGGGAAACCGACGTCGCCATGGTGACGCTCTACAACGAACTGAACGTGCTGAAGGCGCGCGGCGTCAAGGTGCGCATCTTCGCGCCGGACGACTACGGCGTCAGCGTGCCGCGCGACTCGCTCATCACCTCGGAGAAGATGATCGCGGAGAAGCCGAAGGCGGTGCAAGGTTTCATGAACGCCACGCTGCGCGGCTGGAAATACGCCATCAAGAACCAGTCCGAGGCGCTCGACATCGTCATGGCCGCCGCCCCGGGGCTCGAGCGCGGCCACCAGACGCTGATGCTGCAGGAGGTCGGCAAGCTGATGCTGGCCGACACCGGCACCACGGAAGGCCTGGGCGCGCTGAACATGCCGCGCCTGAAGGCGGCCCACGACATGCTGCTGAATGCCAAGGTCCTCTCCGGCCCGGTGGACTTCAACACGGCGTTCGACCTGAAGTTCTGGAACGCGGTGCCCGCCGCAGACAAGAAGATGTGATGGACGGCCCGGCGGATTCCGCCGCGCCGCCGATGCTGCAGCTCACCAACCTCTCCAAGACCTTCGACTCGGGTCATGGCCGGTTGGTGGCGCTGGAACGGATCGGGATCGAGATCGGCTGCGGCGAATTCGTCACCGTGGTCGGACCCAGTGGTTGCGGGAAAAGCACGCTCTTCAATATCCTGGCGGGCCTCGCCGAGCCCGATACAGGTGCGAAGATCCTCTATAACGGGGAACCGCGCATGGCGCCGGAACTGCTCGGCAAGGTTGCCTTCATGCCCCAGCGCGACCTCCTGCTTCCGTGGCGTCGCGTGGTCGACAACGCGATCCTGCCGCTGCAGGTGGAGGGCATCCCCCGCGCCGAGGCGCTGAAGCGCGCGCAGCCCCTGTTCGTGGAGTTCGGCCTCTCCGGGTTCGAGCGCCACTATCCGCAGCAGCTCTCCGGCGGCATGCGGCAGCGCGTCGCGCTGATGCGCACGTTCCTCTTCGAGCGGGATCTCACGCTCCTCGATGAGCCTTTCGGCGCGCTCGATGCATTGACGCGCAGCCTGATGCAGCGCTGGCTGCTGGACATCTGGCAGCGCCACCAGCGCACCATCCTCTTCATCACGCACGATGTCGACGAGGCTATCTTCCTCGGCGACCGCGTGCTGGTGATGACCGCGCGTCCGGGCCGCATCAAGCTGGTGCTCGACGTCCCGCTCGCCCGCCCGCGCCCGCCCGAAATGCTGACCTCGCCGGAATTCATCGCACTCAAGCGCCAGGTGCTCGCCGCCATCGAGGAAGAGAGCATCAAGAGCTTCCAGCAGGTCGCCGAGGGCTAGCGGATGCGCACCGGACTGGGGAGCCAGCTTGCCGCGCTGATCGGCTTGCTGGTGCTTTGGGAAGTCGGCGTCCGCGTCTTCGGCGTGGCGCCGCACAACATGCCGACGGCTAGCGCGGTATTCCGCGACATGGCGGGCAATATGGACCTGATCGGCCGCGGCGTGGTTCGCACCTTGTCCGAAACCATCATCGGATTCGTCATCGGCGCGACGATCGGCTTCGTGTTCGGCAGCGCGTTCGCCGTCTCGCGCACGCTGGAGCGGCTGCTGTTTCCGCTGTTCATCGTCTCGCAGGCGATCCCGGTGATCGCCTTCGGCGCGCTGGTGGTAATGTGGCTCGGCAACGACATCTGGTCGAAGGTGGCGATCGCGGCGTACCTCACCGCCTTTCCCGTCACCGTGAACACCTGCCGCGGGATGCAGGCAGTGGACCCGCAGCGCGTCGCGCTGCTGCGCAGCTTCGGCGCCGGCCCGTGGGCGCTGTTCTGGCGGCTGCGCGTCCCGTACGCGCTGCCGTCGATCGCCGCTGCGCTCAAGCTCGGCATCAGCCTGGGGCTGATCGGGGCCATCGTCGGCGAGTGGTTCGGCGACACGGTGGGACTGGGCATCATGCTGTTGCAGGCCATGTACAACGAGAACCTGCCGCGGATGTGGGCTTTGATCCTGGTCTGCGGTGCGATCGGCATCCTGCTCTATGCGGCGTTCGAGGCGATCGAACGGCGCTGGATCTGGTGGAAACAGGAAATCTGATGCGCGCCCTGTCGCTTGCCGTCGCCGGCCCGCTGCTCATGGTGCTGCTCTGGGAAGCGATCGTCCGGTCCTTCGGAGTTCCCGTCTACGTGCTGCCCGCGCCGAGCGCGATCCTGCTCAAGACCTGGGCGGACCTGCCGAAACTGCTCGACGGGCTGTCGATGACGCTCTTTGAGGCGGGAGTCGGCTACGTGATCGGCTCGCTGATCGCGATGGTGCTTGCAGTGCTGTTCATCCTGTATCCGCGCCTCGAACGCGTCGCCCTGCCGGCGCTCGTGGCGATGAACTCCGTCCCCGTCGTCGCCTTTGCGCCCGTCGCCCTTCTCTGGTTCGGCTCGGGGCCTGCCTCCAAGATCGCCATGGTCACCATGGCAGTCGCGTTCGCCGTCTTCGTGAACGCGCACCAGGGCCTGCGTTCGGTGGACGAATCTGCCGCCAACCTGCTGCGCTCTTTCGGCGCCGGGCCGCTGCGGCAGATGGCGCTGCTGCGGCTGCCGGCGGCGCTGCCGTCGATCATGAACGGCCTGCGCGTCGCGGTGGTGCGCAGCATGATCATCGCCATCGTCGCGGAGATGCTGAGCGCATACAAAGGCCTTGGCTGGACCATCTTCGAAGCCACGCAGCAAGTCGACTTCCTGCGCGCCTGGGCGGCGATTGCCGTCGCCTCCGCCGCCAGCATGGTCTGGTACGGCATCGTCAACTGGATCGACCAGCGCTTCGTCTTCTGGAGGTGAGCTGATGCTCGGCGCCGAGATCCTGGTCCGGTCGCTCGTCGCCGGCGGCGTCGACACCTGCTTCGGTAATCCAGGCACCTCGGAGATGCATTTCATCGCGGCACTGGACCGTGTTTCCGGCATGCGCGGTGTGCTCACCCTGTTCGAGGGCGTGGCGACCGGCGCCGCCGACGGTTATGCGCGCATGGCTGGTCGCCCCGCGAGCACGTTGATGCACCTCGGGCCAGGTCTCGCCAACGGGCTCTGCAACCTCCACAACGCGCGCCGCGCCCGGGTTCCGATCGTGAACATCGTGGGCGAGCACGCGGCGCACCACAGACGCCACGACGCGCCGCTGCACTCTGACGTGGAGGGCGTGGCGCGCCCCTTCTCCGACTGGCTGCGCACCGCGCAATCCGCCGCGACGCTTTCGTCCGACTGCGCGGCGGCCATTGCCGCTTCGCGCATCGCGCCGGGTCGCATCGCCACGCTGATCCTGCCTGCCGACATCGCATGGACCGATGGTGGCGATGCCCCGCCGGCGCCGCTCGCGGCCGATACGGCGCCGCTGCGCGTCTCCTCTGCGCGCATCGAGTCCGCGGCACGGCGCCTGCGGGACGGGCGCAATACGGGGCTCATGATTGGCGGCGTCGCGCTCTCCGAGCGCGGCCTCGCGCTGGCGTCCGGCATCGCGGATGCAACGCGCTGCCGCCTGTTCGCGCCAATGTCGAACACGCGGATCGCGCGCGGCAGCGGTCGCCCGCCGATCGCACGGGTTCCGTTCGCCGTCGACGACGCGGTGCGCTTCCTCGCCGGCCTCGACACCGTGTTGCTGGTCGGCGCCAAGCCACCCGTGGCGTTCTTCGCTTACCCGGACCGCCCCAGCCTGCTCGCGCCACCCGGCAGTGCCAGTATCCCGGTCGCGGAGCCGGAGGAAAACGTGCTTGCCGCGTTGAGCGACCTTGCCGATGCCGTCGGCGCCCGGCCGCGACCAGCCGCCTCCGGCGCTGCGCTGGGCGCTGCGCCGGATTCGGGCGCGTTGACCGCGGCCGCCTTGGCCGCGATCGTCGCGCATCACCTCCCTGAACACGCCATCGTCGTGGACGAATCGCTGTCGCTCGGTTTCACGCTCTATCCGGCCACTGCCGATTCCGCGCCGCACGACTGGTTGCAGATGGCGGGCGGCGCTACCGGAGAAGGCTTGCCGCTCGCGGTCGGCGCGGCACTCGCCTGCCCTGAGCGCAAGGTCGTCTGCCTGCAGGCCGATGGCAGCGGCCTCTATACCTGCCAGGCCTTGTGGACCATGGCGCGCGAGGGACTGAATGTCACGACCGTGATCCTCAGCAACCGCGCCTATGCCACGCTGTATGGCGAACTCGCCAGCGTGGGCGCGCAGAACCCCGGGCGCAGCGCGCTGGGGATGATCCGGCTCGACAATCCTGCCATCGGCTGGCCGGACATCGCGCGCGGCTTCGGGGTGCCGGGCGAACGTGCCGAGGATGCGGCTGGCTTCGAGCGCGCGTTGCAACGCGCGCTCGCGATGCCCGGGCCGAGTCTCGTCGAAGCGGTGCGTACCGCACCTTGATGTTGGCTTCCCTGACGACCTTCGCCCATTGCCGCGTCTCGGCTTGCATGATCGACGCGAGCTGCTCGGGCGTGCTGATCACCGCGATGGTGCCGATGCCGGCGAGCCTCTCCTGCACGTCGGGGAGCCTGGCGATCCGCGCAAGTTCCCGGTTGAGCGCATCGATTATCGCGCGCGGCGTGGCCACGGGCGCGTAAAGCGCGCGCCAGCCATCCACCACCACGCTCGCCGGACGCCTGCGCCCGCGCGCGCAGCGCCGCGAAGTCGACGCCGGGAATCCTGCCGCCCTGCATGCGTACCTCGCCCGCCACGATGGTGGTATCGACGTCGTCGCCCACCCCGCATTCGACCAGCGCCTTCACAGGATCACGCACGGGCCCGTAGCGCAGCGTGTCACCGCCCGACAGGTCGATGATGATCACGTCGGCGCGTGCCCCGGGTGCGAGCCGTCCGAGGTCGTCACGACCGACGCAGCGTGCGCCCGCGAGGGTCGCCGCGGACAGCATCTCGGCCGCGGTCGCCGTCATGTAATTGTGGCTCATCACCTTGCCGTGGTACGAGGCGGTGCGCATGTTGAGAATCATGTCCCGGGGGTACGTATCCGTGCCCAGTGCGATGTTCACGCCGGCGTCGCGGTATTTCTGCCAGGAATCCAGCGCGCGGGCGCGGCGCACCAGGTTGATCGGGCAATGCGAGATCGACACGCCCGCCGCCCCCATCAGCTTGAGGTCGCGCGCGCCGGAGTAGTTGAGCAGCGGGTTGTCGGCGATGAAGTTGCCGTGGCCGATGTTGAGCGTCGACCGCAGCATGCCGACGCTGTCGAGCAGCTCGATCGGCGTCATGCGGTGCTCGCGCACGACGTGGTGGAATTCGAGCACGTTGTACGCGGCGTGCGTCGCCATCGGCAGCTTCAAGGTATCCGCCGCCTCGCGCGTGCGGCGCAGCAGGTCGACGCTCATCGCCTCGAGTTCGCGCGCCACGAGAATGCCGCGCACAAGTCCCGCGCCCGCCTCCTGCATGCGCCCGGCAAAGGCGATCGCGTCATCCAGCCCGCGCAGCCCGGCGGCTTCGTCCATGGAGAGCTTCACCCGCCCGCTCTCCTCGCCCACCCAGTGCCCGCTGCAGAAACCCGGCCCGAGGTAGCCGCGCATGCCGAGTCGCGAACACTGCCGTGCCAGCGCCTCCTGGATGCGCAACTGACCGCCGTACTCGACGAAGGTCGTGATGCCGTTCCTCAGCATCTCCGCGACGGTGTACACGGCGTGATGCTCCAGCTCCTCGTCCACGCCCGTCTCGCCTGCGCGCATGTAGCGCACGTCGCCTTCGATGCGGCTGCCTTCTCGCGGCACGCTGACCTCGAGGAAGGGCTGGCCGAAATAGTCCGGGCGCCCGGCGTCGGTGATCAGGCGGTGCGATGCGCGGTGCCCGGAATGCACATGCGTGTCGATGAAGCCCGGACACACGAGCTTGCCCGCGGCATCGATGGTCGCGTCGATTCGGCCCTCGAACTTCGCACCCACATAGAGGATCTCGTCGCCCTCGAAGACGACCTCGTGATCCCGGTCGAGGCAATGGTGGCCGTCGCGGTACCCGACCACCCAGCCGCCCCGCCCGCGAGTCCTCATGGCCTAGGCGAAGATCTCGCCGAGTGAGGCTATGGTCCGCAGCACCTTGTCGTGCGGGAGGCTCGGCCACTGCACGCGCATGAGATAGTGATTGACGCCGAGCAGTTCGTTGTAGCGCTGGATCTCGTCCTTGACGTAGGACCGGTCGCCGATGATGAAGCGGTCCTTGACGAAGTCCTCGAAGGGCTGCTGGAACGATTCCGCGCCCTTCGACTGGGAATCGAGCCCCCACGACGAGTATGCCGCGTACTTGTACTGCAGCGCGATCTTGCATTCTTCGAGCGCCTTGGCGTTGGTCGGCCCGACGTAGCACTCGCGCGTGATCGGTGCGTCGTCGGGAAACGGCTTACCCACCGCCTTCAGTGTCTCGCGGTAGAGCTTCATCTGCGGCACGAGATCCTTCAGGTGCGCGAAGTTGGTGATCAGCCAGGCGTCCCCAATCTCCGCGGCGCGCTTCACTGCCGGATCGACGACTGCGGCGAGCCAGATCGGCGGCCCGCCCTTGCGCAGGGGCTTCAGCCCGACCCCCATGTCGTCGATAGTGAAGAACTTGCCCTTGTAGGTCAGCCGGTCCTGAGTCCACAGCCGGCGCATGATGTCTATGCTCTCGGTGATGCGCTGCACGCGCTCCTTAAGCGGCACGTTGAACGCGACGAACTCCGCCTCGCGGTAGCCGATGCCGATGCCTAGCACGTAGCGCCCGCCCGAGAGCAGGTCGAGGGTCACCGCGTCCTCGGCGACGTGTACCGGGTTGAGCAGCGGCATGACAAGGATGTTCGGGCCGATGGTCATGCCCTCGGCTTCGCGCAGCAGGTACGCGAGCATCGGGATTGGCGCGAGCATCTGCATCGGCTGGGTGGCATAGTGGTGGGGCACCCACAGCGACGAGAAACCGCTCTGCTTCGCGACGCGCACCTGCTCGATCATTTCGGTACGCGCGGCGGCGACGTCCTGTTCCTTCGTGAACTGCGTGGTGATGTAGAGGCCGACCTTCATTTTGGGCTCCTGGTGCCGGAAAGTTGGGATACAGATGCGGGGGATGCGGGGACGCCGGCGCCGAGGATCGCGGCGAGGCGGCGAACGTCCGGAGCGTCAGCGAGCGTCGCACAGCAGGCGCGCAGTGCCTCGGCGCGATCGCCGAACCCGCACTCTGTGAGGAGCGAGGCCGACTTCCGCTCAACTTCAGCGTGTAATCGCGTCGGGTCGGCGCGGTACTGGGGCGCTTCGGGATCGCCGCTCGGGCATTCGCTGAAGAAGCGCCGCTCGCTGCCGTCGCGCAGCGCGATCTTCAACTCGACGCAGTAGTCGGTCGGGTAGCGCGCGGTGTACTCGGCGTCCTCGGTCACTTCGATGCGCCGCGACACCGCGAGCACCGCCTCGTCGCGGATCGCGTCATCCGTGAAATCCGCCAGGGTGACCTTGCCGCGCACCAGCGCGACCGCCACGCCGTAGGGAACGTTGAACTGCGCGTCCACCTGGCTCTTCGGCTCGCGATGATAGGAAAGCACGTCGGTGCGATAGATGCGGATGGACACGTCGCGCACATCCGCCGGGGTGATGCCACTGCTTCGCGCCTCGAGCGCGAGGTCGATCGCGCCATGCTCAAAGCGGCAGCAGGGGTAGGCCTTGATCGCCGTGCCGAGCGCGCGCCAGTCGGTGCCGAGGTCGCGCGTCATGCAACCAATGTCGATTTTCTCGCCGAAGGAAAACGCGCGGATGAACCCGTTTTCGCCCTCGAAGATGGTCGCCGGGCTGGTGAATCCTTCCTGCGCCAGCCTTGCCGCGAGCACGCCGCTCTGCGCCGCGCGTCCCGGGTGCAGCCGCTTGATCCACGACCCGTCGGCACGCCATTCCGTAAGACCGGAAGCCTGCGTGCCGGCAATGCCGAGCGCGCGCACCAGCGCCGCGCGATCGAGGCCCATGGCAACGCCCGCCGCGGCCGCCGCGCCGAACACGCCGCAGAGGGCGGTGGGATGCACACTGTGATAGAACTGGCTGCCGCGAAACACCTCGCCGAGCCGGCAAGTCACCTCGTAGCCGATGAGCAGCGCGCGGAGGAACGCGAGGCCGGTCGCATTCGCCGCCTCGGCCGCGGCCAGCGCGGCAGGCACCATCACCGCGCCCGGATGCAGCACAGCGATGCGGTGATCGTCGTCGAGTTCCAGCGCGTGGGCGAAAGCGCCGTTTGCGAGCGCTGCATCCCAGGCCGAGGTCACGCGGCCGACACCGAGCACGGTGGCTTCCGGCTTGCCGCAGGCCGAAAGAATGGTGCGCGCCATGGCGGCGCTCGAGGGCGCGATGGTCCCGCTCAGCGTAACCGCGAGTGTGTCGAGCGCGTAGGTCTGCATGCGCTTCGCGAGCGCCACCTCCGCCGGTCCCACCGGGCGCGTCGCCAGGTCCGCTAGTACTTCGGATATGGTCGCCATCTCAGTTCCTAACTTGCGCGATGAGCTGCGCGCGCCCGGGTGAACCGACGACTTCGCCGCCTCGCCATACCACCTCGCCGCGCGAGAGCGTCACCAGCGGCCAGCCGGCCAGCGGGACCGCGGCCTGGGGATTCGGACAGACGTTGGGCGAGATCGCCTTCATGTCCACCGTCTGCCGCAGTTTCGGATCGATCAGGATAACGTCGGCATCCGCGCCTGGCAAGAGCGTGCCCTTGCGGTGCGCAAGGCCGAACAGCCGGGCCGGCGCCTCCGTCATCGCGCGAACGACGATCGAAAGCGGAATGTCCGAGTCGAGTGCCCAGGTGAACATCGCCGGCCAGAGCGTGGGCGCGCCGGACATACCGAAGGGCACGGCGAAGATGCTGATGTCGCCACTTTTCGCCTCGACGCTGAAGCTGGCGTGGTCGCTACCGACCGTGTTCACCGCGCCCGTCATCAGCGCTGTGCCGAGCGAGCGCCGGTCCGCGGGCGAGCGCAGCGGCGGCGCGATCTTCGCCGCCGCGCCGTGCAGGCGTAGGTCGCCGTCGTCCATCGTCAGATACTGGGGGCAGGTCTCCGCCCAGATCGGCACGCCCCGGCGGCGTGCCCGCTCGATCGCAGCGAGTCCCTCGGTGGAGGAAAGGTGCACGATGTAGGCGGGGCAGCCGGTCGCCTGTGCGGCGAGCGCGACGATCTCGATCGCGGCCGCCTCTGCTTCCGCGGGCCGCGACGGTTCGTAGTACTCGGCCGCGACACGGCCGTCGGCGATCGAACGCTGCTCCATGTAGTCGATCATTTCGCCATGCTCGGCATGCACGAGCGCGATGCCGCCAACGCGCCGGATCTCATGCATGGCCGCGAACAGGAACTCGTCGCGCACCATCATGCCGCGGCGCTTGTACGCCATGAACATCTTGAACGAGCGGCAGCCCTGCGCGGCGAGGGACGCGATCTGCCCGATTGTCTCTTCGCGGTCGTAGAGGACGACGTGGAACGCGAAGTCGGTCACGGCCTCGGCCAGGCCCGCCTTGCGATGATCCTCCACCACATCGGCCAGCGGCCGCTCCGGCGCGCCGCGGATCATGCCCATGAACGTCGTGACGCCGCCCCGCACCGCGAGCCGGGAATACTCGCCGATTCCTTCGCCGTAGAAATGCACGTGCGGATCCACAACACCCGGGAGGACCATCAGGCCATCGGCGTCGATCGTCTCGCGCGCGGGAGGCAATGTCTCGCCTTGGGCATAGCGCGCGGCAATGCGCTGGCCGGACACGCCGATGCTTCCTGCCATCGCACCCTGGCCATCGACGATTGTGCCGTTGCGGATCAGCAGGTCCAACATTTATGAATCCGTGGCCACGCCGCGCAAACGGGGCGTCGCGCCGCACATCTCAGGGCTCGTCGGCAAGCGCGAACAGCACATCCGCGAGCACTCGGGCACCGGCTTCCGCGTCGGCTTGCGTGATGCTTTCCGCCTCGTTGTGGCTGATTCCGTCCTTACAGGGAATGAACACCATCCCGGTTGGGCAGTGATAGTGCAGGTACCGCGCGTCGTGACCCGCGGGCGACGGCAGCTCCATGGATGCATAGCCCAGCTTTGCGGCTGCCTCGGCCACCCGCGCGCGCATCGATGCTGGAAACTGCAACGGCGGGTCGTAAAGCAGCGGAACCACGGTGACGTCGCACTTGCCCCGCGCCTGCTGACAAATGACCGGGACGAGGTCGCCGAGACGGCGACCGGTTTCATCGTCGTCATGACGCAAGTCGACCGAAAACACCACGCGCGCCGGCACCACCGACGGCGCGTTCGGCGTCACCGTGAACATCCCGATCGTGAATCTGACCGTGTCCGCGTCGTCCCAGATCGCCTTCTGCAGCGCGCCGACGATAGCGACCGCGCTGACCAGGGCGTCACGGCGCTCGCCACGCGTGGACGTGCCCGCGTGCGCGGGCTCGCCCTGCACCTCGACGCGGAACGTCCGCTTGCCGCCGATGCCCGTGACTATACCAATGGTCTTTGCTTTCGCTTCCAGCGTCGGCCCCTGCTCGATGTGCGCCTCGATAAAGCCCGCGACGGGATAGCCCAGCGGTCTCCTCAGCAGATCCTTCTCCTTTTCGAGCACCGGGCCGATGGCCTCCCGGACGCTGACGCCCGCCTTGTCGCGCACCGTCAGGATTTCATCAAGCGCGCGCTTGCCGGTAAATACGGCCGAGCCCATCATCCCCGGCGCGAAGCGCGAGCCTTCCTCGTTCATCCATGCGACGACCTCGACCGAACGCCGCGGGCGTCGGCCCGACGCCGCGATCGCGCGCAGCGCCGCCAGTCCCGCAACAACACCGTAGGCGCCGTCGAACTTGCCACCTGTAGGCTGGGTGTCGATGTGCGATCCAGTCAGGAGCGGCGGCAGCGACGGCTCACGGCCTTCCAGGCGCAGGTAGAGATTGGCGGCGGCGTCCACGGCTGCTTCCACGCCGATTTCGCGCGCCCAAGCGACCAGCGCCTGCCGCGCCTCGATCTCCTCGCGCGTGAGCGCGAGCCGGTTGACGCCTCCAAGATCGATTGCGCCGAAGCGCGCGAGGGCCATAAGGTCGCCCCACAGCCGCTGGCCATCGAGATGCTCAGAAATTCGCGCGCTCATCGACCGCCGCGGATCTCGGTGAGCGCGTTCACCAGCCGGTCCATGTGCTTCTTCAGGCTAACGTCGATCCGCATGTAGCGCTTGCCCAGGCCGATGAACGAAACCGAGCCGTCCTTGACGATGACGCCGCGCTTGAGCAGTTCGTTGAACAGCGTCGTCGAATCGAGCACGGGATCGTCGATCCTAAGAAGGAGGAAGTTCGAGCTTGGCTGCCCGACGACCGAATAGCGCCCCTTCAGTGCCGCGATCTTCTGGATGACGTAGGCGCGCATCTCGGCGATCTCGGCGATCGTCTTTTTGACGTGCTCGTCGTCGTCGAGCGCCGCGATCGCGCCCGCGGTCTGCAGCTGCCCCATGTTCCAGGTCGGCTTCAGGTGCATGAGCGGCGCGATGATCTCGGGCGTGGAAATGCCGAACCCGATCCGCAGGCCGGCAAGCCCGTAGACCTTCGAGAAGGTGCGCATCACGATCAGGTTGCGGAACTCCTTCAGCAGGTCCATGCCGCCGTTGGTGTTCGAGTAGTGGATATAGGCCTCGTCGAGCACCACGAGCTGGTCCTTCGCCGCCTTGCAGACTTGGCGGATCCGGTCGTTCGGGATCAGGCGACCTGTGGGGCTGTGCGGATTGGTGAGGAACACGATGCGCACGTCGGGCTTGATGGCGGCGAGGTAGTCGTCCCACTTGAAATCGAGGTCCTCGCCCATGCCGATGAACACCGGCACGCGCCCTTCGCTTTCCGCGACCATGTGGTAGATCGGAAACGCAGGCACGAACATCAGCACCTTGTCGCCCTTGCTGGAGTACGCACGGATGATCCAGGGAAAGATCTCGGTCTCGCCCGCGCCGCAGATCACCTGCTCCGGTTTGTAGCCGTACTTTGAGGCGATTTTTTCGCGCAGCGGCGCGGCCGTCCAGTCGGGGTAGTTGTCAATCTTGCCCGCGGACATCACGACTTCCTGCGCCTTCGGAGATGGCCCGAAGGGATTCTCGGCCGAGCCGAGCTTCGCTACCTCATCGAGCGGAATGCCGTAGGTCCTGGAAACGTATTCCTTCGTCAGTCCCGGAACGTACGCTTCTTTGGCTTCGAGCGACGGGTTGTCCTGATACACGTTGTACTCCTAGTTAAGGTTGGCTGCGACAGTGGACCGAACCCAAAATAGCAGCAATCAATCTGGAGGGCAATATCCCGTTCCGTGTTGAACGGTGTGTGGTGACGGCTCCGGGAACGCATGTTACACGACCTTGCGCTCAGCGGTCACGACTTGCGCGTTGCGATGACGCTCAAGGACCGCGCACAGCTTGGCGAGATCGCGATGGCCGCGCACGCGCCAGAAGCCGCGTTGCGCTTCGTGCAGTGCGGTGCTCCCAATGTTCTTGAACGCGCATTTGCGGCTAATGGCCCGAACAGGAAGTGGGTGGCGGACTTTACCTACGTGTGGACGGCAGAGGGGTGGCTGTACGTGGCCGCAGTGCTGGATCTCTACAGCCGCAAGGTCATTGGCTGGTCAATGAACGCCCAGATGACGGCGCAGCTGGTGATCGACGCGCTGATGATGGTGATCTGGCGGCGGGGCAAGCCGATCGAGTTGCTGCACCACTCTGGCCAGGGTAGCCAGTACACGAGCGAGGACTTCCAGCGCTTACTCGCCGATCAGGGTATTACCTGCAGCATGAGCAGGAAGGGCGACTGCTGGAACAACGCCGCCATGGAGAGCTTCTTCTCGACGATGAAGACCGAGAGAACGGCCCGCAGAACCTACGTGACGCGAGATGAATTACGGGCCGATGTGTTCGACTACATCGAACGGTTCTACAATCCACGGCGTCGGCATTCGACGCTCGGACAGGTCAGTCCGGATCAGTTCGAAAAGGCTAGAGAATGCTTAGGGTAGTGTCCGGGAATTCTGGGGAAGCCTAAGATGATTGGCGAGAGCGAAGAGGCGCGTACATACTTCACCCTCATGAAGGAACAGGCCGAGCGAGACGGCAACGAGGCTTACAGAATGGCGGCAGAGATCGGCCTGCAAAGACTCGGCTGAAGGAGATGAACTGACATGACTTCCTACGTCGACGCCAACCTGATGGCTCAGGAGAAGGTGCTGTACCGGGCGCATACGAGCGTGTGGTCGCTGATGCCGATGATCCTGCTCGGGATCGTGTTACTGGTCGTGGTGGTCGGTTTGTTCATTCTGATCTGGGCGTGGATCAAGTTCCGGACAACGGAGTTCGCGGTGACCGACCGGCGCGTCATTGCAAAGTCAGGGCTGATATCGCGCAGGACGGTGGAGATGTTTCTCGACAAGGTCGAGAGCCTGAACGTCGAGCAGTCGGTCCCGGGACGCCTGTTCGACTACGGCACGGTGACGATCCGCGGCACGGGCGCGACCTCGGAGCCGTTCGGAAATATTTCGGCGCCGCTGGTGCTGCGCAAGCATTTCATGGACGCCGCCGACGCGTACCGGCGCAAGGTCTAGCGGCTCGGGCCTACTTGTCGAACCGGTAAGGTCCGCCTTTTTCCAGCGCTTTCTTCCAGGCGGGCCGGGCGTGCAGGCGTTTGATCCAGGCGTCAAGGTTCGGGAACGGCGCGCGCTTGCCGTAGACCTCCGCGATTTCCGGGATTTCTTTTCCGTTACTGGGTGACGCCGGTGAGCTGGAATGAACTGAAGAATTTCTGCTCGTCCGGCCGGGCGGGCGGCCGCGCCATGGCGGTGAGCTGGTAGAGGCGGTTTCCCACGAGCAGCA
>CAMAWG010000113.1 GCA_945861855.1 Rhodoplanes serenus
CACGGAGAAGACGATGTTGCGATGCTCCTTCGGCGTCAGCCGCGTCAGCACCTCGCTGCCGGCGGGATTGGCGGTGCCGCTGCTCAGGCCCACGCAGGCGCTGGCGATCAGCGCCAGCGCGATCGAGGGAACGAGATAGAGCAGCAGGCTCACCGCGCCGATCAGCAGACTGAGCTGCAATGCGCGCACACCGCCGAGCCGGTGCATCAATCCCATGCCCGAGGTGAGCACGAACAGTGCGCCGACGATGCTGGCGGCGGTGAGATAGCCGACCCAGGCCTGATCCCAGCCGAATTCCGCGGTGAAGGCCGGACCGGCGACCGGGACCAGCCGGCCAAGCGTCGCCGAGACGGTCTGCAGGACGAGAATGACCCCGATGACGACAATCCAGTTCGGAGGGGATCGCGTCATCGCCCGCTGTCTCTCGCTGCCCCGATATGCGGGCCGCCCTCAGACGTTGAAATAGGTTCCGCCGCTCACGTTGACGATCTGGCCCGTGATGTAGCGCCCGCCCGGACCCAGCAAGAGCCGGGCCAGCGGCGCGATGTCGTCGGGAAAGCCGGCGCGCCCCAGGAGCGGCCGGTAGACCGGATGGGCGGGAATCTCATCGGGCTTGTCGGGCCGCGCCAGCATGGAGGGCACGATCGTGTTGACGGTGATCTTGTGCGGCGCCAGCTCCATCGCTAGCGCACGCGTGAGCCCGGCGATGCCGGCCTTGGCGGTGACGACATGCGCGCGGTCGGGCGCGCCCATCGCGCCGGTGAGGCCGCCGATGTTGATGATCGAGCCGGCGTCGCTCTTCTTGATGGCGCCCAGGCACGCCTTCACGCAATGGAACGCGCCGTCGAGGATGACGCCGGTGATGAACCGCCAGTCCTCGAAACTCATCTCCTCGATGTGCTTCTCCTGGCGCAGCGCCGCGTTGTTGATGAGATAGTCGATGCGGCCGAATTTTTGCAGCGCGGCCTGCGCCATGGCATTCACCGCGGGCGCATCGGTGACATCGGCGATGGCGGTCATCGCGCGGCCGCCCCTGGCTTCGATCTCCTTGACGACGGCGTCGGCTTCGGCGCGGTTGCTCCGCACGTTGACCACGACAGCGCAGCCGCCGGCGGCCAGTTCCAGCGCCATCGCACGCCCGATGCTGCGGCCGGCGCCGGTGATGATGGCCACGCGGCCGGCGAGTTCCTGGTCTGCCATTTCGTTATCCCCTCAGCGCGGACAGATCGACCCGTCCGCCGAACACATTTGACGCGAGCTTCAGCGCCGCCTGTGCCCGCGCGGCATCATAGCCGCCGTGGCGCGCGTTGAGCAGGAATTTGCTCTCGATGTCCGCCCGCGAGAGCGGCTCGTGCGCGCCGCCGCGCATGTGCGGCTGGCGCTCCTCGATCGTGCTGCCGTCGCGCAGCGTCGCGCGGATGTGGCCGGTGAAATTGTTCGGATAGGGATTGTCCGGATCGATCCGGTAGCGGACTTTTCGGGCCAGCGCCACGACGGCAGGATCTTTCACGGCCGCGTCGGAGAAATCGCTGAGCCCCACGTTGCCGCGGATAAAGCCAGCGGCAATGCAGTAGGGCTGCGAGAATTTCCCGGCGTAGCCGTTGCGCGGCGTCTGTTTCCGGGCCAACGGCTCCCAGAGGCGATGGACCGTCCCCTCGCCCACATCGCAGACCATTTCGACCACGTCCTCCGCCTTGATGCCGCGCGCGCCAAGCCGCCGGGCGCAATCGATGTAGGGATGCGTCATGGTCCCGCAGGGATAGAGCTTGAAGGCCAGCGTCTGCGTCAGCCAGCGCGTGCCGAAATCGTCCGTCACCTTGCCGAAATCGCCGTCGGTGGTGTTGGCGAAGCCGTGAAAGAAGCCGTGCACGCCCTCGAACACCGTGCGCGGCCCAGAGAAACCGGCCCGCGCCAGGAGCGCCGCGCGCATGCCCGACTGCGCCGCCCAGCCGGCGTGCATACGCTTGGTCCAGGTGCCCTCGGCGAGATATTCGATGATCCCCGAGGCCATCGAGCCAACGACGCCGAGCGCATCGACGATCTGCTTTTCGTCGAGCTTGAGCGCCTTGCCGACCGCCGCCGCCGCGCCCATCGCACCGAACACCGCGGTCGGATGAAAGCCCGCCTTGTGCACCATCTTCGGCGCGACGAGGCCGAGCCGGCACATCAGCTCGACGCCGACCGCGATACCCTCCAGCGCGGCCTTTCCGTCGATGCCGTGCCGCTCGGCGACCGCCAGCACCGCCGGCACGATCACCGCGCCGGCATGCACCGGCCCGCCCTCGAAGGTGTCGTCGAAATCCTCGCCATGCGCCGCGGTGCCGTTGACGAAGGCCGCGCCCGCCGCGCTCAGGGATCGCTTGTGGCCAATCGCGGTGCAGGGCCCGTCCTCGTCCCAGCCGCCGAGCGCGCTTTGGACATAGTCTTCGTTCCACGCGGCGATGCAGAGGCCGATGACATCAATCGTCGTCTCCTCGCATTTTTCACGCGCCGCCGCCGGCAATCGATTGGTATCGACCGCCACGATGCGCCCGGCCAGATGCTCGGCCACCGAAATATCAGGAAGCTTTGCGTTCATTCACGCCACCGATGTCATCGCCCGCGAAAGCGGGCGATCCAGTAAACACCGCCGCCCATCGATCGCACAGAGCTTCATCACGTTGTTCAGGGATTACTGGATGCCCGCCTTCGCGGGCATGACAGGTGGAGTTTAGTTGTCTCGCAGCCGCACGCTGCCGCCGCCCAGCCGCAGCCGGTTCGCCAGCGCCACGATGCCTGACGTCACGACCAGCATGATCAGGCCGAGCACCGAGATCGCCGCAAGGTCGCCGCTCTCGTTGAGATCGAAGATCAGCACCGAGATCACCTTGGTCTCTGAGGTGAACAGCATCACCGCGGCGGACAACTCGCGAATCGTGCCGACGAACACGAAGCACCAGGTCGCGATCACCGAGGTGCGGAGCAGCGGCGCGGTGATCTGGCGCAGCGCCTTGAGCCGCGTGGCGCCGAGGATGCGGCTTGCGTCCTCCAGCTCCGGATGGATCGCCTTGAACGCCGACTGCATCTGCTGGTAGGCGGCGGGCATGGCAAGCGTCAGGAACGCGAGCAGCAATATCCACAACGTGCCGTAGAGCACGAAGGGCGGGCGCGTGTAGCTGAGAAACAGGCCGACGCCGAGCACGATGCCCGGGATGGCGACCGGCGCGGTCGCGAGGAAGCCCAGCGCCTTATGCCCGGTCACCGCCTCGCGGGTGGTGAGATACGAGATTACCACCGCGATGACGGTGCCGATGGTCGCGGTGGCGATGCCGAGCACGAAGGTGTTGTAGAGCGCGAGCTTGGTGGCGGAGAGCTCGAACAGCACGAAGTGGATGTTGTGGACGGTGAAATTGCTGAAGCTGATGAACTGCGAGGCGACCTTCGAGAACGTGGCGTTGAATAGCGCGGCGTAAGGCAGGAACACCGGGTTGAGCAGCACGATGAAGCACATCGCCAGCGCCACCCAGCGCAGCCAGCCGAGGCGGATGAGGCGCGGGTCGCTGTTCTTGCCGCCGAGCACCGCATAGGACCGCCGGCCGAGGATCGTGTGCTCGGCGCGGAGCAGGATCACCGTGAGGATGAGCAGCGGCAGCGAGGCCGCGGCCGCCAGCTCGGGCTTCGGCGGATATTGGAACAGGCTCCAGATCTTGGTGGTCATGGTGTGGAAGCCCGCCGGCAGCGCCAGAATCGCCGGCGAGCCGAACAGCGTCATGGCCTGCAGGAACGCCACCAGCGCGCCCGCCAGGATCGCCGGCAGCACCAGCGGGACGGTCACCCGCCGCGCGGTTTCCCAGGTGCTGGCGCCGAGAATCGAGGAGGCATCCTCGAGCTCGCTCGGCGTTCGCTCGAGGGCGTTGGCGACCAGCACGAAAACGTAGGGAAATGTGTAGCAGGTGACGACGAAGATCAGCCCGGGAAAAGAGTAGATGTTGAACAGATGCGAGTCGGCGTCCGCGCCGGTGACGATGCGGTAGACCTTGTTGATCAGGCCGCTGTTGGGCGCGGCCAAGAGCTCCCAGGCGATCGCGCCGAGGAACGGCGGCGTCACGAACGACGCCGTCACCAGAAGGCGCACGGTCCGGCGCAGCGGCATGTCGGTGCGCGCCACCAGCCATCCCATCGGCGCCGCGACGACGCAGCAGATCAGGCTCGTGCTGAAGGCGAGGGTGAAAGTGGTGATG
The DNA here is from genome assembly GCA_945861855.1 of Rhodoplanes serenus. Taxonomy (GTDB): domain Bacteria; phylum Pseudomonadota; class Alphaproteobacteria; order Rhizobiales; family Xanthobacteraceae; genus Z2-YC6860. The sequence goes on from CAMAWG010000113.1 coordinate 4,221, forward strand.
AGCGGATCGAGCAGCGTCGGATCGTTGACCAGCGTGGCGAAATTCCGCAGCGTGAACGCGCCATCCTTGTCGACGAAGGCGTAATAGACGAGCCACGACATCGGCAGCACGATCAGCACGCACAGCACCAGCGCAAAGCCATAGAGCACGAGCTTCGTGTAGTCGAAGCCGTGCGTCATGCGCGCGGGTGGGTCCGATACGGCGATGGTCATCTCTGCCTCGTCATGCCCGGCGTTATGCCGGGCACCCACTGCTTTCTTCCTTTAGGCAAGACTCGGATGGCCGGAACATAGGCGAGCGAAGCGACGCCGTCCTCCGGACGGCTTTGCCCGGCCATGACGTCGCTTGAATGGCATCACACCTTGAAAATCTGCGCGTAGCGCCGCTTGATCTCCTCGGCGCCCTTCTCCACGCCTTCGGGATCCTCCTTCATCAGCTTGATGTCGGAGAGCTTGCGGACGCCGGGCTTCTCCACCGTCTGCTTGTGCGGCGAATACTGCCGCGCGACATCGACCAGCATCTGCTGGCCGTCGCGGCTGTGCATCCAGTTGAAGAACAGGCGGGCGGCGTTTGGATTGGGCGCGGCCTTGAAGATCGCGCTCGGCCCGGTGGCGAGCGGGGTGCCTTCCGTCGGATAGACGATTTCGACCGGCTTGCCCGCCTCCTTTTCGCGAATGACGAGATAGCCCGCGCCGTCGACCATGACGGCGCGCTCGCCCAGCGCGATCTTCTTCGGCGTGTCGGTCGCCGACTGGACCTGCATGACCCGCTGCTTGGCGAGCTTCTCGAAATACTCCCAGCCGAGATCGCGGGCGACCTGGAAGGTCGAATTCATGATGGTGCCGCTGTAGGCCGGATGCGCCTTGACCATCTTGCCCGCCCATTTCGGGTCGAGCAGGTCGGCGAAGCTCTTGGGCGCTTCCTCCTTCTTCACCAGGTCGGTGTTGTAGGCGATCGGCGATACCAGGATGCGCGTCACCACCTCGAAGCCGTCGGCGTCGTAGTATCCCTTGTCGTAATGCTGCGCGACGTCCTGCGGCACATAGGCGGCAAGCCAGTTGTTGCGCTTCCAGACGATGCAGTGGGCCTGGTCGGCGGTGTTGACCACGTCCACCGCGTGGATGTTGCTGCTGTATTCCTGGGCGATGCGGGTGAACACGCGCTCGGCGCCGGAGCGCTCGACACGCACCGCGACACCGGGGAACTTCGCCTCGAACGCCTTGCCGAACTGCTCGGCAAACTGCAGGTCCATCGCCGTATAGAACGAGCACTTGCCTTCCTTCTTCGCCGCCTCGATCAGAGCCGGCGTAATGGCGGAAGCCGGCGGCGGCGCCGCCCGCACCGGCTCCGCGAATATTGCGCCGACAGCCAGCGCCGTCGAGCCCTTCAGAACGTCGCGTCGGGAGAACCTGATGTTGCGCATGGATTTGACCTCACACCTTGAAGATTTTGCTGTAGCGCGCCTTGATCTCTTCCGCCGACTTTTCGACGCCGGCGGCGTCTTCTTTCATCGTCTTGATGTCCTTGAACGGCTTGCGGCCGGCCTTTTCCTTGACCTGCGGATGCACCGAGCGCTGGCCGCCGACGTCGGAGATGAGCTGCTGGCACTCCGGCGAGAAGCAGAAGCACTGGAACAGCCGCGCCGCATTTGGGTTGGGTGCGTTCTTGAACAGGCCGTTCGGCCCGATCACCAGCGGCGTGCCCTCGGCGGCATAGACCGGCTCGACCGGCCCGCCCGATTCCTTGATCTGGAAAATGTTGTACTCGTTGCCGTCGGCCTGCACCGCGCGCTCGCCCAGCGCGAGCTTCTTCGGCGGGTCGGACGCCGATTGGAGCTGCATGATCCGCTGCCGGCCGAGCTTTTCCAGGTAGTCCCAACCGAGATCGCGCGCAAGCTGGAAGGTCGCGGTGAGGATGGTGCCGCTGTAGCCGGGATGCGCCTTGACGATCTTGCCGGCCCATTTCGGATCGAGCAGATCGGCGAAGCTCTTCGGCGCCTCCTCGGCCTTCACCGTGTTGGTGTTGTAGGCGATGATGGAGAGACCGATGCGGAAGGTCGCGAACAGGCCATCGGCGTCCTTGTGCACGGCCGGATAGTGCCTGGCGACATCCTCCGGCACGAACGGAGCCAGCAGGCCGTTCCGCGTCCAGACGATGAAATGCGCGGCGTCGGAAGAGTTGACCACATCCACCGCGTGGATGCGGCTGCCGTACTCCTGGCCGATGCGCTGGAACAGGCGCTCGGCGCCGGTGCGCTCGACCCGCACCGCGACGCCCGGATACCTCGCCTCGAACGCCTTGGCGATCTTTTCCGCCAGCGGCAGGTCGACCGAGGTGTAGTAGACGACCTTGCCTTCCTTCTTCGCCGCCTCGATCAGCGCCGGCGTCACCGCCGTCGCCGGCGGCGCGGCCGCAAGCACCCGTGTGGACGGCAGGCCGAGCGCAAGCGCGGCCGAGGCCTTCAACAGATCGCGGCGTGAGAAGCGGTCGCGCATGATATGCCTTAGATCTTGAAGATCTGCGTGTAGCGCTTCTTGATGTTATCGCTCTCGCGCTCGACCGCCGCGGCGTCGTCCTTCATGAGCTTGATCTTGGAGAGCGGCGTGCGTCCCGCCTTTTCCTTGGTGAGGGCGTGGGCCGACCGCATACCACCGATATCGACAATGAGCTGCTGGCACTCCGGCGAAAACATGTAGCTTTGCAGCAAACGAGCGGCATTCGGGTTCGGCGCATTCTTGAACACCGCGTTCGGCCCAACGATAAGCGGCGTACCCTCGCTCGGATAGATGATCTCCACCGGCTGGCCCCGCTCCTTGATCTGGAACATGCCGTATTCGATGCCGTCCGCCATGATCGCGCGTTCGCCGAGCGCGAGCTTCTTCGGTGGATCGGAGGCCGATTGCAATTGCATGATCTTCTGTTGCGAAAGCTTCTCGAAGAAAGACCAGCCGATATCGCGAGACACCTGGAACGTCGCTGTCAGGATCGTGCCGCTGTAACTCGGGTGCGCTTTGACGATCTTGCCGGCCCATTTCGGATCGAGAATGTCGGCGAAGCTCTTGGGGGCGTCTTCGGCCTTCACCAAGTTTGTGTTGTAGCCCATCGGGCAGAGAAAGATGCGGAAGCTCGCGAACGTGCCGTCGGCGTCCTTGTGTTCGGCGGGGTAGTGCTTGGCCACGTCTTCAGGCACATAGGGAAGAAGCCAGCCGTTGCGCTTCCACACGATGAGATGGGCGGCGTCCGACGAGTTGACCACGTCGACCGCACGGATGTTGCTGCCATATTCCTGGGCGATGCGGGTGAATACGCGCTCGGCGCCCGTGCGCTCGACCCGGGCCGCAATGCCGGGGTATTTAGCCTCGAACGACTTGGCGACCCTCTCCGCCAGCGGCAGGTCAACCGAAGTGTACCAGACGACCTTGCCTTCCTTCTTGGCAGCCTCGATCAGCGCCGGCGTGACCGCTTCGGCCGGTGGAGCCGCAGCGCGGATCGGCGATGCATAGACGGTCAATGCGACCGCGCCGGTTCCCTTGAGAACGCCGCGTCTGGATATTTTCCGCGTCATCGTGAACTCCTCCCTGATGTTGTGCCCCGCGTGTTGTTGTTTTCGGGGCCTTGTTTATCCGGTCAGCGCCCGACATCGTTCGGGCGGCAGCCGCAGCCAGACCGTCGCCCCCGGCGCTATACTCTCAGCCGCCCCGGTGACGATCCGCAATTGCGTGCCGTCGGCCACCTCGACCATATAGTCGCGGCTCGATCCGAGAAAGACTTGCCGGATCACCTTTGCGGGAATGATGTTGTCCTTGTCGGCGGGTTCCGTCGCCAGAAGCGCGATCTGGTGCTGGCGGATCGAAACCGCGGCGTCGCCGCCCACCTTGAGCGGCTCGCCGGTGACGCGCAGCGGCACGCCGGCAATCGAGACGCGGTTGCTGTCGAGCGCCTTGCCCTTGACGACATTGCTCATGCCGATGAAGCGGGCGACGAACTCCGAGCGCGGCCGGTCGTAGATGTCCTCGGGCGAGCCGGACTGCTCGATTTTCCCCAGGTTCATCACGCAGATCACGTCGGCGGTGGTCATCGCCTCGGACTGGTCGTGGGTGACGTAGACCGTGGTGTAGCGATAGGCGTCGTGCAGGCGGCGCACCTCGAAACGCATTTCCTCGCGCAGGTTGGCGTCGAGATTGGACAGCGGCTCGTCGAGCAGCAGGGTCTCGGGCTCGACGATCAGCGCGCGCGCCAGCGCCACGCGCTGCTGCTGACCGCCGGACAGTTCGCCGGGATAGCGCTCCGCGAGCGGCGCCAGCCGCGTGGTCGAGAGGATGTCGTCGAGCTTCTTCTTGATCGTGGCGCTGTCGATCTTGCGCAGCTTGAGCCCGTAGATGATGTTCTCGGCCACCGTCATGTGCGGCCACAGCGCGTAGCTCTGGAAGATCATCGACATGTTCCGCCGCTCGGGCGGCAGCGTCTTTTGCGGCGACGAGACGACGCGATCGCCGACGCGGATCTCCCCCGCGGTCGGCTCGACGAATCCGGCGATCAGGCGCAGCGTCGTGGTCTTGCCGCAGCCCGACGGCCCGAGCAGGCACACCAGCGTGCCGTGCTCAATCACCATCGAGATGTCGTCGACGACCGCCAGCGACCCGTACTTTTTCGTCAACCCGCGCAGTTCGACCGACGCCACCGCAATCCCCCCAAAGGCACTTTCCGGCGAAGCGGCAAGCGGCTCCGCCGTGGACAATGCGTTTTATTCAGACACGCTCAACCAACACGAACACCGGCCCGGGTCCAAAATGCCATCGGTCAGGAGCCCGTGAACACCGGCTTGCGCTTTTCCATGAAGGCCTTGCGGCCCTCCTCATAATCGCGGCTCTTGAAGCAGGCGTCCACGGCGGCCTGCGCCCGCTTGAGGTCGCGCGTGGCCTCATCCTTCATCATCTCGCTGACCACCGCCTTGACCGCCTTGATCGTCAGCGGCGCGTTTCCGGCGATGGTGTCGGCATAATTCTTCACGTAGCTTTCCAGTTCGCCGTCGGGAACGACCCGGTTCACCAGACCCATGTCCTTCGCCTCGGCTGCGGTGAATTGCCGCGCCGTGTAGAAAATCTCCATCGCGAAGGACGGCCCGACCACATCGACCAGCCGCTTCAATCCGGGATAGGCGTAGCCCAGTCCGAGCTTGGCCGCCGGGACCGCGAACTTCGACCCCTCCGTGGCGATGCGGATGTCGCAGCAGGTGGCGAGCCCCATGCCGCCACCGATGCAGTAGCCGCGGATCATGGCGATGACCGGCTTCGGGAACTCGTGGAACGCGGCGTAGCTCTTTTCGACGACCTTGTTGTAATGCGCGACCGCGTCCTCCGAGGATCGCTCCTTCTCGAAGCGCGAGATGTCGGCGCCGGACACGAAGGCCTTGCCGCCGGCGCCGGTCACCACCACCACCTTGATGTTGTTGTCGCTGCGGAAGTCGTCGAGCATCTCGCCCGCCGCCTGCCACATGTCGAGCGAGACGGCGTTGTGGCGCTCGGGATTGTTGAAGATGATAGTGCCGACGCTTCCCTCCTTGCGGGAGAGCATTTTTTCCGACTGCGGCGCGGCAACGGCGGCTTGGCTCATGGCTTCGTCTCCTGATTCATTCGCGGTCAAAGCGCATTGGCTTTGCGCAGCGCGGCGATTTCCTTCGGCTTGAAGCCGAACTCCTTGAGCACCTCGTTGGTGTGCTGGCCGAGCTCCGGCGGCGGCGCGGCGATCGTGCTCTTCGTGCGCGACATCTTGAACGGCTGGCCGACCACGTTGAGCGTCGACTTGTCTTTCTTCTTCACGCTCTGGGCGATGCCGAGATGCTTGACCTGCGGATCGGCAAAAACCTGGTCGATGCTGTAGATCGGACCGGCGGGCACACCGGCCTTGTTGAAGATGTCGATCCACTCCGCGCTGCTTTTGTGCTGCGTGTAGGTGCCGATTTCCTGGTTGAGCGCCTTTCGATTTTCCGAGCGCGCCTTGGCGTTCTGGTACGCCGGGTTCTTGATCATGGCGTCGGCGCCGAGCGCGCGGCAGAAGCGCTCCCAGATCGCACCGCCGGTGGTGGCGATGTTGATGTGGCCGTCGGTGGTCTTGAACACGCCGGTCGGGATCGAGGTCGGATGATCGTTGCCGGCCTGCTTGGCAACCTCTTTCGCGATCAGCCAGCGCGCCGCCTGGAAGTCGAGCATGAAGATCTGCGCCTGCAGGAGCGACGTCTCGACGTGCTGGCCCTTCTTCGACTTCTCGCGCTCGAGCAGCGCCGTCATGATGCCGAGCGCGCAGAACAGTCCTGCCGTGAGATCGGCGACCGGGATGCCGACGCGAACCGGCCCCTGGCCGGGCAGGCCGGTGATCGACATCAGCCCGCCCATGCCCTGGGCGATCTGGTCGAAGCCCGGCCGGTTCTCGTAAGGGCCATCCTGGCCGAAGCCGGAAATGCTGCCGTAGACGATGCGCGGATTGACCTTCTGCAAGTCCTTGTAGTCGATGCCGAGCCGCCGCTTCACGTCGGGCCGGAAGTTCTCGACCACCACGTCGGCCTTCTTCACCATCTTCAGGAAAGCCGCCCGGCCTTCCTTGGATTTCAGGTTGAGCGTCATGCTCCGCTTGTTGCGGTGCAGGTTCTGAAAGTCGAAACCCTCGCGCGGGCCGCCGGGGGCGTCGCCGCCCTTCTCGTCCGGCGGCATCTCGATCTTGATGACGTTGGCGCCCCAGTCCGCGAGCTGGCGCACGCAGGTGGGACCCGAGCGCACGCGCGTCAGATCGAGGACGGTAAAGCGCGCAAGGGCTTGAGATGCTTTGGGAATAGCCATCGGAAACCGCACCGGCGAGGGGTAAAGGTCCGGGGGACATTCCCCGATATATAATGACTTGTCCATTGCTCACTGCGGCGTCGGAGCCATTGCTCGCGGCCTTCCGGTTCCCTTAGAGTTGCCGTCACCCTGACCAGCCGAACCGGGGACGCCCTATGAGACATATTCGCGCCGCGCTAGCCGCAACTGCCGTGCTGCTCATGTCCGCACCAGCGATAGCAGACGATTGGCCGTCGCGGCCGGTGCGCATCCTCAGCACCTTCGCTGCCGGCGGCGCCGCCGACGTGCTTGCCCGCGTCATCGCTGAACACCTTTCGACCGCGCTCAAGCAGCAGTTCTTCGTCGAGGTGCGCGCTGGAGCCGGCGGCCAGATCGCCATGCGGACGGTGCTGGACTCGCCGCCCGACGGCTACAACTTTGTCCTCGTCAGCGTTTCGCATCTGGTGATCCACCCGATGTCGCGCGCGGACGCGACCTACGACCCGCTCAAGGACCTGACCAATATTGCATTCGCCGGCGGCTCGCCGGTCGTGCTGTCGGTCAATTCCGAGAAGAGCGGCCTTACGACGTTCAAGCAGTTCCTCGAACGCGGCAAGACCCAGTCGATGAACTACTCGTCCTCGGGCCTTGGCACCATGGGGCATCTGGTCGGCGAGAACTTCAAGGGCATGGCGAAGATCAAGTCCGACCATGTGCCGTACAAGGGCGCCTCGCAGGCGCTCAACGACCTGGTCGGCGGCCATATCATTTGGTGCTCGCAGACGCTGACCTCGTCGGCGGGCTTTCTGCGCTCCAAGACGCTGAACGGCCTTGCCGTCACGACTGCCGAGCGCCTGCCCGACTGGCCGGACATCCCGACCTTCAAGGAGCAGGGCTATCCGGACCTGGTGGCCTCGATCTGGTTCGCCGTGTCAGGCCCGGCGAATCTACCTCCGGCCATAGTCAAGAAGATGAACGAGGGGATCAACCAGGCCATGACCAATCCCGAGGTGGCGGCGCGGATGCGGCGCGATGGGATGATCACCAATCCCATGAGTCCCGAACAGTTCCAGCAGTTCATCGCCAACGAAAAGAAGGTCTGGTCTCCCGTCGTGGAGCAGGTCGGACTTGCGGTGAAGAAATAGGCGCCGGCGAAATCTCGCAGGGCCCGGTCCGGGCTCCGGTCAAGCAACTGCGCCAAGGGAGAAAGCCACGATCGGCCGGCGTGCCGACAGCAACGAGGGGTGCGACAATGACTTCTGTGATGAGCAGGCGGAATTTTCTCGGCGGCACGGCAGGAATGTCGGCGCTATCTGGCATGACACTCGCGGGCGTCCGTCCCGCCTTCGCGGCGTTTCCGGAGCGCGGCGTCACCGTGATCGTGCCCTATGGCCCGGGCGGCGGCAGCGACATCTCGGCGCGGCTTCTTGCCAAGGATCTCGAAGTGGTCATGGGCAAGCCGGTCACGGTGGAGAACCGCGCCGGCGGCGGCGGCTGGGTCGGCTGGGGTTCGCTCGCGGCATCGAAGCCGGACGGCTACACCATCGGCTATGTCGCTGCGCCGAACCTGTACGCCGGCTACCTCGACCGCTCGATCGCCGGCGGATCGCGCAAGGAAAATCTCGAAAGCTTCACGCCGCTGATCAACCATGTTTTCGATTACAACATGTGGGGCGTGAAAGCCGACAGCAAGTTCAAGACGGTCAAGGACGTGATCGATGAGGCCAAGCGGCGGCCGAACCAGATCTCGCTCAACGGCGGGGGCCACGGCACCGACGACCATATCGCTATCCTTTCAATAGAAGCCGCGACCGGCACCAAGTTCGTGGTGCCGCACTTCCGCAGCACCGCCGAAGGCAAAACCCAGGTGCTCGGCGGTCACATCGACATCCTTGCCGCCAACATCAGCGAGGCGGCGGAGGACGTGCGCAGCGGCCAGATCCGCGTGCTGGGCGTGATGGCGCCGGAGCGCTCCAAGTTCATGCCGAACGCGCCGACCTTCCGCGAGCAGGGCTTCGACCAGGTGTGGGCGATCTCGCGCGGCATCGCAGGCCCCGCCGGCCTGCCGAAGGATGTCGAGGAGGCGCTGATCGGCTTTCTCGACAAGACCATCTCGTCGGCGGAGCACCGGGAAAAGGCCGAGAGGCTCAGCCTCGACCCGCGCGTCGTCAAGGGCGCCGAGTACCGCAAGTTCCTCAAGGACAATGAGCAGGCCACCAAGAAGCTGATGAATTGGTGACCTTCCGCGCCTTGCGAGAGGCTCATGTGAACAGGACGCGCGATCGCTCCAGTGGATTGCGGGCGTACTGCGGTATGTGAACGGACGTCTCCTCGGCAACCTTCGAGGAGACCAGCTTTTCCGTATCGTCGATGGTGAGCGGCGTGTTCGGGCCGATGGTTTCGGCTAGCGCCCACGTGAATACGCTGCGGCGGGTGCCGGCTATGGTCTTGCAAAGGGCCGGCCGGTCGGCCTGAGCCGCGCCGAAGTGAAAGCTCCTGCCCAGGCCTGGATCCAGCACCACGGTCTTCAGGTCCTTGTCTGAGTTCTTGCCGAGCGACGTCGGCATGGCATCGACGCGAATTTGGTCGATCGTGAGTGCTTTGTTCTCTTCCGCGGGTGGCATGCCTCCGATCGTGACATTCTTGTAAAGATCGCCGCTGTGACAGCAATCGTAGAAGCCCCAAAAGCTGACGTCTCTTGGCAGGCTCGCTTTCAGGTACTGAGCCATCCAGTTGTCCAACATGAGCGAAGACAGACTGCATTCGTAGGTCACGAACGCCTCGTCCTGGCCGTCAGAATCGTCCGTCTGGCTGAATTCCTTCGGCAGCAGGATGCCGTGGCCTGAGAAATAGAAAACACATACGTCGCCCGCCGATTTGCCCCTGACCAGTTGTTCCAGGGCTTTCTGCATGTTGGTCAGGGTGGCATTCCGGTCGCGAATGACCTCGACATTCAGAATGCCGTTGCCGGCAAGAATTTTCATGATTGCCGGAACGTCGTTCTTGACGCCGTCGAGGTTGTTTCGTGGATCGGCATACTCGCTGATCGCGACAACAAGGCCGGACTTCTCGGGCATGACATCACCATGCTGCAATGAATGCGAGATTGCGGCCGCCGCTACGCGTTGCATTCCGCGGCGCACTGACGATGACGCGCGCGACAGCCGAATCCCTGGAAGGGTCAGAATGAAACGGAGACGCTCACCGAAACGCCCTTGCTTTCCAGCGGATCGACGCCAGCGACGTTGGCGGACTTGGTGGTGCGTTGCGCCTCGAAGCAGGTCAGAACCCGCTGCTTCATGACGTTGGCGGCGTCCTCCACGAGCGACTGGAATTGCTGTGACGAAAGCTCAAACGTCACTCGCTTGAATTCCAGTGTCAGGCTCACGCCTTTGTCTTGAGACATGATTGTGGTCACCGGTCATCTCCGATTTCGAGGGTTGATGGCATTGGCCCCTGTTTGCGGCCATCGCGATCATCCCCAAACTCGAAGTACAATACAAGGTTGTGTATATAGATATCTACAACTTTATGCGCCGCGCATCGGCTCTTCGCCCGTGAGAACCCGGCACTTGTCGCACTCTCACTGCTTGCGAATTTGGAACGTAAGCACCCTGCCGTGTTTGCTCGTGTCTTCGAGCGCGTCGCCAGTTTGCCGGAGAAGATTTGGAATGTCGATCACCGTCAGCGGATCCGTGCATTCTATGATCAGCAAGTCCC
>CAMAWG010000114.1 GCA_945861855.1 Rhodoplanes serenus
CGGTCAGGTCACTCGGGTATCGCAACTTGCTGCGGTCGTAACGTCCGCGGTTCTTCGCCGTCCACATCGGTGACCCTCCTCGAATCAGGCCACCACTCTTGAATCACAACTGATTCAAGGAATTCAAATTGTTCCCGGACAGACACTAACACAGGGGCAACGGCGCGTCAGGGGCTTTACCTGCTCTGCGTGGGGCGCATCCCACCCGCGACCGGCTGCGACGTTGCGCCTGCGGTTTCCGGCCGCTAACAACGGTACAAAGAGTTTTGACAATAGGGGGAACCGCCATGCCATCCGCCAGCTTTGCGCGCCATATCGTCGGACATGTCATCGGAGCCGCCGCCGTTGCGGTGGCCACGTTCGCGGCCGTTCCGGCCCTTGCCCAACCGGCGGCGCAATGGCCCGACCGCCCGGTTCGGCTCCTGGTGCCGGTCGGCGCCGGCGGCGTGGCCGACACGCTGTCGCGCAACATGTCGAACGGCTTCGCGCAATTCGCCAACGGGCAGCCGCTGATCGTGGAGAACAGGCCCGGCGGCGGCGGCACGGTCGCGGCAACCGCCGTGGTGCGCGAGAAGCCGGACGGCTACACGCTGTTCCTCGCCGACATCGGGCCGAGCGCCGTGTCGCATGTGCTGATGAGCAAGCCGCCTTACGATCCGAATACCGCTTTCACGCCGATCATCCATGTCGCCAACCTGCCGGCGGTTCTGCTGATCCGGCCGACGCTACCCTACAAGACGCTGGCCGAGTTCATTGCCGCGGCGAAGCAGCAGCCGGGCAAGTTCAACTACGCGACGGCGGGGGTGGGCAACTGGACGCATCTGTTCATGGCCTATCTCAACAGCCGTGCCGGGATCGACCAGGTGAACGTCACCTATCGTTCCGGCCCTGAAATGCTCACGGCGCTCTTGAAGAACGAAGCCGACACCGCGATGATCTCCGTCTCGACTTCGCTCGGCCAGGTCCGGGAAGGCAAAGTGCGCGCGCTCGCCGTCGGTTCGCTGCAGCCGATGCCGCAACTGCCGGACACGCCGACCGCCGCGCAGACGATTCCCGGCATGGACTTCGGCCTGTGGCACGGCATCGCCGGACCGGCCGGCATGGACCCGGCGCTGACCGCGCGCATCAACAGCGTCTTCAACCAGGTTCTGCAGGTGCCGGCGGTGCGCTCAGCCATCATGGGACCGCAGGCCGGCAACATTATCGGCGGCACGCCGCAGCAGTTCGACGCCTTCATCAAGGGCGAGTTGAAGCGCTGGCCGGAAGTGGTCAAGGCCGCCGGCATCAAGGTGGAATAGCGCCCTTCAGGCCCGCACAACCTCATGGTCGATGGCGCCGAAGATCGAGGCGCCTTTCGCGTCGTTCATCTCGATCCGCACCCGGTCGCCGAAATTGAGATACGGCGTCTTGGGCGCGCCATGCAGGATGGTCTCGACGGTGCGGATCTCGGCCAGGCACGAATAGCCCACGCCGCCGTCGGGAACGGGCTTGCCCGGCCCGCCGTCGGCGTCGCGGTTCGAAACGGTGCCCGAGCCGATGATCGCGCCGCCCTTGAGCGGCCGCGTCTTCACCGCATGCGCCACCAGCGTCGGAAAATCGAACGTCATGTCGACGCCCGCGTTGGGGCGGCCGAACGGCTTGCCGTTGATCTGGCTCAAGAGCGGCAGATGCACCTTCTTGCCGTCGAACGCGGTGCCAAGTTCGTCCGGCGTCACGGCGACCGGCGAAAACGCCGTCTGCCCCTTGCTCTGCAGGAAGCCGAAGCCCTTGGCGAGTTCGTTCGGAATGAGGTTGCGCAGGCTGATGTCGTTGACCAGCATGAACAGCCTAATGAGGGGCGCGGCCTGCTCCGGCGTCGCGCCCTGCGGCACGTCGGTCACCACCACCGCGACCTCGGCTTCGAGATCGATGCCCCACGCGGTGTCGGCGGCGCGGATCGGATCGCAGGGGCCGATGAACTCGTCGGAAGCGCCGCGGTACATCAGCGGGTCAGTCCAGAATGTCGGCGGCACCTCGGCACCGCGCGACTTGCGAACCAGCGCGACGTGATTGACATAGGCCGAGCCGTCGGCCCAGCCGAAGCTGCGCGGCATGGGAGCCGCGCATTTCTTCGGATCGAACGGCACATGCGCGATACGGCCGGCTTCCAGCGAGTCGGCAATCTCCTGCAGGCGCGGCTCGGCGGCGGCCCAGTCGTCCATCGCCTCGCGCAATGTGGGAGCCACCGCCGAGGCATCGGCAGCGCGCGTGAGGTCGCGCGACACCACCACCAGCCGGCCGTCACGGCCGCTTTTCAAAGACGCGAGTTTCATTTCGGCTTCCGTTGCTTGCGGTTGAAATGCTTCTTCAGGCCCTTCCAGCAATCAGCATAGTCGTCCTGGCGGGTCGGCAGCTCTGCGGCGTATTGGGTGATGCGCTGGCGAAAGCGCGTCTCGAACATGAAGGCGAGAGTATTGGTGAGCTTGACCGGCTTCAGCTCGGCGTTGCTTGCCCCCTCGAAAGCGTCGCTGTCGGGCCCATGCGGCAGCATCTGGTTGTGCAGGCTCATGCCGCCCGGCACGAAGCCCTCGGGCTTGGCGTCATACACGCCGTACACGAGCCCCATGAACTCCGACATGAGGTTGCGGTGATACCACGGCGGGCGGAAGGTGTTCTCCGCCACCGCCCATCGCTCCGGGAAGATCACGAAGTCGATGTTCGCGGTGCCGGGCGTCTCCGACGGCGACGTCAGCACCGTGTAGATCGACGGATCGGGATGATCGAACAGGAGCGCACCGACCGGCGAGAACCGCCGCAGGTCGTACTTGTAGGGATAATAGTTGCCGTGCCAGCCCGCGACGTCGAGCGGCGAATGCGGCACCTTGGTGCGGTAGATTTCGCCGCCCCACTTCACATAGAGCGTGCAGGGCTTCTCGACATCCTCGTAGGCCGCGACCGGGCAGAGGAAGTCTCGCGCGTTGGCGAGGCAGTTCGCCCCGATCGGGCCGCGGTCGGGCAGCTTGAAAGCGCCGCCGTAGTTCTCACAGACGTAGGCGCGGGCCGGCCCGTCGATCAGCTCGACGCGGAAGATCACACCGCGCGGGATAACGCAGATCTCGCCCGGCTCGATGTCGATGACGCCGAACTCGGTGCGAAAGCGCAGCTTGTTCTGCTGGGCGACGATCAGCATCTCGCCATCGGCGTTGAAGAAGTGCTCGCGCTCCATCGACTTGGTCACGAGCAGCACATGGCTCGCCATCCCGGCCTGCGCATCCGCGTCGCCGGCCGTGGTCACCGTGTACAGCCCAGTGACGAAGGTGAGCGCCTTCTTCGGGATCGGCGTCGGCGACCAGCGCAACGGCCCGAGCGGCAGATCGGTCTTGTCGTGGGCGGGCGCGGTGCGGACGAAGCCCGAGGAGATTTTCTCGAACCGGCCGGTGTGCCGCACCGTCGGCCGGATGCGGTAGAGCCACGTGCGCTGGTTGGTCGCCTGCGGCGCGGTGAATGGCGAGCCGGACAATTGCTCGGCATAGAGGCCGTAGTTCACCTTCTGCGGCGAGTTGCGGCCGACCGGAAGCGCGCCGGCTAGCGCCTCGGTCTCGAAGCCGTTGCCGAACCCGGACATGTATTTCGCCGCCATGCGCGCTCCCGCCCTTGCCTGCGCCAGTCCTGGCTTGTTAGTTCTTGATCTCAGTTTGGAATGACTTTAGTTTCGGACGTAACCAAGTCTAGCGGCTTGCTATCTTAAGAACAACCCGTTCGGGGACGGTGCATGGGCATGCAGGCCGCTGCAACTTCTCGCCAATCCAGCGCGGTTGTGCCTAACCGGAACTTCCGCCAAGCTTTCGGTGAAAGTGGCAGGCCCGGTCAACGGACCGCCGGACGTCGTGGCCCGAGGGGGGCGGAGCGACCATGAACAACGTTCCGTCCGACGACGGTGCGGACGCGATCCGTGCCGATATGGGCCGTGGCGACAGCGCGCCGCTCAAGCTCGAGCAGTTCCTTCCCTACCGTCTCAACGTGGTGGCGAGCCTGGTTTCGCAGGCGCTCTCGCGCATCTACGCCGACCGCTACGGCATCGGCGTGCCGGAATGGCGCGTCATGGTCACGCTCGGCCAGTACGGCATGATGACCGGCAAGGCGATCGGTGGCCACAGCCACATGCACAAGACCAAGGTCTCGCGCGCGGTCGCGCTTCTGGAAAAGCGCAAGCTCGTCACGCGGCGGGCCAACCGCACCGACCTGCGGGAATCCTTCCTGGCGCTGACGCCTGCCGGCCGCACCATGTATGACGACCTCGCGCCGGTCGCGCTCGATTTCGCCAACCGCCTGTCCGAGGTTGTGGACGCCGCCGACCGTGCAGCATTCGACCGCGCGGTCGACCGCCTGACCGAGCGCTCGACCCAGCTCGCCGCGGAATTCGCAAAGGGCAAGGCCGCCGGTTAGTATCCCCGCGAGTCCGTTCCATCGTCCCGCGCCGGGGAGTACCATGAAGCACTACACCTATTTCCGCTCGTCAGCCGCCTACCGGGTGCGCATCGCCCTCAACCTGAAGGGCATTGCGCCTGAGCAGATCTCCATCCATCTCACCCGGGAAGGCGGCAAACAGCATTCGCCGGAATATCGCGCGGTCAATCCGCAGCGCCGCGTGCCGTCGCTGGTTCTCGACAGCGGCGAAATCCTGATGCAGTCGCCGGCGATCATCGAGTATCTCGACGAGATCCATCCCAAGCCCGCGTTCCTGCCCACGGACCCGATCGCGCGCGCGAAGGTGCGCGCCTTCGCAGCCGTGATCGGCTGCGACATCCATCCGCTCGATAACCTCGCCCCGCTGCAATACCTCAAGCGCGTGCTGAAACAGGAGCAGCCTGCGATCGATGCCTGGTATCACCACTGGATCATCGAGGGCTTCACCGCGCTCGAAACCATGATCCGGCCCGGCCCCTATTGCTTCGGCGACAGCGTCACGCTCGCGGACATCTACCTGGTGCCGCAGATGTACAACGCGCGGCGGCTCAAGGTTCCGCTGGACGCGTTCCCGAAGCTCATCGCCGCCGACGGCGAGTTGCAGAAGCTGCCGGCCTTCGACAAGGCGCGTCCGGAAAACCAGCCCGACGCCGAGTGACGGCGCCCCGGCCGCCTGCTACAAGGCGGCCCCGCCCCCATCAGCCAAAGAAGCAAAGCGTGGCCACACCGCAACTCGGCCGTGTCGTTTTATGGATGACCGGCGCACTGATCTCGTTTTCGATCAGCGCGCTCGCCATCCGTGCGCTCGGCCAGCAGCTCAATACGTTTGAAATTCTGACGATCCGCTCGGGCTTTGGCCTGTTCGTGCTGCTCGCGCTGGTTGCCGTGCGCCCGGAGCTTCGGCGCGAACTGGCGCTGCGGCATATGGGCTTCCACATCGCGCGCAACACCACGCATTTCGTCGGGCAGTTCAGTTGGGCGCTGGCGGTGACGCTGCTGCCGTTCGCCACTGTGTTCGCGCTCGAATTCACGACGCCGGCATGGGTGGCGCTCTTGGCCGCACTGATCCTGGGCGAGCGCATGACCAAGAGCCGCGCCGGCAGCGTGGTGCTGGGCTTCCTCGGCGTGCTGGTGATTGTGCGGCCGGGGCTCGCGAGCTTCCAGCCGGCGGCGCTGCTGGTTCTGTTCGCGGCGTTCACCTTTGCGATCTCGCTGATCGTCACCAAGCAACTGACCAACCGAGTCGGAACATTCTCCATCATGTTCTGGATGAACCTGATGCAACTGCCGATGGCGCTGGCCTGGCCGAGCGTGGTGGCGGCGACCGGCGGCCCTTCGCTATTCGTGTTCCGCCTCGGCGCCGACCTGCTGATCCCCACGCTTGCGCTGGGCGCCGTCGGCCTCACGTCGCACTACTGCCTGACGCAGGCGTTCCGCTCCGGCGACGCCACCGTCGTGGTTCCGCTCGATTTCCTCCGCATCCCGTTGATTGCGCTGGTGGGCTGGATGTTTTACGGAGAAATGCTCGACGGATTCGTGTTCGCCGGCGCCGGACTGATCATCTGCGGCGTGTTGTGGAATTTGCTGGCCGAATCGCGGCGGCCGGGCCTGCCGGTGGCGGCCAGCACGGAGAAGGCCCAATCCGCCGAATCTTGATAGACTCGGCGGCGGGCGTCCAAACTTTGGACACCATTCGGGCCTCAAAGTCGGCCGAAGGGCGTGCGTCGCAGCCCCACCGGGGAATGGGAAATACGGATGAATTTGACTTGGTGCCGCGTGCTCCTGCCCATCGCCGCCGTCGTCGCGGCGCTATTGCCCGCGCATGCGCAGCAGCAGCCGCAGGCCAGCCCCTATTGCTCCCGGCTTGAGGCGCAGCTTCAGGCCTTCGATCGCGGCGCCGCCGATTCCTCCCGCGCCGATCAGATCCGCAAGCTCGAGGACGCCGCGGGCAATCAGCAGACCGAGCTCGACCGCCAGGAGGCTGCCGCCCGGCGCGCTGGCTGCGAAGGCAACAGCTTCTTCGTTCTGTTCAGCGGGCAGCAGGCCCAGTGCGCGCCGCTCAACACCAAGATCCAGCAGATGCGCGGCAACCTCGATCGTATCCTGACTGACATCGAGCGGCTGCGCGGCGATCCCTCATCCGAGCGCGAGGGCCAGCGCCGCGCCATCCTGGTGGCGCTGGCGCAGAACAATTGCGGCCAGCAGTACCAGCAGCAGGTGGCGGCGCCGCAGCCGGCCCGCAGCGGCGGGCTGCTCGATTCCCTGTTCGGGCCGAAGTCGATCTTCACGCCGGGCGGCGACGCCCCGGGACTATCGATGCCGAGCGGCACCTTCCGCACCCTCTGCGTGCGCACCTGCGACGGCTTCTATTATCCGATTTCAGCCGCCACCAATGCGAGCCGCTTTGCCGATGACGAGAAGGCCTGCCGCAATTCCTGTCCGGCCGCCGAGGTCATGCTGTTCTCCCATCGCAATCCCGGCGAGGACATCAACCAGGCGGTCTCGGTCGTCAGCCAGCAGCCCTACACGGCGATGCCGAATGCGTTCCGCTACCGCACCGCGCTCGATCAGAGCTGCAGTTGCCGCCGCCCCGGCGAATCCTGGTCGCAGGCGCTGAAGAACGTCGAGGACGGCACCATCGAGCAGGGCGACATCGTGGTGAACGAGCAGCGCGCCCGCCAGCTCTCGCAGCCGCGCGTCGATGCGCAAGGAAGGCCGATCCGGCCGGCTCCGGCCGCCGCTGCGCGGCCGGGAACTCCTGCTCCGGCGCCCGCTCCTGCCGCGGCAGCCAATCCGACAGCGGCTCCCGCCGCCAGTGCGGCGCCGGTCGAGGAGCCGTCCAAGCCCGATCCCAACCGCACGGTGCGCGCGGTCGGGCCGACGTTTATCCCCGCCCGCTAAGAATTCTTAGAAGTCGAAGGCTTCGGTCTTGGCCGCGGCGCCCGCCTTGAGCAGCGCGCGGTCGGGTTGCGGCAACGGCGCGCCGGTATCGCGGAAACGGTTGACGATCGGATAGCGGCGGTCGCGGCCGAAGTTCTTCAGCGTCACCTTGACGCCGGGCGCGGCCTGCCGCCGCTTGTATTCCGCGAAGTGCAGGAGGCGCTCGACCTTGAGCACCGTGTCGCGCTCGAAGCCCGCCGCGACGATCGCCGCCACCGGCTCCTCGCGCTCAACCAGGGCTTCCAGAATCTGATCGAGCATGTCGTAGGGCGGCAGCGAGTCCTGGTCCTTCTGGTTCTCGCGCAACTCCGCGGTCGGCGGCTTGACGATCACGTTCTCCGGAATCATCTCGCCGTCAGGCCCGAGCGCGCCCTCCGGCTTCCAGGAGTTGCGCAGACGCGACAGGCGAAACACCTGGGTCTTGTAGAGATCCTTGATCGGATTGAACCCACCGTTCATGTCGCCGTAGAGCGTGGCATAGCCGACCGACATTTCCGACTTGTTGCCGGTCGTCACCACCATCAGCCCGAACTTGTTGGAGATCGCCATCAGGATGGTGCCGCGCGCGCGCGCCTGCAGGTTTTCCTCGGTGACGTCGCGGGGCAGCCCCTTGAGCGCCGGTTCGAGCGCTTTCTCAAGACCGAGGACGGCGCTCTCGATCGGCAGGATGTCGTATTGCACGCCGAGCGCCTTGGCGCATTGGGCCGCATCGGTGAGCGAATCCTGCGAGGTGAAGCGGTAGGGCAGCATCACGCAGCGCACGCGAGCGGCGCCCAGCGCGTCGGTTGCAAGCGCTGCGCACAAGGCAGAATCGATGCCGCCGGAGAGCCCAAGCACCACGCCCTTGAAACCGCTCTTGTCCACGTAGTCACGCAAGCCCAGCACGCAGGCGGCGTAATCGGTCCTGTCGCTCTCGTCCGCCGGCGCCATCGGCCCTTCGACGCAGCGCCAGGCGCCGGCCTCGCGCTTCCACTGTGTCAACGCCACAGCCTCGCGCATGGTCGGAAGCTGCGCGCCGACGCTGCGGTCGGCGTTGAGCACGAACGACGCGCCGTCAAAGATGAGTTCGTCCTGCCCGCCCACCATGTTGAGATAGATCAGCGGCAGTCCCGACTCGACCACGCGCGCGACCGCGATGTTGAGCCGGTGCTCGGTCTTGCCGCGCCAGTAGGGCGAGCCGTTCGGCACCAGGAGAATTTCGCCGCCGGTCTCGCTCAGGCACTCGACCACCTCGGCGCCCCAGATGTCCTCGCATATCGGGATGCCGATCCGCACACCCTTGACCAGGATCGGCCCCGGCATCGGTCCCGGCGCGAACACCCGCTTTTCGTCGAACACGCCGTAGTTCGGCAGGTCGACCTTGAAGCGCAGCGCCTCGATCATGCCGCCCGAAAGCAGCGCATAGGCGTTGTAGAGCTTGCCATCCTCGACCCAGGGCGTGCCGACGAGCAGCGCGGGCCCGCTCGCGCTCTCTCGCGCCAGCGCCTCGACCGCCGCGCGGCAGGCGGCCTGGAACGCCGGCTTGAGCACCAGGTCCTCCGGCGGATAGCCGGCAAGGAACAGTTCGGGAAACGCCAGGATGTCGGCGCCCATCGTGGCTGCCTGGTCGCGCGCACGTCGCACCTTGTCGGCATTGCCGGCGACGTCGCCGACCACCGGATTGAGCTGCGCCAGGGCGATCTTCAGGTGGTCTGCGGGTCGGGCATTCATACCGATGATCTACAGCAAACCGAAACGCTCGGCGAGCGCGACAAGCCAAACGATTCCGGCCAGCAGCAGCGACAGCCCGACCGCGGCGGATGCCATATCCTTGATGCGGCCGATGGCGTCATGGTGGTGCGGCGTGACGTGATCGGACAGCTTCTCCACCGCGGTGTTGAGAAGCTCGACGATCATCAGCAGCAGGACGACGCCGATCAGTGCGACGCGCCGCCAGGTATCGGTCGCGACCAGGAACGCCGCCGGCACCGCAATCAGGAGCGCGACAAGTTCCTGACGAAACGCCTCTTCGCTGCGCGCCGCGGCGCGCAGGCCGTTCCAGCTGTTGAGCGTCGCCTTGAGAAGTCGCAGCACGTTCGCGTCGCCGTCAGAGGCCGGCCACGGCCGGCAACGGCTTGCCGCGCAAGGCGCGCTCCTGCTTGAGCAGGTCGGCCATCAGGAAGGCCATTTCGATCGCCTGCTCGGCGTTGAGCCGCGGGTCGCACAGCGTGTGATAGCGCGCGTTGAGTCCCTCGTCGGTGATCGCATGCGCGCCGCCGGTGCACTCGGTCACGTTCTGCCCGGTCATTTCGAGATGGACGCCGCCGGCATGCGTGCCTTCGGACGCATGGATCGAGAAGAAGGACTTCACCTCCTTGAGGATCAGGTCGAACGGCCGGGTCTTGTAGCCGGTCGTCGCCGTGATGGTGTTGCCGTGCATCGGGTCGCATGACCACACCACCGACCTGCCCTCGCGTTTCACCGAGCGGATCATCTGCGGCAGCATTTCGCCGACCTTGTCGGCGCCGAGCCGGACGATGAGTGTGAGCCGGCCGGGCTCGTTTTCCGGGTTGAGCACGTCCATGAGGCGCAGCATCTCGTCCACCTTGGACGAGGGACCGCACTTGAGGCCGAGCGGATTCATGATGCCGCGACAGAACTCGACATGGGCGTGGTCGGGCTGCCGGGTGCGGTCGCCGATCCACACCATATGCGCGGAGGTGGCGCACCAGGTGCCGGGCCGAGTCGAGTCCTCGCGCGTCAGCGCCTGCTCGTAGCCGAGCAGCAGCGCCTCGTGGCTGGTGTAGAAGTCGGTGGTCTTGAGCTCCGGATGCTTCTCGAGATCGAGGCCGCAGGCCTGCATGAAGGCCAGCGCCTCCGAGATGCGGTCGGCCAATTCGAGATAGCGCTGGCTGCTCTTGGGATCGACATCGAGCAGCCACTGATGCACGCGGCCGAGGCTGGCATAGCCGCCGTGGGTGAGCGCGCGGATGAGGTTGAGCGTCGAGGCGGAATGGCGGAACGCCTCGATCAGCCGTTGCGGATCGGGCACGCGCGCGGCGGCGGTGAACTCCGGCCCGTTGATGATGTCGCCGCGATAGCTCGGCAGCTCCTGGCCGTTCTTCTTCTCGAACGGCGAGGAACGCGGCTTGGCGAACTGGCCGGCGATGCGGCCGACCTTCACCACCGGCACCGCGGCCGCATAGGTCAGCACCACCGCCATCTGCAGGAACACGCGCAGGAAGTCGCGGATGTTGTTGGCGCTGATGTTGTTGGCGCTCGGGTCGGTGAAGCTCTCGGCGCAGTCGCCGCCCTGCAGCAGGAAGCCTTCGCCCGACGCGACGCGGCCGAGCTGCTCCTTGAGGTTGCGCGCCTCGCCGGCAAACACCAGCGGCGGGTAGCTCGCGAGCTGCTTCTCGACAGCCTGCAGCGCCGCCATGTCCGGGTACTCTGGCACCTGGACAATCGGCTTGTTTCGCCAGCTCTCTCGCGTCCAACGCTCGGCCACGACGCAACACTCCCACCGTTCGAATTTCGCTTGTCGGAACGGGGACTTATAACGAGCAGCGGACGGAATATCCAGCGCTGCCGCAGGCCGCCCGCAAACCCAGCAAATATCTGAGAACTTGAGCTATTCCGCCGCCTGGCGGACGTGGCTTGAGGTCTTTTCGCGCATCGTCACGAGCTCTTCCGAGGCAGTCGGATGCACCGCCATGGTGGCGTCGAAGTCGGCCTTGGTCGCCTTCATCCTCACCGCGATGCCGATGAGCTGGATCATCTCGCCGGCGTCCGGCCCGACGATATGGGCGCCGACCACGCGGTCGCTGTGGCCGTCGACCACGAGCTTCATGAAGATGCGGGTGTCGCGGCCCGAGAGCGTCGCCTTCATCGGCCGAAACGAGGTCTTGTAGATGTCGACCTTGGCGAGCTGCTCGCAGGCCTGCGCCTCGGTGAGGCCGATCACGCCGCATTCGGGCTCGGAGAACACCGCGGTCGGGACGTTGGTGTGATCGACGCGCGTCGGCTTGTTACCGAACACCGTGTCGGCGAAGGCGTGGCCTTCGCGGATCGCGACCGGCGTGAGCGCGACGCGGTCGGTGACATCGCCGACGGCGTAGATGTGCGGCACGTTGGTCTGCGAGAATTCGTTGACTTCGATCGCGCCGGCCCGCCCGAGCTTGACGCCAGCGGCTTCGAGGCCGAGGCCTTTGACATTGGGGCGGCGGCCGGTCGCGAACATGACCTTGTCGACAACGATGTCCTCGTGATCGGAAAGCTGAACGCACAGGCCACGATCGACCTTCTCGATGCCCTCGACGATGGCTTTGGTGACGATCTTGATGCCGCGCTTTTCAAGCTCGGTTCGCAGGTGATTGCGCACGTCCTCGTCGAAGCCGCGCAGGATGTTGTCGCCGCGATAGACCAGCGTCACCTCGGACCCGAGCCCGTTGAAGATGCCGGCGAACTCGACCGCGATATAGCCGCCGCCCTGGATCAGGATGCGCCTGGGCAGTTCCTTGAGATCGAAGGCCTCATTCGACGAGATGACGTGCTCGTGGCCCTCGATGTCCTTGCCGAGCGAGGACGCGCCGCCGGTCGAGATCAGGATGTGCCTGGCCCGGACGGTCTCGCCGGTCGCGGTGAGCCTGACGGTGTGCGGATCGACGATCTCGGCGCGGCTCTTGACGATCTTGACCTTGGCGCGATCGAGATTGGCGGTATAGGCCGCTTCCAGCCGCGCGATCTCGCGGTCCTTGTTAGCGATCAGCGTCGGCCAGTCGAATTTGGGCTCCGACAGGGTCCAGCCGTAACCGGCCGCGTCCTCGAACTCGTCGGCAAAGCGCGAGGCATAGACCAGGAGCTTCTTCGGCACGCAGCCGCGGATCACGCAGGTGCCGCCGACGCGATACTCCTCGGCGATCGTCACGCGGGCGCCATAGCCGGACGAAATGCGGGCGGCGCGCACGCCGCCCGATCCCGCGCCGATGACGAACAGATCGACCTCTTCCGACATTTTCTCCGCCACGTCTGCCGCCGACGACCGGCGGTCAGAACTCGGTGTGGCCCCTCTTCTTCATCTCGGCACGCATTCTCACGTTGACCTCTTCCGCGAATTTATCCGCCCAGACCTGCATCCGCTTGTTGATCTCGTCAAAGGCCTTGGGCTCCGCATCGATCATCTTCTTGCCCAGGGGACCCTTGAAGAAGGCCAGCATATCCCTGAGCTCCTGCTCGCTGAATTGAAGCGCGTAGGCGCGTGCGACCTCGAGACGCGCCTCCTGCCGCTTCGCGGTGAACTCCTTGGTCAGTTGCGCTTCGACCGCGTCCAGGTCCTTGCCCAGGTTGGGATTGATCCGCTGGAACGCGGCCTTGTTGTAGCGGATCACGCCATCGACCACCGGGTCGAACGCGGCATAGGCGCCCTTGGCCTCGAGAATCTGGCCGGCAAGCGCGACCGTCGCCGCGGACGGCTGCTGTTGAGCCTGCGCACTATGCGCCAATACGAGGCACGCGACGGCGGCTGCGCCGAAAGTCCGGAGAACAAGACTGCGGGAAATGAAACCAACGAACATGGCGGCATGACTCCTTGTGAACCCGGGCCGCCTGCGGTCACGACCGCTCGACGACACGGGCGCCGGCTGGGCCGGCGAGTATGGCGGCTTGGGCAAGCCCAATAAAGAGACCGTGCTCGACGACGCCGGGAATGATCGATAGCCGTTCGGCCAGCAATCTAGCATCGGGAATCCGGTCCAGCGAGGCGTCCAATATCCAGTGCCCGCCATCCGTGACGAAAGCGTGGCCATCCCTGCCCTGCCGGAGCACGGCCGGGCCTGGACACCCGGCCGATGCGGCCGCGGCCTCGACCTTGCGCCGGGTTGCGGCCAGGCCGAACGGCATGACCTCGACCGGCAGGGGAAAGCGGCCCAGCATTTTGACCCACTTGCTCTCGTCGGCGATCACCACCATCCGGGCGGAGGCCGCCGCCACGATCTTTTCCCGCAGCAGCGCGCCGCCGCCGCCCTTGATCAGGGTCAGGTCGGGGCCGATCTCGTCGGCGCCGTCGACGGTCATATCGAGCTCGGGCGTCTCGTCCAGGGTGGTCAGCGGCACGCCGAGCCGTTGCGCGTCGGCGCGCGTCGTCTCCGATGTCGGCACGCCGACGACGTTCAGGCCGCCGCGCACCCGCTCGGCCAGAAGCTCGACGAAATGCCTCGCCGTCGATCCGGTGCCGAGGCCGAGCCGCATGCCCGGCCGCACCCACTCGACCGCGACAGCCGCAGCTTGACGTTTCTGCGCTTCGATGTCCATGAACTTCGTGAGATGAACGTCAGCGATTTGCTGCCGGCGGTTCTTACCCGCGTTTGCACCCCCAAGGATAGTCAAAAGGATAGCCGAAAAGCATGGCCGCACTCACCGTCGTCTTCGACCTCGACGGCACTCTGGTCGACACCGCGCCCGACCTGATCGAGACCTTGAATGTCGTGTTCGCCCGCGAAGGGCTGCCGCCGGTCGAATACGCGACCGCACGCAACATGATTGGCGGCGGCGTGCGCCGGATGATCGAAAGCGGGCTCAAGTTCGAGGGCCGGCCAGCGTCAGCCGGTGAGATCGACCGGATGTTTGCCGATTTCATTGCGTATTACGCGGCCCATATTGCCGACCGGTCGCAGCCCTTCCCCGGTCTCGATGCCGCTCTCGACCGGCTGGCCGCCCGCGATTGCCGCTTTGCGGTCTGCACCAACAAGCTTGAAGGGCTGTCGCGGCTCCTCCTCGACGCGCTCGGCCTCACCGGGCGCTTTGCCGCGATCTGCGGCCAGGACACCTTCGGGATGCAAAAGCCCGACCCCGAGATCCTGCGCCGGACCATCCGCGCAGCCGGGGGCGACGCGCAGCGCGCGGTCATGGTGGGGGATTCCGGCACCGATATCGCCACCGCCCGCGCCGCCGGCATCCCGGTCGTGGCGGTCGATTTCGGCTACAGCAAAACGCCGATCCGGGAACTGGCCCCCGACCGGCTGATCGGCCATTTCGACCAGCTTGCGGCGGCCGTTCTGGAACTCGCGCCGGGCGCGCGGTGAGCCGAAATCGCCGCCACAATGTCCCGCAAAAGCCACGTTAAGCGTTAATTTACCGTACTCGGCGCACATTGGGGGGAATGTCCCGATCAATGTTGAAATAGGAGGAGCGGCGTTGCTCGCCTTGAGCCGGTAGGCTCGGGGTGTCGAATCCACGAAAGGAAAGCAACGCAACGCCATGAAGAGAATTACCACGATTGCGACTGGATTGCCGCCTGTCCCT
>CAMAWG010000115.1 GCA_945861855.1 Rhodoplanes serenus
CCACCGCCTATGCCGACGAGGTCAACAACCGGCTGGCCGATTTTCTGCGGCGCTCTGGCTTTGAGGTGTTGGCGCTGGAGGGGTTCGGCCTGTTCGGCTTCGGCGAGCCCGGCAAGAAGAGCGAACACGACATCATCGAGCTGAGCTCCAAGGCCGTCACCGAGGCGGGCCAGGCCGACGCCGTGCTGATCTCCTGCGGCGGCTTGCTGACGCTCGGCTGCGCCGAGCCGATCGAGAAGCGGCACGGCATTCCGGTGGTCACCAGCACGCAATCGGCGTTCTGGAAGGCCATGCGGCTCGCCGGCGACAGCGGTCATGTGACGGGCCGCGGCCGGATGCTTGGGCAATCGCAGGCCGTGCCCGCCTAGAATTGCGGGGGACTCAAGGCCGCCGGAGGTTGCGGGGGGAGGAAATCCCCTCTATCTCAACCTTGAAATGAAGGCACGCGTCACCGTCACGCTCAAGACCGGCATCCTCGACCCGCAGGGCAAGGCGATCGAGGGCGCATTGAAGTCGCTCGGCGTCGCCGGCGTGGCGAGCGTCCGCCAGGGCAAGGTGTTCGACATCGAGGTCGAGGGCACCGACCGGGCGCAGGTGGAAGCGGCGCTCAAGGACGCGGCGGACAAGCTGCTCGCCAACACGGTGATCGAGAACTATCGGGTCGAGGTGCTGGGATAATCGGGGCATGGTAGTGGCGGCTTGGAGCGCGCCACCGGCGGATGCGAGATGAAAGCCCATTGGGTTGCGACTGCTCTTTGCCTCCTGGTTCTCGCTCCAGCCTCGTCGTTCGCGCAGACCGGCGGTGACGACCGGGCAAAGCCGATCAAGCCGGGCAGCATGCGTGTCACCACGCGGGCACCCGAACCGGACAAATGGAACGCACAACGGTCGGCAAACGGTTCGCAGCGCATTTTCAAATGCAAGCCGCTGGCTTGCGCCGATCCGCAAACCGTCTCGTTCATATTTTCGAAAAGTCCGACGAAAACCCCCAACCCCGAGGCGCTCGAAAAATTCGCCAAGATCGATCTGCCCAAGAGCATCCGTGCGGCCGGCGCGGCGCGCGAGGTCCTCTCGGACGGAACGGAGAAGATCGAAACTCTGGTGTCCAGGACCGCGACGCTGAAGGGTTATCCATCCGTCATCAACGAAAGCAAGTTCTCGCGCGGGCAGGCGTCGTCCTTCATCCAGACCGCCATCATTTTCGCGGGTCCCCTCATGATCCGCATCCAGTCCTCGTCGCCGAGCCGGGAATTGGCGCAGAAGGCGCTGGACCAGTTCGTCGAAGTCATGCAGATCGAGGAAGGGCCGCCGGCGCCGCCGCGGCCCCAGCCGGGAACACAGAGCCTTTGAACTGATGGACAATCGCCGATGAAATCCGCCGTCGTCGTCTTTCCCGGCATCAATCGCGAGCGCGACATGGCGCGCACGCTCAAGCTCGTGTCGGGCGCCGAGCCCAGCATGGTGTGGCACGCCGACACCGAGTTGCCGCCAGGCACCGACCTTGTGGTCATTCCGGGCGGCTTTTCATACGGCGACTATCTGCGCTGCGGCGCGATCGCGGCGCGCGCCCCGATCATGGACGCGGTGCGGGCGCATGCCGGACGCGGCGGGCTCGTGCTTGGCGTGTGCAACGGCTTTCAGATCCTGTGCGAGTCGGGACTTCTCCCCGGCGTGCTGATGCGCAACGCCGCGCTCCGTTTTATCTGCAAGGACGTTTATCTCCGGGTCGAGCGTTCGGACACGCCGTTCACGCGCGACTACAACGCCGGCCAGGTGATCCGCGTGCCGGTGGCGCACGGCGAGGGCAATTACGTCGCCGACAGCGAGACCGTGACGCGGCTCGAGGGCGACGGCCGGGTGGCGTTCCGCTATGTGGCGCCAGACGGCAAGCTCGATCCGCGCTGGAACATCAATGGCGCCACCAACGCGATTGCCGGAATCCTGAGCGAGCGTGGAAACGTGCTGGGCCTGATGCCGCATCCCGAGAACCATGTCGAAACCGCGATCGGTCCGACCGACGGGCGCGGCCTGTTCGCCGGCCTGACGCAGCATTTTGCAAAAGTCGCCTGAAGCGCCGATTGCAGCATGATCCCGAAAAGTGGGAACCGGTTTTCGGGCAAGATCATGCTCGGGAAAACGGCTACACTCCGATTGCTCGATTGAATCGGTCAGAGCGGGCAGCTTGTTGAGCAGAGACGCGTCATGGACCCCCGCATCCTTATCGCGGTCGTAATCGGCTTGGTGCTGGTGGCCTTCGGCGGATTCTATGCCGCGCTGAGCTCACGCACCGGGGACGCCGTCCTGCCGCCGGCAAGAACCGCCATGCCGTCCGGCCCGGCCGTGCCGGCCGTGGTGCCGCCACCACCACCACCGCCCGCGCCGCCGCCGATGGCCACGCCGGCGAGCATCGAGGCGGAGATCGCTCTGTCGGAGCACGCCGAGCTTCAGGCGCTGCTGAAGCAGAATTTCAACGGCGAATACAACGATCTGATCGCGGTGGCGGTCCGCCGCCGCAATGAGGGCGTGTCGGATCAGGCGTTCGGCCTGGAACTGGACGAGCGCATCCAGGAGATCATGCGCGGCAAGTTGCGGCACGGGGTCTGGGCCAGCATGCCGACCATCGACAGGCTTGCCGCCAACGAGGCGAGCCTGTTCCACGCGCTCGGCACCGAAGGCGCCGGCTTCTGCATGAAGATGCTCGGCAAGGACGACACGCCGGCCCAAGGGCCGCAACCCGAAAGCGTGCGGCAGATGATGCGGCTCGGCACGCTCTACCGGTTCCAGGCCATCGTGGAGGGCATGTCGAACACAAAGCCGGTCGATCCGCTGACCGCCGAGGAGATGCGGGCGTTCGAGGCATCGCTCGGGCGGGAAGGGCTGAATCTGCGGGACGTTAGCACCGGGGCCTATCTCAGCACCGGGAGTACTGAACCGGGCAAGCCCTGCCTGACGCTGGAAACGCTGCATCTCGCGATCGCGCGCCTGAGCGAGGGCACGCGCCGCAAGATCTACGCCGGCATGTTCTTTCTCGGTCGCGACAAATAGGTCTTGCTGCGACAAGCGGTCCCGCCTCGTTTGCAGGCAGACAAGCGGAATAATTAGGAGTGGATGCCCGCAGTCAACGGGTGAAATCGGCGGCCGCGCACGTTACATATCGGCCGTGATCCCCAACGAACCTCCCATCACCCCCGCGCTGGTCGCCGAACACGGCCTCAAGCCCGAAGAGTATCAGCGCATTCTCGACCTGATCGGCCGGGAACCGAGCTTCACCGAGCTCGGCATCTTCTCGGCGATGTGGAACGAGCATTGCTCGTACAAGTCATCGAAGGTGCACCTGCGCAACCTGCCGACCAAGGGCGCCTGCGTGATCCAGGGGCCGGGCGAGAACGCCGGCGTGATCGACATCGGCGACGGGCTCGCGGTGGTGTTCAAGATGGAGAGCCACAACCATCCGAGCTACATCGAGCCCTACCAGGGCGCGGCAACGGGCGTGGGCGGCATCCTGCGCGACGTGTTCACCATGGGCGCGCGGCCGATCGCCTGCCTCAATGCGCTGAGCTTTGGCGATCCCGATCACCCCAAGACCCGGCATCTTGTGTCCGGCGTGGTGGCCGGCGTCGGCGGCTACGGCAATTCCTTCGGCGTGCCGACCGTCGGCGGCCAGGTGCGCTTCCACACCCGCTACGACGGCAACAACCTGGTCAACGCCATGGCGGTGGGCCTGGCGAAAAAGGACAAGATTTTCTACGCGGCCGCGTCGGGCGTCGGCATGCCGATCGTCTATCTCGGCTCGAAGACCGGACGCGACGGCATCCACGGCGCCAGCATGGCGTCCGCCGAGTTCGGCGAGGGCGCCGAGGAGAAGCGCCCGACCGTGCAGGTCGGCGATCCGTTCTCCGAGAAGCTTCTGCTCGAAGCCTGCCTGGAGATCATGGTCAAGGGCTGCGTGATCGCGATCCAGGACATGGGCGCCGCGGGGCTCACCTGCTCGGCGGTGGAGATGGGCGCCAAGGGCAATCTCGGCGTCGATCTCGAACTCGACAAGGTGCCGTGCCGCGAGACCGGTATGAGCGCCTACGAGATGATGCTCTCGGAAAGCCAGGAGCGCATGCTCATGGTGCTCAAGCCGGAGAAGGAGGCCGAGGCGATCTTCAAGAAATGGGGGCTGGACTTCGCCATCGTCGGCCACACCACGCCGAGCAAGCGCTTCATCGTCAAGCATGCGGGCGACGTGATGGCCGATCTGCCGATCAAGGAGCTCGGCGACGAGGCGCCGGTCTACGACCGGCCGTATATCGACACGCCGAAGAAGCCCGCGTTGAAGGCCACAAGCGTCACGCCGCCGATGCGGGTGCCGGACGCGCTGGAAAGGCTGATCGGCACGCCGGACCTTTGCTCCAAGCGCTGGGTCTGGGAGCAGTACGATCACGTCATCCTGGGCAACACCGTGCAGCGGCCGGGCGGGGATGCGGCGGTGGTGCGGGTCGAGGACGGGCCGAAGGCGCTGGCGCTGACCGTCGACGTCACGCCGCGCTATTGCGAGGCCGACCCCTACGAGGGCGGCAAGCAGGCCGTGGCGGAAGCCTGGCGCAACATCACCGCGGTCGGCGGCCAGCCGCTTGCGATCACCGACAATCTGAATTTCGGCAACCCCGAGAAGCCCGAGATCATGGGGCAGTTGGTGGGCTGCGTGCGCGGCATCGCCGAGGCCTGCAAGGCGCTCGACTTCCCTGTCGTCTCCGGCAACGTCTCGCTCTACAACGAAACGCAGGGGCGCGGCATCCTGCCGACGCCGAGCATCGGCGGCGTGGGCCTGCTCAATGATTTCACCAAGTCGGCGACGCTCGCCTTCAAGGCGGCCGGCGAGACGATCCTGCTGATCGGCGAGACGCAGGGCTGGCTCGGCCAGTCGCTCTACCTCCGCGATGTCTGCGGCCGCGAGGAGGGCTCGCCGCCGCCGGTCGATCTGATCGAGGAGCGCGAGAACGGCGATATCGTCCGCGCTCTGATCGGCGAGGGGCTTGTCAGCGCGGCCCATGACATTTCCGACGGCGGGCTACTGGTGGCGGTTGCCGAGATGGCGATGGCATCGGGGGTCGGGGCCGTGCTTGAGGCGGCGCCCGAGGATACGCCTCGGCACGCCTTCTGGTTCGGCGAGGATCAGGCCCGCTATGTGGTAACCGTGTCCGCCGACCGCGCCGAGGCGGTCATGCAGCGCGTGCAGGAGGCGAGCGTTCCGGTGTACCGGATCGGCGCAACGGGCGGCGAAACCATTGTCATTCCCGGCGAGCGCGCCATCGCCATCAAGGCACTGGTCGACCGTTTCGAAGGCTGGCTTCCGGCTTATATGAGCGGTGCGGTCTGAACGGGCCGCCAAATCGGTCCACAGGCGGCTGGTCGAATATCAGAGGCGTGCTTGGCCCGAATTTGGCATAATCGCATTGTGATTCAGGCGCTCGTGCTCAAGCCGCCGCTGTTTAACTTCTGGCCGGGCGCGCATTCGGGGACACTTCCATGCCGATGAATGCCAACGATATCGAGACGCTGATCAAGGCCGGCATCCCCGACGCCAAGGTGACGATCCGCGACCTGGCGGGGGACGGCGACCACTACGCCGCGACCGTGCTGGCGGAGAGTTTTCGGGGCAAATCGCGGGTCCAGCAGCACCAGCTTGTTTACAACGCCCTGAAGGGCCAAATGGGGGGTGCGCTGCACGCGCTCGCCTTGCAGACTGGGCTTCCGGAAGGGTAATTTCAGTTCAAGACGATTGCGCACAACAACCTACGCGCGAAAAGGACAAGGGCCATGGCCATCGACCAGTTCATCGACAATGAAGTGAAGGGCAATGACGTGGTGCTGTTCATGAAGGGCACCCCGCAGTTTCCGATGTGCGGCTTTTCCGGGCAGGTGGTGCAGATCCTGGACTATCTCGGCGTGCCCTACAAAGGGCTCAACGTGCTCGAGAACGAAGACTTGCGGAACGGCATCAAGAGCTATTCGAACTGGCCGACCATCCCGCAGCTCTACGTCAAGGGCGAGTTCGTCGGCGGCTGCGATATCGTGCGCGAGATGTTTCAGGCCGGCGAGTTGCAGTCGCTGATGAAGGACAAGGGCCTGCCGGTGAAGGCCGACGCGCCGGCGTAGTGTTCGCGCGCTTCACAGATTCGATCTGCGTCGTGGCCGGGCTTGCCCCGGCCATTTCGTTTCGCGCTACCGGATGCGCTGCATCACCAGATAGATGATGGCGAGGATCACGCCGATGCCGATCAGGCTCGGCGTCGGCACGCCGTTGGCGAATTTCGTGACATTGTCGGCCACCGACGTGACGAAGACGCCGGAATTCTCGCCGAGGATCAGATAGATTAGGATCACCGACAGGATCGTCAGAAATCCCAGCTCGACGAACAGCCACAGAAAGCGCCGGGTCTTTTCGAGAAACTCCAGCATGCGCGCCCCCGAAGCATGGCTTGCGCATGATCCTTGTCCGAAAACCGGATTCCACTTTCCGGGGATCATGCGAAGGAGGTGGGGAGCGCAGGCTCCCCACCCAGGTTGGCTCACCTCACGGTGAAGCGTTCAACGGTCCGCAGCCCGTTACGCCGTCTGGCGGTTCGAGAACAGCCACAGGATGAAGCCGAGCGCGATCAGCCCGACCAGGCCCTGACTGCCGAGGTCTTTCACGAATGCCGTGATGTTGGCGGCGACGTTGCCGAAGAACGGAATGTTCGCGCCGCCCACCAGCAGAGCGCAGACGATACCCAAGCCAAGCAGCATCAGGCCGAGATCGGTCAACGCACCGATCCAGGACTTCATATTCTGTATTGCGTTCATGAGCGATTTCCCCTTTTGCGATCGCGGAAGTTGTTACGCATCAGTCCACTTGTCGCGCCGGTAATCTAATAGATATGGGGCATCGGTACAAACACACGTACAATATCGGTCATTTCCATAGACTTAAGTCGTACCCGCCCACAGGTATCCACAGCCGCCCTCGGAACGATTCGGCCAAAAAACCGGCAAACAAAAAGGCCGCCTGCAAGGCGGCCTTTCGTCGCTTCTGAAAAAACTCGCGCAGATCAGCGCGAATAATATTCGACAATCAGGTGCGGCTCCATCATCACCGGATAGGGCACCTCGGTGATCGTCGGGATGCGGACAAACTTCGCCGTCATCTTGCTCTCGTCGACCTCGATATATTCCGGCACATCGCGCTCGGCGAGGGCGCGCGCTTCGAGCACCAGACCCATCTGCTTGGAGGAGTCCTTCACCTCGATGACGTCGCCGACCTTCACCGCGAAGCTCGCGATGTTGACGCGGCGGCCGTTCACCTTGACGTGGCCGTGGTTGATGAACTGCCGGGCCGCGAACACCGTCGGCACGAACTTGGCGCGGTAGACCACCGCGTCGAGGCGGCGCTCCAGCAGGCCCACCATGTGGGCGCCGGTGTCGCCCTTCAGGCGCCGCGCCTCCTGATAGATGCCGCGGAATTGCCGCTCGGAGATGTTGCCGTAATAGCCGCGCAGCTTCTGCTTGGCCTTGAGCTGCACGCCGTAGTCGGAGAGCTTGCTCTTGCGGCGCTGGCCGTGCTGGCCGGGGCCGTATTCGCGCTTGTTGACGGGGCTCTTCGGGCGGCCCCAGACATTCTGGCCCATACGACGGTCGATCTTGTACTTCGCCTCGTGGCGCTTGGTCATCGCGTCCTCATGTCGGTCTTGGTTTGAGGATCGCGCCCTCCTTTGTCCCGGGCTTGCCGGAACCGACAGGTTTTGCAGCCAAAGCGCAAAATCTTTGCGAAAACTTGCAAAACCGCGGGTCGCGAAACACCGCGCGGGCCTTACGGCCCGCGAGATGGGCCGTATTTAGGGGGATTTGCGGGGGGTGTCAAACACGCGCTGGTGCGCCCGCAGCGAGACCGAAGCGGGCTAGAGCTGCGGCGAGGGTGGTGGTCGGGGCTTTGCCGGAGGTAAAAATCGCGTGGGCGGGCAATGGGTTGGCGCTCGGCCTTGCCGGGCCGAGCAAATCGACCACCCGGCGGGCGATGGCGGGGGCCGGGTCGATGAAATTCACCGGCCACAGCGCGAGCCTTTCAAGCCGTTGAAGCAGCAGCAGCAGCAGCGGATAATGGGTGCAGGCCAGCACCACCGTGTCGGTGCGCCGGCCGTCGACCGCAACAAAACAGGACGCAATTTCGGCGGCAATGTCGCGATCGCTCACCGGCTCGCCCTTGAGCTCGGCCTCGGCCAGCTCGGCCAACCGGGGCGAGCCGACCAGCGTCACCGCGCAATTGTTGCCATGTTCGCGGATGAGCGTGCGGGTGTACTCGCGCTTAACCGTGGCTTCGGTGCCGAGCACCGACACGAGCTTGCTGTTCGAGGCGGAGCAAGCCGGCTTGATCGCCGGTACCGTGCCGACGAACGGCACTTTGAATTTTTCGCGCAACTGGGGGAGAACCAGGGTCGAGGCGGTGTTGCAGGCGACCACCACCAGGTCCGGCCGGTGCGCGGCGATCAGTTGCGCCATCACCTCGATCACGCGGGCGACCAGCACCGCCTCGTCCTGGCGGCCATAGGGGAAGAAGGCGTCGTCGGCGGCATAGACGAGGCGAACGTCCGGCCGCGCGGCGGCGACCTCGCGGAATACGGTGAGCCCGCCAAGCCCGGAATCGAAGACGAGAATGGTCGGCGCCGCAATCATGGCCCGCATGGATTGCAAAGATTGCCGCGAGTCGCAAATCCCCGGCCGCCGCTACCGGACGCCGCGGCGCTTCTCCAGGGTTTCCAGCGCCTCCGACGCGCGCTTGCGATAGGCGTCGTGTAGGGCCTCGAGGTCGGCGTCGCACAGGTCTTCCGCGCCGGCCATGCGGTTCTCCGCGCCCTCCATTGCGATGATCAGTTCGTCGAGCTTGATCTGGAACGCAAGCGAGTCGCGGTTCTGCGTGTGCTGGATCAGGAACACCATCAGGAACGTGACGATGGTCATGCCGGTGTTGATGACGAGCTGCCAAGTGTCGCTGTAGCCGAACAGCGGGCCGGTGACGGCCCAGACGAAGATAATGGCGGTCGCCAGAATGAACGTGCCCGGCCGGCCCGCGAGATGGGCGGTGTGTAGGGCAAAGGCGGTGAACCGGCTGGGTCGGGCGTGGAGGTATCCGCCGGCGCCGGGGGAGGAATGCGCGGCGAGGCGTCCGGCCACCCGGTGTGGGGTCTTCGACGTGGGCCTATTCGACGAGGGCATGGGGCCTCCTGAGTTTCGCCGCGGGCAACGCCCGGGCCGGCGGCCTGTTCCGTCCAGCTACGCCCGCTGGTCCCGCGAAAGCAATCGCCCGGCAAGAGCCGGGCGATTTGCATTTCGAGCGACTGAACTGGATTGAAACCTACGCGACGTCGTCGCCGGTCAACACCGCGCGCGTGGCGCGGTCGGGGCCGAAGTCGTTGGGCGTGTCGATGTGTAGCAGGCCTGCAAGCCGCGTGCGCGCGCGGTTGACGCGGCTCTTGATGGTGCCGACCGCGCATCCGCAGATTTCGGCGGCCTCTTCGTAGGAGAACCCCGATGCACCGATCAGGATCAGCGCCTCGCGCTGGTCCTCCGGGAGCTTGGAGAGCGCCACGGTGAATTCCTTGAACTCGACGTGGCTGGTCTGCTCCGGATGGGTCTTCAGCGTGTCGGCATAGCTGCCGTCGGCGTCCTCGACCTCGCGCCGGCGCTTGCGATACTCCGAGCGGAACAGGTTGCGCAGAATGGTGAACAGCCATGCCGGCATGTTGGTGCCCGGCTGGAACGAATGGATGTTGGCGAGCGCACGCAACAGCGTCTCCTGCACCAGATCGTCCGCGCGGTCGACGTTGCCGCTGAGCGAAATGGCGAAGGCGCGGAGGCTCGGGACCGCGGCGAGAATTTGCTCTCGGAGGGCGGGGTCGAGGCTCATCACGAACCTTCCTTGCTGTCGGGCTTGTCCAGTTGACGCAGGAGGTCGGCAAACCGGTCCGGCGTCGGCTCAATCAGCGTGTCGTAATACGACCGCAACTGCTGGCCGATCTTGGCCTGGATGTCGCGGCCGAGCCCGGCCTGTCCTTTGCCTTTTTTCATCATGGTCGGTCGGGTGTCCATCGATTGGTCCGATCCCGGATTTTCCGGCGGCTTACGCTCTTTCATCATGGTTCCCCGTGCACCATATTGGTCATTCGAGCCCCCTCGGACGGTCATCAAAGGCCAACAAGCGCCTTCGATGGCCTCCCTTCAGGGACCACCAACGCCTACATTTGCCTTATGGTTCCCCCCGATGGAACTTTTTTTGGACCGGGGCATTATGCATCGGTAACCAGCCAATTCATCCAATCGCAACGGAGGGGTCGCGATGTCCACTGCGCAAGCCGTCACCCAGCATCTGCCATTTCTGCGCCGCTACGCGCGCGCCTTGACCGGCAGTCAGCAATCCGGTGACGCCTATGTGACCACGGCGCTCGAAGCCTTGATCGCCGACCCGACCGTGGTGTCGCAGGCGAGGTCGCCCCGGGTGGCGCTCTACCACCTGTTCACCAAAATCTGGAATTCGGTCGATATCAACGCCAAATCCGAGCCCGCAACCGACCCCAAGATGCCGGTCGAGCAGCGGCTTGGCCATATCACGCCGCAGCCCCGGCAGGCCTTCCTGCTGGTCGCGCTCGAAGGGTTCGCCGAGGAGGATGCGGCGACGATCCTCGACATCGACGTCCGGACGCTGCGGAACCTGGTCGAGCAGTCGGGCCGCGAACTCGCGGCTGAGATTGCCACCGACGTGCTCATCATCGAGGACGAGACCTTCATCGCCATGGATCTCGAGGGCCTGGTGGAGAATCTTGGCCACCATGTGCTCGGCGTCGCCCGCACCCATTCGGCCGCGATCACGCTCGCCAAGACCAAGCGGCCGGGCCTGATCCTTGCCGATATTCAGCTCGCCGACGGCAGCTCCGGCCTCGACGCGGTCAACGAGCTGCTCAAGACCTTCGAAGTGCCGGTGATCTTCATCACCGCCTATCCGGAGCGCTTCCTCACCGGCGAGCGTCCCGAGCCTGCGTTTCTGATCGCCAAGCCGTTCCAGCCATCGACGGTTTCCGCGGTAATCAGCCAGGTGCTGTTCTTCGAGCGCAAGGCCAAGCGCCCGCAGCGGCGGGTTTCGGCCTGACTGCAGAGCGGGCCTCCAGCAACGGATAAGAAAACGCGCGCCCCGATCCGAGGCGCGCGTTTTCATAAGGGCGTTTGCTCATTCATCAAGCTTTCATCCTGGTGCTCCGCCCATTCCGCTTATAGCAAGGGCACGTACGTAACGACGCTCATCGATCCGACAGTCCTGCTTTGCGGAGGGCATCCTCCCATAGGGCAAGCAACTCGGGTTGCCTAAACGGGAGACGATCCTTGATCGTGCGGAAATTAGGATCGAGTTCGCGCGCCTGTCCCATTGCAGTTCGTGCAACGTCGAGATTTCCCGCCATCGCGTTGGCCGCGGCCGCAACAATTGTGGCCATAAAGTTTTTGGGCTGTTCCGATATGGCTGACCTTGCAAGGGATGAGGCGGTATCAAAACGTCCTGCCGCAAAATGAGCGGCCGCAATCGCAGCCTGCATTCCAGGTCGCTGGGGATCGACCGGGCTGAGACGCATGGCCCGCTCCAGGTGCTCCACTGCGAGGTCTTGCTGACCGATTACGCTTCTTACCCAACCACTCTGATGCCAGGCCATCGCCAAATTCGGATTTACCACTTGGGCGCGATCCATCAAGTCTATGGCACGCTCAAGATCGCCAAATATGCCGATTGTCATGCCGGCGCATGAGAGCGCAATTGCATCGTCCTTGCCGCATTCAACAGCCTGCATCGCGATTTGCACCGCATGGGAGGATTCAGTTGATCCTTCCTCCGCCCAACCGTTCACCTTGCGACGAGTGTAGCACCATGCGGTCATGCCATAGGCAGAGGAGAAATTGTCATCGAGTTCGACCGCCTTGAGAAACAGGAGGAGTGCCTCGCTGATGTCATTCCTGCCGCCCTTGTGAAAGCTCGACATGCCCCTCAGGTAGTAGTCGTAGGCGTCGAGACTTTCGGTTGGCTTGCGCATTGCCCGAACAATCTCTGCATACTCAAGCTTGGGTGCAATCGCACCGACGACCCGCAAAGTGATGTCGTCCTGCAGATCGAAGATATCCTTCAGAGCGCCATCAAACCGGTCAGCCCATAGATGTGCACCCGTCGAAACGTCGATCAGTTGTCCGGTCACACGCACCCGATCGATCGACTTGCGCACGCTGCCTTCGAGTACATAGCGCACCCCAAGGTCGCGCCCGACTTTCTTTACGTCGACCGCGCTGCCCTTATAGGTGAAGGTTGAATTTCGTGCGATGACAAACAACGCATGATTACGGGACAGCGCCGTGATGATGTCTTCGACAATACCGTCTGTGAAATATTCCTGCTCGGGGTCGCCGCTCATGTTCTGGAAGGGCAACACCGCAA
The DNA here is from genome assembly GCA_945861855.1 of Rhodoplanes serenus. Classification (GTDB taxonomy): domain Bacteria; phylum Pseudomonadota; class Alphaproteobacteria; order Rhizobiales; family Xanthobacteraceae; genus Z2-YC6860. Next base: position 12,485 of record CAMAWG010000115.1, read on the forward strand.
TCGACGGGCGGTCCAAACCCCCGACTACGACTTGAGCAGACGCGACTGCGCTCTTGGCAGCTACCAGCCCTGCAGCGTCGGCGACCTGTACGCGATGCACGCCGACCGGCCGCGCGATGTTCTTGACCGCCTGCTCGCCCAAGTCCTCAAAGCCGAAACTGAGCTTGTCGCGCACCTGATCGTGCACGACGCCGGACACCATGATGCCTCCTGGATCGGCGAGCGCCTCCAGCCGTGCCGCCACGTTGACACCGTCCCCGAAAATATCGTCGTCGTCGATAATAATGTCGCCGACGTTAATGCCGATACGGAACTGGATGCGGCTTTCGGCTGGCACGTTACTGTTACGCTCGACCATGCCGCGCTGGACGTCGACGGCGCAGCGCACCGCGTCTACGACGCTGACGAATTCCACCAGCATCCCGTCGCCGGTAGTCTTGACAATGCGGCCCCGATGCTCGGTAATTCTGCGATCGATATGTTCTTTGCGATGCGCCTTGATCTGGCGGAGCGTGCCTTCCTCGTCGACACCCATCAGACGGCTGTAGCCGGCGATGTCGGCCGCAAGGATGGCCGCTAGACGCCGTTCGACGCGCTCCTCGGTCATAAGATCGGTACCGCTCCCATTTCGAACTGAGTTTATGGTCAAGGGTGGAGCGTGTCTATCGAGCGACAATAGCCGCTTTGGGTCATGTGTGGACGGCGCCATGGCAAGCACTTTCTGACGTTGATGCAGCATTGGTCGGGTGCGGTCATGTGTCCGGCCTGTTTGTGCGGCAGGTATGGCCGCTGGCCCTAATGCTCTGCGCGGATCGGGTCCCAATCAAAATGGCGCACTTGGAGGTGCGTTGACCCAAACGGGCTCTCCCGATCCCCGGAACGACCGTATCTGCATTACGTCGTCATGCCCTCGCCAATTGGTGTTGCCGATCTATCTGCTGGCAGCTCTCAGGCTGCCGACAATAGCTTCGGCTCTTTGTATCTATCGCCGTGTACCATGATGGCCCAGGCGATCCGCGCAATCTTGTTGGCAAGCGCGACGGCCGCGACCTTCCTCGGTCGACGCTCCATCAACCGCCCAAGCCACGGCCGCTTCTGCGTGCCGTGCTTTTGCGCATGGCGGATGACGGCCATTGCGCCAACAACGAGCAACCATCGCAAGTATCGATTGCCCTGCTTGGTGATGCTGCCGAGCCGGTCCTTGCCGCCGGTCGTGTGCTGCTTCGGCACCAAGCCAATCCACGCGGCCAGGCGGCGTCCCGACGGGAACGCCTTCCAGTCGCCGATCTCGGCAACCAGGGCTGTGGCGATAATCGGGCCGATGCCTGGAATCTCCTCCAGCCGCCGGCTCGCCTCGCACGAGCGATGCCAAGCCAGGATGCTCTTCTCGATTGATCCGATCTCGGCTCCGATGGCGCTGTACTGCCGCGCCAGCACATCGAGAATACCGCGGACTACTGGGGACACCCGGCTGTCCGCCCCGTCTGCAATGATTTCGAGCAACGCGTTGGTTCCATTGCGGCCCTTCGCCGACACGATGCCGAATTCGGCCAGGTGCCCGCGTAGGGCGTTGCTCAACATCGTGCGCTGACGCACCAGCAATTGCCTGGTTCGGTGCAGCATCAAGGCACTCTGCTGTTCCTTCGTCTTTATTGGAACGAACCGCATCGATGGCCGCGTGACTGCCTCGCAGATCGCTGCGGCATCATTCGCATCATTCTTGCTGCGTTTGAGATAGGCTTTTACATAGCTCGGCGGCATCAGCTTCACCGTGTGCCCGAGCGCCTGCAGCTCGCGGCCCCAGTGATGCGCTGTCGCACAGGCTTCGATCCCAACCAGGCACGGCGGCAGCTTGGCGAAGAACTCCAACACCTTCGAGCGACCGATGCGTTTGCGGATCACCACCGCACCCGCACCATCGACCCCGTGAACTTGGAATACAGACTTCGCAATATCGAGACCAATTGTGCTAACCCGCATTATTCATCCCATTGACTCTCCCGTCGCGCAAACCTGCGTTTTGGCTTGACTGGT
>CAMAWG010000116.1 GCA_945861855.1 Rhodoplanes serenus
CGTGTTGGCGAAGTAGACGCTGACGCCATCGCGCTTCGCGCCGATCCCCCGGTTCGGCTCGCCTTCGTGCAGGGACTCGACTTTGACGACCTCGGCGCCGTGATCGGCCATGAACTGCGTCATCAGCGGTCCGGGCAGGAACAGCGACAAATCGACGACGCGCAGGCCTTGCAGTTTCACGCCTCAAACCGTCCCTGTCTGTTTCAGGTTCTGGATTTCCTGCTCGTCGTATCCCAGTTCCCTGAGAAGTTCATCCGTGTGCTGGCCGAGTTTGGGCGCCGCGCGCGCCGGCAGGCGCTCGGCGATGCGGAACGGGCTGGCCACCAGCTTGAAGCCCGGTTTGTCGGGATGGTCGAACACCTGCGCGCCGCCGCGCGCGAGGAAATACGGGTTGTCCAGCGCCTGCGCCATGTCGTTGACCGGGCCGCAGGGAACCGTGCCGGCGAGCCGTTCAATCCATTGCGCGCTCGTGCGGCGCGAAAACTCCTTGTCCAGAATTTCAGTCAATGAATCCCGGTTGAGTCGCCGTGCCGCCATGTCGCGGAACTCGGCGAGTCCGGCAAGATCGGTCCGGCCCAGACGGTCGCAGAGCAGCTCCCAGAAACGCTGGGTTTGCGCCATGATGAAGATCCAGCCGTCGCTGGTCCGGAAAAGCTGCGAGGGCGAGATGTAGGGATGCGCCGAGCGCGGCGCGCGTCCCGTGACCAGGCCCTCGTTCAGGTACCAGGCCGCCGGGTAGTTCAGCTGGTGCATCGCGACATCGTAGAGCGAGACGTCGATGTCGCGCCCCTTGCCGGTGCGCCGCGCCTCAAGGATGCCGGCAAGGAGCGCCAAAGCGCAGGTCGTGCCGGTCGAGTAGTCCACCACCGAGAGCCCCATGCGCGCGGGCGGTCCGCCGGGTTCGCCGGTGACCGACAGGTAGCCGGCTTCGGCCTGCATCAGGTAGTCGTAGCCCGGCCAGTGTTTGCGCGGGCCGTCGCGTCCGTACGCGGAAAGATGGGCACAAACCATTTTCGCGTTTACTCTGGATAATTCCTGATAGGTGATGCCGAGCTTCTCGGGCTGATCGCCGCGCAGATTTCCCATCAGCCCGTCGGCCGTGGCGGCGAGCTTGAGCAGGACTTCCCTGCCCCGCGGATGCTTCAGGTCCAGCGTCAGCGACTTCTTGTTGCGGTTGAGCGACTGGAAGAATTCGCTGTCGCTCTCGCCGAGGAAGTACGGACCGACGCCACGCGATACATCGCCGCCGCCGGCGCGCTGCTCGATCTTGATGACTTCGGCGCCGAGATCGGCGAGGTGCGCGGTGCCGAAGGGACCGGCGCCGTAGACTTCCACCGCGACGATCCGCACACCGTGCAGCGGCGCCATCAGGCCGGGTTCCGCGCGATCAGCTGCCTGGCGATGATGATGCGCTGCATCTCGTTGGTGCCTTCGCCGATGCACATCAGCGGCGCGTCGCGCAGCAGCCGTTCGATCGGATACTCCTTGGAATAACCGTATGCGCCGTGAATTCGCATCGCCTCCAGCGCATTCTCCAACCCGGCCTCGGAAGCAAAATACTTCGCCATTCCGGCCTCCATGTCGCAGCGCTTGCCTTGATCGTAGGCTTGCGCGGCGTGCTCTATCAGCAGCCGCGCGGCTTCCACCCGCGTCGCCATCTCGCCGAGCTTGAGCTGGATCGCCTGGTGCTGGCAGATCGGCTTGCCGAAGGTCTTGCGCAACTGGGCGTACCTGACCGATTCGTCGAGCGCCGCCTTGGCGATACCGGCGCCGCGTGCGGCGACGTTTATTCGCCCCAGCTCGAGGCCGGCCACGGCGCAGTAGAACCCCTGGCCCTCGCCGCCGATGAGGTTGGCGGCCGGCACGCGGAAATCGTCGAACAGCAGTTCGGCCGAGTCGATGCCCTTGTAGCCGAGTTTCTCCAGCTTGCGCGCAGCCCGGAATCCGGAACCCTTCTCCATGATGAACATCGACATGCCCTTGCGCGCCGGCTGCGCCGAAGGGTCGGTCTTGACCAGCACCGCGCAGCAATTCCCCTCGATGCCGTTGGTAATCCACGTCTTGGTACCGTTGACGACGTAGTGCTCACCCTCCTTCACCGCGCGCGTGCGGATGCCGGCGAGGTCCGTGCCCGCGTCGGGCTCGGTGAGAGCGAGGCCGCCGCGCAGCTCGCCGCTCGCCATGCGCGGGAGAAAGCGCGCCTTCTGTTCCTCGTCGCCGTATTTCTCGACCAGCGATGCCATCATCAGGTGCGAATTGAAGATGCCGGTCAGGGACATCCACACGGAGGATATCTGCATCACGATCTTGGCGTAAGTGGAAGCCGACAGGCCCAACCCGCCCCATTTCGGATCGAGCACCGCGCCGAACAGTCCCATCGCCTTCATCGTTTCGACCATCTCCCGCGGGTAGACGTCGTCGTGCTCCAGGCGCATCACCTGCGGGCGGACTTCCTTTTCCAGCCAGCGCTCAATGGCGTCGAGCAGCGCGAATTCCTCGGCGGGGTCGGTGCGGCGCGGCGGGCGCCGGGCGGCGGTCAGGCCCATGTTCGTCTCCTGGTGGTCTTCTCGGTCGATCTATCAGTAGCCGGCTTTGGTTTCGAGTTCGTTGCCGCTGCGTTTCATGATCAGCATGGTCCGGCTGAATTCGCAGACCTTGACCTTGTCCTGGTTCAATCCGGTAGTCTTCACGACCACCAGGCCGGCGCCAGGACGGCTCTTCGAATCGCGCTTGTCGAGCACTTCGGACTCGGCATACAGGGTGTCGCCGGGGAACATCGGGTGCGTCAGCTTGATGTCGGTCCAGCCCAGATTGGCGATCGCCTTCTGGCTCACGTCAGTCACGCTCATGCCGACCATCAGCGCCACCGTCAGCGGGCTGCAGACGATGCAGCGGCCAAATTCGCTGTGCTTGGCATACTCCTCGTCGAAATGCATCGGGTGGGTGTTCATGGTTAGCAGCGTAAAGGAGATATTGTCGTACTGGGTGATGGTGCGGCCGGGGCGATGCTGGTAGACGTCACCAATGTTGAAATCCTCGAAATAGCGCCCGAATGTCTCCCGGAAGGTTCGGTCGCCGACCTGCTTGACGGTGCCCGTCATGACGCGCTCCTTGCGCTTGGGGTCGCGGGTATATTTGTACGGACAAAATAGCATAGTCCGCTCCCGACTTCAACCGCCGCGCCACCGCCCGCCGTGGCATTATGCAGCACCACTCCTCGCCGCCGCCGGACATGAAAAAAAAGCTCTCGACCAGTGCCGCCGCGCCACCGCGCTACCTGCAGATCGCGCACGATCTACGCCAGGCGATCACCAGCGGCCGCTATCCGCTGGGGGCGCAGCTGCCGACCGAGGAAGACCTCTGCGCGCGGCTGCGCGTCTCGCGCTTCACCATCCGCGAGGCCATCCGGACGCTCTCGACCGCCGGCTTGGTGCGCCGCAAGCCGCGCGCCGGAACCATCGTCGTCGCGCTGCCGGACGACACGCGCTACAACCAGAGTATCGGCTCGCTGCGCGATCTGCTGCAATATGCGCAGGCGACCGATCTGCGCTATGCCTACGTCGGCCGCATCAGCCTGTCCAAGGCGCAGGCGCGCATGCTGTCGGCGTCGGCAGGCGACGACTGGATCTACGCAGTGGCTATGCGCCACGACATGGCGGGCGGCAAACCCATCGGCATGACGCGCCTCTACCTCAATCCCGCCCTGAAAGGCATCGAGCGCGCCTTGCGCCGCTCGCACGGCGCGGTGTATTCGCTGATCGAGCGCGAGTTCGGGGTGCGCATCGAGCGTGTCGAGCAGATCATCAGCGGTACCGTCATCGACGAGCAGGACGCCGCGAACCTGAGCGTGCCGGCGGGCACCCCGGGCCTGTCAATCAGACGCAGCTACTTCGACCAGGGCGGACGCCTGCTGGAATTGTCCGACAACGTGCATCCGGCGAACCGCTTCACCTACCGGATGGAATTGCGCCGCTGACGGCGCAGGCCGCGGCGCCGTTGACAGCGCGCGACCGCATGACCTATTGTACGGACAATATAGCGGACCCTGGCATGATACGCAGTTACCTGTTCGTCCCCGGCAATCGACCGGAGCGCTTCGGCAAGGCTGCGGCCTGCGGCGCCGGCGCGGTCATCGTCGACCTGGAAGATTCGGTTCCGCCCGCCGAAAAGCGCACCGCGCGCGCTGCGGTGTGCAGCTGGATGCGGGAGACCGACGGCGCCGCCTGGGTGCGCGTCAATGGCACGGAGACCGAATTCTTCGAAGCCGATCTGCGCGCCCTGGCGGGGATGCCGCTCCTTGGCCTGGTGCTGCCCAAGGCCGAATCCGCGGACGAGCTGCGGCGAGTGGCCGCCATTCTCGGCGCGCGCCCAATGCCGGTCATTCCGATCATCGAATCCGCGGTCGGGCTGTGGAAAGCGCTGGAGATCGCCCAGGGGCCGCGGACTGCGCGGCTCGCCTTCGGCTCCGCCGACTTCCAGCTCGACACGGGAATCCGGGGCGAGGACGAGGCGTTGCTGCTCGCGCGTTCGCAACTCGTTTTTGCCTCGCGCATCGCGCGGGTTGCGCCACCCATCGACGGAATCACCGTGCAGATCGACGACACGGTCCAGCTCGAGCGCGATGTGGCGCACGCGCGCTCTCTCGGTTTCGGCGCCAAGCTGTGCGTTCATCCAGTCCAGATTGCGGCCGTCGAGCGTGCGTTCGCTCCGGGCGAGGATGAAATTCGCTGGGCGCGAGCCGTCGTCGATGCCTACGAGCGGGCGGCTGGGAGTGCGGTACGGCTGGACGGCAAGCTGATCGACCTGCCGGTCATCGACAGGGCCCGGCAACTCCTGGATAGCGTGGTCGCCAAGTGAGGCTGCGCAGCCTGAGCCGCGGTCTGATCGGTCTGCTTGGCCGGTCGATCGGCGCCGCCGATCGACGCCGTGCGGCACTACATCTGCTCGACTGGATCGGCTGCGCCGCCGCCGGCGCCCTGACTCCTCCCGGAATCGCGATGCTTGCTTTCGCCGCAAGCATGCCCGGCGGCCGATGCCGTTCATTCGGCGGCATGCTGCTTGCGGGCCGAGACGCCGCGCTGGTCAACGGCGCGCTCGGCAACGTGCTGGAGATGGACGATCTCTACCGTACAGCCCTGCTCCACCCGGGTCCCGTCGTCGTGCCCGCCGCGCTCGCGGTGGCGGAAGAAACAGGCGCGTCCGCCCAGGCGCTGCTCGACGCCGTGGTGCTGGGATACGAGGCCATGATCCGCGTCGGCCGCAGCGTCGGACCGACGCATTACAAGCACTTCCACAACACGGCCACCTGCGGCGTGTTTGGCAGCGCCTCGGCCGCCGGTTCGCTGCTCGGCCTCGATGAGGACCAGCTGGTGGACGCACTCGGCAATGCAGGGACTCAGGCCTGCGGTCTTTGGCAGTGCCGTCTCGAGGATACGATGAGCAAGCAACTGCACAATGGCCGCGCCGCCCAGTCCGGTGTGATCGCAGCCCAGCTTGCCCTGCACCGATTCACCGGCGCGCAGCAGATTCTCGAGGGGCCGCTCGGGTTCTACACGGGAATGTGCCCGGACGGATCGCCCGAGCGCCTTCTGCAGGAACCTGACGCCCCTTGGCTCATCCACGGTACCAGCTTCAAGCCATGGCCGGCATGCCGGCACGCGCACCCCGCCATCGACGCCGTGCTTGCCCTCCGCGATTCGGCCACGGCGGATAACGTGAGCCGCATCGTCGTCGAAACTTACGCCGATGCGGTCCGGATCTGCGATAACCGCAGTCCGCAAACCTCTGTCGAGGCCAAGTTCAGCCTGCAGCACGCTGCGGCGACGGTCCTGCTACGGGGTGCGCCCAGACTCGAGGACTTCGACGTTGCCGCGGCGGCCGATCCCGTGATCGCCGGACTGCGCGACAAGATCGAACTGCGCGAGGGCGAGGGCTTCTCGCGCGCCTATCCGGCGCGCTTCGGAGCCTCGGTCCGGATCGATTTCGCAAACGGGAACTCCGTCATGAAGACCGTTTCAGATGCCCTCGGCGATCCGGAGAACCCTCTTGCGGAATCGGCGCTGGCTGGCAAGGCGCGCATGCTGCTCGCCAGTGCCGGCTATGCCGCCGCCGCGACCGAGGATGTTATCTGCGCAGCGCTGGCGCTGGCCGAGGAAGGACAAGTGGCCGACCTGACGCGGCTCATAAGGTAATGGGGTAATGGCAAAAAGCATGGACCGCATGAATTACTTCGACGCCGCAGACCTGCCGACGATCCGCCGCGAGTACCCGCTTGGCAGGGAGTTCACGCGCCGGTTCACACGAATGAGCCGTGACGAGCTGCGGAGCATCCAGGACAAGCGGTTTCTGGCGGTCATGCGATTCGCCTGGAAGGTCCCCTTTTACCAGCGGCACTGGGGCAGGAGCGGGGTCGAAGCGGAGGATATCAAAAGCCTGGATGACCTGGCCAAGCTGCCCGCGTATTCGAAGACCGAGCTGATGCAATCGGTCGAGCAATTCCCGCCGATCGGCGATTTTCATGGCATTGACGCGCATCCGCCCGGCCGCCGGCCTCCGCTCGTGTTCCAGACCACGAGCGGCACCACCGGCAAGCCCCAACCGCTGCTGTTCGGCCCGAAGAGTCGCGAGATCCAGAACATCCTTCTGGCCCGGAACTACCTGCTCCAGGGCATGCGGCAGGACGACGTGGTGCATTCCGTCTACGGCTTCGGCATGGTGAATGGCGGCCACTACATCCGCGAAACGATCGTGCACTGGATCGGCGCCCAGCTGCTGACCGCCGGTACCGGCATCGAGACGCGTTCTGCCCAGCAAGTCGTGCTGATGCGCGACTTCGGCGCTACCGTGCTTACCGGGTTCGGCGATTTCGTAAAGCGGCTCGCGCAAACGGCGCGCGAGAACGGGATCGAGCCCGGCAAGGACATCCGGCTGCGGATGATCACGGGCCACCTCGGCGCCGAGGGCCGGGAACTCATGAGTGAAGCCTGGGGAGGTTGCGACGTCTACGACTGGTACGGTGTCGGGGACACCGGCATCGTCGCGGGCGAGGGTCCGGACCAGAGCGGGATGTACGTCATGGAGGATGCGCAATACGTCGAGTTGCTCGACCCGGACACCGGACGACCGGTCGCAGAGGGAAAGCCGGGCGACATCGTCTGCACCTGTCTGTTCAAAGACGACATCTTTCCGATCATCCGTTTCAACACGCGCGACATCACCGAAGAGATTCCCGGCGCCTCGCCCATCGGACTGCCGTTTCGCCGCATCTTGGGCTTCCGCGGCCGCAGCGACAACATGGTGAAGCTGCGGGGCATCAACGTCTACCCCACCGGTATCGGCGCCCTGCTCGTCGCCGAGCGTCCGGAGTTCAACGGCGAGTACGCCTGTGAGCTGGACCGCGCCGGTTCGCGGGACGAAATGACCGTGCGCGCGGAGATTCGCGGCGCGCCGGGCGACGCTCTGCGCGCCGCCTACGAGGAGTTGCTGCGTGCCCGCCTCGGCGTCGAGGTCAAAGTGATTCTCGAACGGCCGGGCGCGCTGGCAGAAATTACCGGCATAGAATCGCGCCAGAAGCCGATCCGCCTGATTGACAAGCGCAAGCGCTGACGCTGGGATGTCCGATCCAACCGAGCTGGGCGTCGCCGCGCTTGTCGCGGCCTACGCGGCGGGACGGCTTGACCCGGTGCCGGTGACCGACGCCTACCTAGCGCGCATTGCGCGCGACGATGGCACGCTACGCAGTTACATCACGGTTGCCGCCCAGACGGCGCGCGCCGCGGCGCTGGCGAGCCGCGGACGATGGCTCGAACATCGCCCCCTAGGCCTGCTGGACGGGATCCCGATCGCGCTCAAAGACAACATCGATGTGGCGGGCATGTCGTGCACCGCGGGGACCGCCGCGTTCCGCGATCGCGCGCCCGATGCCGATGCTCCTGTCGTGGAAATATTGAAGCGACAAGGCACTGTCCTTCTCGGAAAGCTCAACATGCACGAGGGCGCGCTCGGCGCCACGACTGACAACCCCGTGTACGGTCGCTGCATGAACCCGCTGCGCGCGGGCTACACCCCCGGAGGATCGAGCGGCGGGTCCGGCGCTGCGGTTGCGGCCCGGCTCTGCGCCGCGGCGCTGGGGACGGATACGCTGGGGTCGGTGCGCGTGCCCGCTGCCTATTGCGGTGTCTTCGGCTTCAAGCCGACCAACGGCGCGATACGCAGCGACGGCGTAGTGCCGCTTAGCGTCACGTTCGACACGGTCGGACCGCTGGCCCGCTCGGTCGCGGACATCGAACTCGTCGCGCATGCGCTGCTCGAGCCGCCGGCGCGCAACCGTGCCGCACAACGCGAACTCACGAGTGCGCCCGCGCTTGCGGATTTGCGTTTCGGCGTACCGCTCCAGCTTGGCGAGGTGGACATGGAGCCAGCGGTGCGATCCGCATTTGCCCGCTTCCTCGACGCGTTGCGTGCGGCCGGGGCCGCGGTCATTCCCCTAGATCTGTCCCCATGGCACCCAAGCATGACACGTCGCGCCGGGCTGCTGATTTCGGAAGCCGAGGGCCATCTGTACTACGCGGAGCAGCTTGGCCCAGGCCTTCCGGGACTATCTGCCAGCTTTGCCGCCATGCTGCGATATCCCGCCCAAGCCAGAGCAGCGCGAATCGTCGCCGCCTATGCGCTTGCCGAAGACGTGCGCAATGCATGCATGAGGGCGTTCTCCGTCGTGGATGCACTGGCTTTGCCGACCGCGCCTCAAATGAGTTTTCCCCACGAAATCGCGGCACCCGAAAACCAGGCCGACTGCACCGCCTTGGCGAACTTTGCCCGCGGTCCTGCCATCAGCCTGCCGTTTGCCGCGGACCCGCTTCCAATCGGCGTGCAGCCGTTGGCGGCGCCCGGCGGCGACCATCGTCTGCTTTCGATCGCGGCTGCGGCAGACCGGCTCCTCGCACCCGGACATTTCTGATGGGAAAGACCGGACCGATCCGGGATCTCACTCGAGATGCCGCGTGAGAAACAGTGCAATCTCGGGGAACAGGCAAAGCAGGAGAACCGTGACGAACATCGCACCGATGAACGGAATCGCGCCGAGTGCAATCGTGCGCATCGTGACCTTCTTCCCGATTCCCTGCAACACGTACAGATTCATGCCCATCGGCGGATGGATCAGGCCGATCTCGGCCATTATGACCAGCACGACGCCAAACCAGAGCGCATCGAAGCCGAGCCCATTGATGACCGGAAATATCACCGGCAACGTCAGGACTAGCATCGAGATGGAGTCGAGGAACGCGCCGAGTACGACGTAGAGAAACACCACGCTCGCAAATATCACCCAGCGATTGACGTCCATCTCGGTGACAGCGCCCATGATCTTCTGCGAGATTTTTAGGTAGTCGAACCCGAAGGTGATGATGTTCGCGCCCACGACGATGAGAAAAATGAACGAAGTCACCACCACGGTTTCGTTCACCGACTCGAATAAAGTTCCACGCTTCAGGCGGCCCCGCGACCAGCAGATCAGAAAGGCGAACAGCGCGCCGAGCGCACCGGTCTCGGTAGCAGTCGCGATCCCGGCGTAGAGGCAAACGATGATGAGAGTAATTAGCACAAGGACCAGGATCGAATCGATCGCGCTGTCGCGGGTCAACGGTACGTTCGCATCCTTCGGCAGGGCCGGCGCCGCGCTTGGATAAATGAGCACCCACCCCAGGATTACGGCCATGAAGAGAAGCGTCATGAGGATCCCGGGCAGGATGCCTGCGATGAACAGTTTGACCACGGGCACCCCTACCGCCGTGGCATATATGATCATCGGGACGCTGGGCGGAATCAGGATGCCGAGCGTTCCGCCGGCGGCGACGGTCCCGTAGGTAAGCTTTTCGCTGTAGCCGTGCCGGATCATTTCCGGACAGGCGACCGTGCCGATGGTTGCTGCAGTCGCGACGCTCGAGCCGGACACCGCAGCAAAGACCGCGCAGCCCGCGGTCGCCGCGTGCGCAAGCCCTCCCGGGAGGCGAGCCAGTACCTTGGCCATCGCCGAAAAAAGCTCCTTGCTGAGGCCACTGCGCACCAGAAAGGCACCCATCAGCACATAGAGCGGCACCGCCGTCAGCGAAAAGCTGTTGACACCCGACCAGGTCCGGTCCGGAAGGGTAAGCGGAAATGGTGTCGGTGTGAGGAAGTAGACCGACAGCATTCCGACCAGTGCGAGCGCAAAAGCGATACGCACCCCGATCGCAAGATAAAAGACGATCGCCACGAAAAGAAGCGTAGTCAGAAAGCCTGGGCCGAGCGTCTTGCCGCCGACAAAAAGCGCGATCGAGGCGGCGAGGATTCCCGTCACGTAGGCACCCACTCGCGGCCCGTTTGCCACGAACGCACCAACAATCACAGCAAGGAGGATGGTTGCGCTCCCGAGATCGACGCGGATGCCGGGAACCGTCGGCGGCGTACGGCCAAGGACCGCGAGAACCGCCGCGACAACGAATAACGTCACGTAAGGGACCAGCCGTCGCTTGTTGGAAGCACTGCGCGACAGGCTGTCGATTTCCGCCGCGAGCGCTCCCGCTAGCAGGCACAGGCCGACGGCGATCGGTGTTTTCGGCAACCAGGACGGCGTAAGCAGCAGGCTGAAAATCCGAGACCCGTGTTCGAAGTCCGACAGGACCATGAGAACGGCCTGCCATCCCGCCACCCCCACATAGAGGAGGCCGATCCAGGCGCAGATCAAACCGAGGTCTCGTTTGCCGTCGGTCTGTAGGTGATTCAGAAGCACGTGGACGCGGACATTGCCCTCGGTCAGGTGCGTGTACGCAGCGCCGAAGAAGATCGTCGCAATCAGCACATAGGTGCTGGTCTCGGTCGCCCAAATCGTCGGGGCGTCGAGCACATACCGGACGAAAACGTCGTACACCGTGGACAGCGTCATGTAGATAACGCCGAGAGCCGCGAACGCCAAAAAGAATTTCGCGAGCGCGGCGATGGCACGCCCGGGCCAGAGATAGCTACTTGACAGCTCCACGGCAGTATCCTAGCATCTTTGTCCGGACAAATTAAAGGACGCCGCCATGCATCTTTGGAAAACCGCTCTTGCCGTCCTAGCCGGAGGCTGCATTTCCCTCATTTCCCTGACAGCCGCTGCACAGCAGGTTACTTGGACGGCCGGTTTCGTCAACGCGGTCGGCAGCAGCTATGTCGACACCGTAAAAACCGTGCCGGCTCGCATCCAGGCGGCGACCAACGGCCGCCTCAAGCTCGAGCTGTACGATACGCTGGTCGCCGGTCCAGAGCAGCCTGCGGCGGTGCGCGACGGCCGACTGGACAGCTCGTTCGCGGTAAGCCCCTGGCTGAGCGCCGAGGCGCCATACATGAACTTCGGCCATTTGCCCGGACTGCTGACCGACGTCGCCGTGTATCACAAAATGCTGGATCTCCTGCTGCGCGAGGAAATGGCGAAAGTCTGGAAATCCAGGTACAAGTCGGTCCAGCTGATGACCGGCGTCTTCGAAGAACAATGCGTCATCTCGCGCACGCCCATCCGCGCGGCGTCCGACTTCCACGGCAAGAAAGTGCGCGTCCACAACACCGAGGCCGCCGCGCTGATGAACAAGGTGGGGGCGGCCCCGACCCCCGTGCCCTTCGGCGAAATCGTCCCGGCACTGCAGCGCGGTATCGTCGATATCGTCATGACCTCCGTGGGCACGGCGAACGGCTTCGGTTTTCATACCGTCGCCAAGCACGTCGGTCTGTGGAAAATCGGCACGGTGGTGCCGTGGTCGCTCGTCGTCAACGAGACCGTGTGGGAGAAACTGCCGGCGGACCTCAAGCCGCTAGTGCTCGCCGAATTCCGCAAGATCGAAAACGAGCACTTTGCGCGGCACGACTCGTTCAACGTGGAGAACATCGAGAATTTCAAGAAAAACGGCATGACGGTGTACGTCGCCCCGCCCGAGGAGCGCGCCAAGGTCTTCGCCAAGCAGAATGTCGATGCCGTTTTCGAAAACTGGTATTCGCTCAACGATCGCGCCGGCACCGATGGCCGTGGACTGGTCAAGAAGATCGAGGCCCTCAAGTCGAAGATGTAAGGGAGTACGGCGGATGAGCCGAATCGCTGTCGCGGACCGCGGCCGACGATGAGCGCCGGTGGCCTGCTGGACGGCTTGGCGATTGTCGATGCGGGCGGCGAAGCAGCACTGAACGCGCCGGGGCCGGAGGAGGCTATTCGAGCGCTGGTGCGAGCATATTTCGACCGGCTTGGCGACCGTGAGGTACATCTGAGAATCGGCGCACTGAAGCCCGACGAACGCCAGTACTTCGTCGCCGGCGCCTTCATGGTCACGCCCGACAAGCGCTATCACATGCTCGTCGGCAACGTGAATTTTCCGCCCGAGCAGCAACGGCTGATGGTGCCGATCGACGGAGGCCATCCGGGCTGGGTCTACGCCCACCGCAGCAAGCTCATCCTCAAGAACACCGACGAGCACGGCGAGTTCCGCCAGTACCTCAAGACCTCGCGTATGGGCTCGACGATCTTCGCGCCGCTGATCTGGAAGGGAGAGTTCATGGGCCAGATCGTGATGGCGGCCCAGGCGCGACGCACGATGCGCGACGAGGATCTGGAGGTACTCGTGGCCTGCTCCCGCGTCGCGGCCGGCGCCTGGGTGGCGCACGGCGGGCCGGCCTGGCTTGCTGCGAACTATCCGCCGGCCAATGCGTTCTACGTCGACAAGGAGGGCGTGTAGCGCTGCACCGCAGGCGCGCCTAGACCGGGTTGAGCTCGATAAATCGCCTAGCGATCGCGAGCCTCGAAGTCACCCAGACGTCCTTGCGCGCGGCGACATGCTGCATGAATCGCGCAAGCGCGCCAATCCGGCCCGGCCGGCCGATGATCCGCAGGTGCACGCCGAGCGACATGATCTTGGGCTGCGAAGCGCCCTCTGCGTATAGCTGGTCGAAAGTGTCGATCGCGTATTCAAGCCACTGTGCCGGGGTATAGGCCGGCGCAACCCAGAATTTCATGTCGTTGGTGTCTATGGCGTACGGCACGATGACGATCCCGCGCCGTGTTCCTCCGATATCCACGAATTCCCAGCGCGGAACATCGTCGGCAAGGTCGTCCATGTGATAGAGGTAGCCCTCCTCGATCAGGAGTCGCCGCGTATTCCCGGTGAAGAGATAGCGCGAAAGCCAGCCGAAGGGCCTCTCGCCGGCGGATGAGCGAATGCTCTCCGTCGCCCGCCGGATGAAGTCACGCTCACGGTCCTCCTTGAAGGAGAACTGGTGCACCCAGCGGTACCCGTGGCTGCAGACCTCGTGGCCAGCGGCCGCGATCGTGCGGGCAAGGTCGGGAGCTTTCTCCAGAGCCACCGCCGCCGCCGTGAACGTGCAGGTGAATCCATGCGTTGCCAGAAGACGCAGCACACGCGGCGCTCCGGCATTGATGCCGTACAGGTAGTTAGATTCGTTGGCGTAGTTCCGAATCGGAATTTTCAGCGCGACTCCGAGTTCGTCCACCGGTTCGGGGCCCTTGTCGCCCGCTTCGATGCTCTGTTCGGCGCCTTCCTCGACGTTCACGACGAACGACATGGCGAGCCGTTGATCGTGCGGGAGCGTGAACAGGCTGTTCATCGCGCTTTTCCTCCCAACCGCGAACGCGACTGAATGATGCCGGGCGCGATACGCACCTTCACTTTGGCCCGGGCTTCCAGCCCGGCGGCCGTTTCTCGATGAAAGCAGCCATGCCTTCCCTGCCTTCCGGGTGCGCGAAATCCGACGCGATCACCTGCCCGGCGAGTTCGTAGGCGCGCGCGAGATCCATGTCCATCTGCTGGTAGAAGGCGCGCTTGCCGGCCGCGACTGTCGCCGTCGGTTTCGACGCGATGATCTTTGCCAGGGAAAGGGTTTCACTCTCAAGCGCGTCGGCGGCGACCACCTTGTTGACCAATCCCCACTCGAGCGCCCGCTGCGCGCTGATGGGCTCGCCCGTGAGCAGCATCTCCATCGCGTGCTTGCGCTGCAGGTTGCGGCCGATGGCGACGCCCGGGGTGGAACAGAAAAAGCCCCAGGTCACTCCGGAAGTAACGAACCTTGCGGCTTCGGAAGCGACGGCGAGGTCACATTGGGCGACGAGCTGCGCGCCCGCCGCCGCCGCGGCGCCCTGCACTTTCGCGATCACCGGCTGCGGCAACTGCTGGATCGTCATCATCATCCGGCTGCATTGGGTGAACAGGCCGGCGATCTTCGCCGGCTCGCCGAGCGCGCGGATTTCCTTCAAGTCGTGACCGGCGCAAAAGCCTTTGCCAGCCGCGGCGAAGACCACCACTCGTATGTCCGGATTTTTCTGTATCGAATCGAAAGCATCTTGCAGTGCCGTCAACATCCCGGAGGTGAGCAGGTTCATCTGCTGCGGACGGTTCATGGTCAGCGTGGCGATGCCGTCGCGCTCTTCGCGCAGCAGGAAGGCTTGCTGCTCCT
>CAMAWG010000117.1 GCA_945861855.1 Rhodoplanes serenus
CGGCAGCATCAGGCTGCCGAGCAGCGCCGTGGTGGCGATGGTCGAGCCGGAAAGGGCCGAGAACACCGTGCCGGCGACAATGGCGATGACGGACAGCCGGCCCGGGACCCTGCGGATCAGGAGCGAGAAGGCGTCGATGGCTTTCAGCGCCACGCCGGAGTGGAACAGCACCTCGCCCATCAGCACAAAGAACGGGATCGGCGTGAGCGAGAAGCTCGTCACCGACTGCACAGCGTTGCGCGCAAGCTGCGACAGGCCCTGCTCGCCACCGAGAAACAAGAGCGCCGCAACGATGTTGATGGCGAGAAAGCCTATGGCGACGGAGAGTCCGAGACCCATGAGCGCGACGAGGCCGCCGAACAGGACGATGCTCGCTTCGATCCAGTTCATCGCGCTATCCGACCGAGGTGGCTTCGACGCGGCGGCCGGGCTCGCCGCGGATCAGCCGGTCGAAGCGGAAGGCGAACTCAAAGGCGAGCAAGGCAAAGCAGGCCGGCAGCGGCCACAGCAGCCACCATTCCGGGAACACCAGGTTCTTGATGGTGATCGAGCCCATCGTCGCGCTGTCGATCGCCATCTTGAAGCCGTAGCGCATCATGACCAGACACACGACGAAGCCCAGCACGTCGGACGCGGCCTCCATCAGCCACGCCGCGCGCGTCGGGACGAGCGTCAGCACGAGATCGATTCGCACGTGCTGACCGCGGCGCAGGAGCCATGGCGCGGTCAGCAACGTGATGACATATAGCGCGTATTCGGAGACTTCGTTGGCCCAGGAGAATCCGGTGCGCGTGAGATTGCGCAGGAGGATGTCGGCCGTGACCATGACGACCATGGCGAGCAGCGTCAGCGCAGCGAGCATGGCGAGCGCGTTAAGCAGGCGTCCGAAGGCATTGGAGAGCTTGTTCATCAGCGCCACGACCGCAGCCTCGTGTCCCGGGCGCAGCGCAGCGCGAAGCGGTGCGCTGCAGACCCGGGACCCAGCTTTCTTCTATTCGAAAACGACCGGGGTCCCGGATCAGCGGTGCATCGCTTCGCGCTCCGCGCTCACGCTGCACCGCGTCCGGGACAAGAAAGACGCTAATTCCCCGACAGCTTCCGCAGCTTGGCGCCGTTCTCCGGCGAGCGCTTGATCACCGACGCCCAGCCCACATCGTTGGCCTTGGCGAGGAACGCCTTGCTGTCGGCCGCGGAAAACTCGATCGGCTGGATGCCGGCGGCGGCCTGGCGGTCGCGCTCGGACTTGATCAGCGCGGCGTTCTCGCTGTCCAACGCCTCGAGCCAAAGGGCGGCGTCGTTCAGCACCTTCTTCTGCCGGTCGTTGAGCCCCTTCCACACATCGAGATTGACCAGCACGCCGACTTCAACGCTGTAGAACGCCGGCTCCATCCGGAACTTGGTCACCTTCTCCCAGCCGAGATCGAAGATGCCGGTGACCGGCCAGCCGTAGCCGTCGACCACGCCGCGTTCGAGCGCGGTGTAGACCTCGCCCGGCGCGGTGGTGACGGTGGTGCCGCCCAGCGCCTCGACGATGTCCTTGTAGACCGGCGTGACGCGGATCTTCAGGCCCGTGAAGTCGAGCTTGTCGATCTTCTTGTTCATATAGATGTGGAACGGCACGTTGTGGAACTGCCGCGCCAAGTAGTGCGCGTTGAGCTTCAGGTTGTGCAGTTCCTCGATGAAGGCGAAGGTGCCGTCCTTGCGCTGCGCGTCGGCGGGCTTGCCGATCAGCTTGAGCGCATCCGCCTCCGGCATCATGTTGGTGTAGAACGCCCCCGTCACGTTGGCGATGTCCACCACCTTGGTGCGGACCGCGTTGCCCACCTCGAACGGCGGCATGGCGCGCGGGCCCCCGATGTAGTTGATCTGCAGCACGCCCTTGCCGTCGGCGTTCACCTTTTCGATGAAGCGCTCGAAGTTCCTGGAGAACTGAGTCTTCTCGGCGAAGGATGTGACCGCCCTGAGCGTCACCTCCTGCGCGGTCGCAGTGGTGGCGAACGCCGCCACGGCCAGCGAGGCGAAAAACGGAACTCGCATGTGGGAATCCCCCTCTTATGTGAGCAAACTGCGGGAATGACTGCGCTTTTCGTAGCAGTTTCGATCGAATATAATCGCTGCGAGTTCCAGGCGAGTCAAACCGGTTGATGCCCCGGCATCGCCTCGCCCGTGCCTCCTCAATGAGGCTGACGCCAGGAAAGTCGATTCAATGGCCGAACGCTCGTTCAAGGAAGAGGTCGAGAAGCTCAAGCTCGGCGACGGCGACGAGTTCCACGGCGAGGGCATCCTGGCCGTGACCAAGGCGCTGCTGCAGTCGGGCGTGTCCTATGTCGCGGGCTACCAGGGCGCGCCGATCTCGCACCTGATGGACGTTCTCGCCGACGCCAACGAGATCCTGGAGGGGCTCGGCGTCCACTTCGAGAATTCGGCGAGCGAAGCGACCGCCGCCGCCACACTGGCCGCTTCCGTCAATTATCCGCTGCGCGGCGCGGTGACCTTCAAATCCACGGTCGGCACCAACGTTGCCTCCGACGCGCTCGCCAACCTCGCCTCCGGCGGCGTCACCGGCGGCGCGCTCGTCATCATCGGCGAGGACTATGGCGAAGGCTCCTCGATCATGCAGGAGCGCGTGCATGCCTTTGCGATGAAGTCGCAGATGTGGCTGCTCGATCCGCGGCCGAACCTGCCCTCGATCGTGAAGGCGGTGGAGACCGGATTCGAGCTGTCGGAGGCGTCGAACACGCCGGTGATGCTGATGCTGCGCATCCGCGCCTGCCACGTCTATGGCCGCTTCACCACCAAGGCCAACAAGCGCCCCGAATTCACGCTGGTCGACGCGCTGGAGAACCCGCGCCGAGACCTGTCTCGCATCGCCATGCCCCCCATGACCTACGTCCACGAGAAGGACAAGTGGGAGCACCGCTGGCCGGCCGCGGTGAAATACGTCGAGGACCACCGGCTGAACGAGTTCTTCGACGGCGAAGCAAGCGACATCGGTATCGTGCTGCAGGGCGGCGTCTACAACACCACGATCCGGGCGCTGATGCTCAACGGGCTTGCCGACGCTTACGGCGATTCGAAAATCCCGCTCTACGTGATGAACGTCACCTATCCGCTGGTCGACAAGGAGTTCGTCCGCTTCTGCGCCGGCAAGAAGGCGATCCTGATCGTCGAGGAAGGCCAGCCCGACTACATCGAGCAGGCGGTCAACACGATCCTGCGCCGTGCCGACATCCAAACGAAGATCCACGGCAAGGACATGCTGCCGATGGCCGGCGAATACACCGGCGGCGTGGTCCGCGAAGGCATCCGGAAGTTCATCGCCAAGACCCGCCCGGACCTCATCCCGGGGGACGCGCCCTCCTCCGAAGTGGCGCCGCTGAAGCAGCGCGAGAGCAAGGCTGCCCTGTCGGTGTCCACCGAGGTTCACGGCCGACCGCCATCGTTCTGCACCGGCTGCCCGGAGCGGCCGATCTTCGCGGCGATGAAGCTCGTCGAGCGGGAGCTCGGTACGCATCACGTCAGCGCCGACATCGGCTGCCACCTGTTCTCGATCTTCCCGCCGTTCAACGTCGGCGCGACGACCATGGGCTATGGCCTCGGCGCCGCTGGCGCCTCGGCGCTGAACGTCAAGGCGGGCAAACGCGCCATCTCGATGATGGGCGACGGCGGCTTCTGGCATAACGGCCTGACCAGCGGCGTTGGCAACGCCGTGTTCAACAAGAGCGACAACGTTCTCATCATCGTCGACAACGGCTATTCGGCCGCGACCGGCGGCCAGGACATCCCCTCCTCATTCCATCCGCACGCCAACCGCGGCACCCAGCACTCAATCGAGACGGCGGTACGCGGCGTCGGCGTCACCTGGGCGAAGACCATCAACAACACCTATGACGTTGCGTTGATGCGCGACACGCTGAAAGAGGCGCTGACGACCAAGGAGAAGGGTCCGAAGGTCATCATCGCCCACTCCGAATGCATGCTGAACAAGCAGCGCCGCATCCGGCCGCTGTGGCGCAAGGCCGCCGACCGCGGCGAGCGCGTGGTGCGCGAGCGGTTCGGCGTCGATGCCGACACCTGCACCGGCGATCACTCCTGCATCCGGCTATCGGGCTGCCCGTCGCTCACCATTGCGCCCAACCCCGATCCGCTGCGGCGCGAGCCGATCACCAAGGTGATCAACTCCTGCGTCGGCTGCGGGCTGTGCGGCGAGGGAAGCCACGCCGCGGTGCTGTGCCCGTCGTTCTACCGCGCCTCGCTGATCACCAACCCGACCGGCTGGGACCGGTTCAAGGACCGCATCCGCTCGGCCATCATCGGCTTCTTTCAGCGGCGCATCGAGCGCAAACTGGCGGCCGCCTGAGATGGACACGACCGCGCAACGCCCGATCACCATCGCCATCCTCGCCATGGGCGGCGAAGGCGGCGGCGTGCTGGCGGAGTGGATCGTCGATGTCGCCGAGCACGCGGGCTATATCGCGCAGATGACCTCGGTGCCGGGCGTGGCGCAGCGCACCGGCGCGACCAACTATTACGTCGAACTGTTCCCCAAGCACGGCGCGAAGGCGAACTCCCCCGCCCCGGTGCTGGGGCTGACGCCGATGCCGGGCGACGTCGACATCGTCATCGCCTCCGAGCTGATGGAGGCCGGCCGCGCGGTGCAGCGCGGCCTGGTCACGCCCGACCGCACCACGTTCATCGTCTCGACCAACCGCGTGTATTCGATGACCGAGCGGATCGCGATGGCCGACGGCCGCGTCGATTCCACCGCGTTGCTGGAAGGCTGCAAGTCGGCCGCCAAGCGGATCATTCACGGCGACATGGCGCAACTGGCCGAGGCGACCGGCAGCGTGATCAGCGCCGTGCTGTTCGGCGCGCTGGCAGGGTCGAAGGCGCTGCCGATGCAGCGCATGGCGTTCGAGGCAGCGATCCATCGCGGCGGCGTGGGCGTGAAGGCGAGCATCGCGGCGTTCGGCGCGGGCTATGCCTCGGCCGAAGGCGCACCGGTCCCGGTCAAGGCCGAGCCGCCCGTCCTCACGCATATCTCCCCTGCCCTCGCGCCGCTGATGGCGGAAGCCGGCAGCTACGCCGAGCCGGCGCGGATGTTCGTGCGCGCGGGCGTCGAGCGGCTGGCCGACTACCAGGACGTCGCCTACGCGCGCGACTATCTCGACCGGGTGAAGGCCATAGCCGAGATCGACCGGCGGCATGGCAACGGGTCGGGCATGCTGCTGGCCGAGACCGCGCGCGAGCTTGCGCTCGGCATGGCCTATGAGGACACAGTGCGCGTCGCCGAGCTGAAAATCCGGCCGAGCCGCTTCGAGCGCGTGCGGGCGGAGGTGCAGGCGGCCGACGGACAGATCGTCGAGATCGCCGAGTTCCTGCATCCGCGCGTGCAGGAGATCGCCGATACGCTGCCGGCGGGTCTCGGCCGTTGGCTGCTCAAGACCGGCTGGGCCCGCGGCTTCGTCGAGCGCTTCACCAGGTCCGGCCGGGTGGTGAAGACCTCCACCATCCGCGGCTTCCTGCAGCTCTATTTCATCGCGTCGCTGAAGCCGACGCGGCGGCGCTCGCTGCGCTTTGCCAACGAGCAGGCGTTTCTGCGCGAATGGCTTGCGACGGTGCAGACTATCGCAGCGACCAACTACGCGCTGGCCACCGAGATCGCCACGACCCGCACGCTGGTGAAGGGCTACAGCGACACCCATGAGCGCGGCCGCAGGAACTACGACATGCTGATGCAGATGCTGCCGCGGATCATGGAAACGCCGGACCCGGCGGCGGCGCTGGCCGCGCTTCGCAAGGCGGCGCTCGCCGACGACACCGGCCTGGCACTCAACATCGCGATCAAGGACATCCGCCCGCTGCCGCAGGCGGCGGAGTAGCGTGACGGCGGCCGCCCGGCTTCGGGAATGGGCTCGCCTCATCCAGCGCGACGTCCATGCGGTCTACCTCGCATCGCGCGATCCGCGAACGCCCTGGTACGCCAAGACCATCGCCATCGCGGTGGCCGCCTACGCCGTGTCCCCGATCGATCTCATCCCCGATTTCATTCCGATCTTCGGACAGCTCGATGACCTCGTCATCCTGCCGCTGGGCATTTGGCTCGTCGTGCGAATGATTCCAGCCGAGGTCATGGCCGAACATCGCCGGGCCGCCACACACGAGCAAGCGATGCCGGGAAGCACAGCGGGGACCGTCACGATCGTTGCGATCTGGATCGCGCTGACCGCCCTCGCCGGATGGATTGCGTACCGCTGGCTTTGGCCGTGACTTACGGCACCACCGCCGTCGCCTCGATCTCGAGCCGCGCCTGCGGCTCGAACAGCCGGCCGACCTGCACCAGCGCCATCGCCGGGAAGTGGTCGCCCAGCACCGCGCGATAGGCCGCGCCAAGCTCGCGGCGGGCGGCGAGATACTCGTCCATGTCGATGACGTACCAGGTCAGCCGCACGATATGCTCCGGCCGCGCGCCGCCCTCGGCCAGCACCGCGACGATGTTCTGCAGCGCCTGCTTCGCCTGCGGCACGAAGCCCACCGGAAAATTCTCCTTCTCGTCCCAGCCGACCATGCCGCCGACGAAGACGAAATCGCCGCGGGCCTTGATGCCGTTGGCATAGCCCTTCGGCACCGGCCAGCCCGGCGGCTGAAGCGTTTCGTGCTTTTTCGAGGCACGCACGGGGATCGAGGAAATGGTTCGGGCCGGCACGGGCATTCTCCTTATGATGCGAGCTTGCGCGAAGCGCCTTCGGCGGCGCGGCGGCGCAGCTCGAAGCGCTGCAGCTTTCCGGTCTGCGTCTTCGGCAGCTCGGCGACGAATTCGATGGCACGGGGATATTTGTAAGGAGCCACGGTTGCCTTGACGTGGTCCTGCAGCGTCCGCGTCATCGCGGCGTCGCCGGTCATTCCCGCACGCAACACCACATAGGCCTTCACGATCTGGCCGCGTTCCTCGTCGGGGCAGCCGACCACGCCGCATTCGGCGACGGCGGCGTGGGTGAGCAGCGCCGCCTCGACCTCGGGCCCGGCGATGTTGTAGCCCGCCGAGATGATCATGTCGTCGGAGCGCGCCTGGTACCAGAAATAGCCGTCCGCATCCATTGAGTAGGTGTCGCCGGTGACGTTCCAGCCGCCCTGCACGTATTTCTTCTGGCGATCGTCGGCGAGATAGCGGCAGCCGGTCGGCCCGCGCACCGCGAGGCGGCCGACGGTGCCGGGCGGCGCCGCGTTTCCGTCGTCGTCGAGGATGCGGGCCTCGTAGCCGGGCACCGGCCTGCCGGTGGAGCCCGCGCGCACTTCATGCTCGGGCGAGCCGATGAAAATGTGCAGCATCTCGGTCGCGCCGATGCCGTCGAGAATCTTGATGCCGGTCGCGGCGTGCCAGGCGTCGAAGGTGGCCTTGGGCAAAGTCTCGCCCGCGGACACGCACTTCCGCAGCGAGGAGATGTCGTGGTCCTTGAGCTTGCCGAGCATGGCGCGATAGGCGGTCGGCGCGGTGAACGGGATGGTGATCCTGTATTTCGCGATCGCGTCGAGCAACTCGTCAGGACCCGCCTTCTCCAGCAGGACGGTCGAGGCGCCGATGCGGAGCGGGAACAGCACCAGCCCGCCGAGCCCGAAGGTGAAGGCCAGCGGCGGCGAGCCGGTGAAGCGGTCTGTGGGCTCCGCGCGCAGCACATGCCTCGCGTAGCTGTCGCAGATCGCCAGCATGTCGCGGTGGAAGTGCATGGTGCCTTTCGGCTCGCCGGTGGTGCCGGAGGTGAAGGCGATCAGGCAGACGTCGTCCGCGGCGGTGTCGCAGGTGGTGAATTTTTCATACCCCGGTTTCATCATCAGCGCTTCGAGGGAGTCCGGCGCGGTGGTGCCCCACATGACGATGCGCTGAAGCTCCGCGGATTGCGCCTTTGCCTTCTCCATCTCGTCGGCAAGCCGCGCGTCACACAGCGCCAGCGCGATCTTCGCCTTGACCAGCGGGTAGGAAAGCTCCTTGGCGCGGAGCAGCGGCATGGTCGCGACCACGACGCCGCCGGCCTTGATCACCGCGAAATAGGCCGCCACCATCATCGGATTGTTGGCGGCGCGCAGCAGCACGCGGTTGCCCGGCACCATGCCGAGATCGCGGGTCAGCACGTTGGCGATGCGATTGATGCGCTCGTGGAACTGCGCGTAAGTGAGCGTCTCGGTGGGCGAGAGGAGACAGGAACGATCGCCCTCCCCGGCCTCGACCCAGCGGTCGACCCATTGCGTGACGCAGTTCAGCCGCTCGGGATATTGCAGGTCCGGCAGTTCGAACTTGAATTCCGGCCATTGCTCGCGCGGCGGGAGATTATCCCGCGCAAAGGTGTCGACGTGACCACTCTTGGTATGACCAGCCTTGGCCATCACCGCCTCCTATTCAGCCGCCAGCGCCGGCTTGGCCGAACGCTGCTTCAACATCTCTCGCGCAATCACGATCTTCTGCACTTCGGTGGCGCCCTCGTAGATGCGGAGCGCGCGAATATCCCGGTACAGCTCCTCGACCTTGACGCCTTTCCTGACGCCATGCCCGCCGTGAAGCTGCACGGCACGGTCGATGACGCGCTGGGCGGCTTCGGTCGCAAACATCTTGGCCATCGCCGCCTCGCGGGTGACGCGCTCGGCGCCTTTATCCTTCACCCAGGCGGCGCGATAGACCAGCAGCGCCGCGGCGTCGACCTCGGTGGCGCTGTCGGCGATTGTCGCCTGGGTCATCTGCAGATCGCCGAGCGGCGCGCCGAACAATTTGCGCGTCGCCGCATGCTCGATCGTTTCGTGCAGCGCGCGCCGGGCAAAGCCCAGGGCCGCGGCTCCCACCGTCGAACGGAAGATGTCGAGCGTCGCCATCGCCACCTTGAACCCCTCGCCGGGCTTGCCCAATCGGTTCGTCACCGAAACGCGAACGCCGTCGAACCTGAGCTGCGCCAGCGGATGCGGCGCGATCACCTCGATGCGCTCGGCGACCGAGAGGCCGGGCGTATCGGCGTCCACCACGAAGGCCGACAGCCCCCGGGCGCCGGGCGCTTCGCCGGTTCGCGCGAACACGACGTAATGGTCGGCGATTCCCCCGTTCGATATCCAGGTCTTCTCGCCGTCGAGACGGACATATGCACCGCCGTCGGGCTTCGCCGTCATCGCCAGCGCGGAGACGTCGGAGCCGGCCTCCGGCTCCGACAGCGCGAAGGCTGCGATGGCCTTGCCGTCGCGCACCGGCGGCAGATATTTCCGCTTCAATTCCTCGGAGCCGAACAGCGAGATCGAGGCGGTGCCGAGCCCCTGCATGGCGAAGGCGAAGTCGGCGAGCCCGTCGCGGAACGCCAGGATTTCACGGGCGATACAGAGCGTGCGCACGTCGAGCACGGGATAAAGGCCGCCGTGCGACTGCGGCACCACGGTCTTGAGAATGCCCGCCTCGCCGAGCGCCCTGACCCGCGCGCGGCAGGCCTCGTCCACGTCGTCGTGCGGCAGCGAGGGCAATTTTGCGTCGGCCCAGCGGCCAAGCGCCTCGGCGAAACGGCGGTGATCGTCGTCGAAGAAGGGAAGAGCGAGGGTGTCGTCGAGCGCCATGTCAGTTGCCCTCGAACACCGGCTTCTGCTTCGCGGCGAAGGCACGGAAGGCGCGGGCGAAGTCCTCGGTCTCCATGCACAGCGCCTGCGCCACCGCCTCGGCCTCGACCGCAGTCTCGACCGACATCGCCCATTCCATCTCCAGCATGCGCTTGGTCATGGCGTTGCCAAACGTCGGCCCGTTGGCGAGGTCGGCCGCAAGCTTCTGCGCCTCGGCCAGCAGAGTTTCGGATTTCGCAAGCCGGTTGAAGAAGCCCATGCGCTCGGCCTCCTCCCCGCCCATGCTGCGGCCGGTGAAGAGCAGTTCCGCGGCGCGCCCCTGCCCGACGATGCGCGGCAGGATCGCGCAGGCGCCCATGTCGCAGCCGCCGAGGCCGACGCGATTGAACAGGAACGCCACCTTGGCCGCCGCCGTGCCGATCCGGATGTCGGAAGCCATGGCGATGATGGCACCTGCCCCGGCGCAGACCCCGTCGATCGCGGAGATGATCGGCTGCGGCGCCGCGCGCATCGATTTCACCACGTCGCCGGTCATCCGGGTGAAGTCGAGCAGTTCTGTCGTGCTCATCTTGGTCAGCGGCTCAATGATCTCGAACACGTCGCCGCCGGAGCAGAAATTGCCGCCGCTGCCGGTTACGACGATGGCCTTGACGCCCTTGTCCCGCGCCGCCGCACGGAACAGATCGACGATCTCCGCGTAGCTGTCAAAGGTCAGCGGGTTCTTCTTCTCGGGCCGGTTCAAGGTGAGCGTGGCGACCTTGCCGTCCACGGCGAAGCTCACATGGCGCCCCTGATAGCCCGATAGCGGCAGGGTCACGGGATTGGCCGCGCTCATTCCGCGTCTCCGTTCTTCAGGGCTTTCCGCGCCGACTGCTTGGTCTTGGCCAAGAGCGGCATCAGCGCCTCGATATCCTTCGGCGAGAGGCCTGCGAAGATATCGCCGACCCAGTCGGCGTTGACCCGCGCCATGCTGCGGAAGAATTTCTGCCCTTCCGAGGTGAGGCTGACGATCTGCACGCGGCGGTCGTTCGGCAGCGGGCGGCGGCGGATGAGCCCCTGCTCCGCGAGCCGGTCAACCAGGCCGGTGATGTTGCCGTTCGACACCATCATGCGCTGCGAGAGCTCGCCGAGCGTCATGCCGTTCGGCGCGCGGTCGAGCTGGGCGAGCAGATCGAAGCGCGGCAGCGTGATGTCGAAATTGTCGCGCAGCCGCCGCCGCACCTCGTTCTCGATCAAGGTGGTGCAGGTGAGCAGCCGCAGCCACAGCCGCAACTCGGTCTTGTGGTCGTCCGGCCGCTCCGACACTTTGGTTTCGGCGTCGAGCGGCATGCTGGTTCTCTCGTCCATCAAATCTCTCCCCCCGCCACCACGAGCGTCGTGCCGGTGACGGCCGAGGCTTCGGGCGAGCACAGATAGAGCACCGCGGCCGCGACCTCCTGCGGCTTTACCAGCCGTCCGAGCGGGCTGTCCTTGAGCAGCGAGCCGAGCGCGTCCTCGCGCGAGCGGCCGGTCTTGGCGCTGATCTTTGCAAGGCTCTCCTGCACCAGCTCGGTGTCGGTGTAGCCCGGGCAGACCGCGTTGACCGTGACTCCCGACGCCGCGGTCTCCACCGCAAGCGAACGAACGAGGCCCACCACCGCATGCTTGGCGGCGCAATAGGCCGAGACGTAGCCGTAGCCCTTGAGCCCGGCGGTCGAGGCCACCGCGACGATCCGCCCGGTGCGGCGCTCGCGCATGCCGTCGAGCACGGCGCGCGTCGCATGCACCACGCCCATGACGTTCAATTCGAACAGGCTTCGGAACTGGTCGGGTGCGGTTTTCAGGAACGGCGCGCTCTCGGCGCCGCCGGCGTTGGCGATGAGCAGATCGACCGGCCCCCGCGCGATCATCGCCTTCTGCACGCCGTTGTTCACGGCGTGCGCATCGGTGACGTCGGCTATCACATAGCCGCTGGCGCAGCCCTGCCCCACCGCGTCGGCCAGCGCCTTCTCGCCGCGGCCGAGGACGGTGACGGCGGCGCCGGCCTGCATCAGCGCGGCCGCGATGGACCGGCCGATGCCGCGTCCGCCGCCGGTGACCAGTGCATGCCGACCTTGCAGAGAAGCCATGAAATGCCTCTTGTGCCGCAAATACTTTAAGCTTAAACTTTTCAGGCTTCAAGTACCTTCGTTTGCCTGCCTGCGGAGGCGCGCATGAACGTTCACGTCATCGGTGGAGGTCCGGCCGGCCTCTACTTCGCCATCCTGATGAAAAAGGCGTGGCCGCAGACGCTCATCACCGTATTCGAGCGCAACAAGCCCGACGACACCTTCGGCTTCGGCGTGGTGTTCTCCGACCAGACCCTTGAAGCCTTCGAATCCTACGACCGCGAAACCTATCGCCAGATCGTCGGCCACTTTGCCTACTGGGACGACATCGAGATCCACTTCCGCGGCACCACGCACCGCATCGGCGGCAACGGCTTCTGCGGCACGTCGCGCTCCTCGCTGCTGAAAATTCTCGGACGGCGCGCGCGCTCGCTCGGCATCGAGCTCAAGTACGGGTCGGAGGCCGACCCGCTGAAGACCACGATCCGCGGCGCCGATCTCGTGGTCGCCGCCGACGGCATCAACTCGCGCACCCGTGAGGCGTTCAAGGACAAGTTCAAGCCGTCGATCGAGCTTCGCCCCAACCATTTCGCCTGGATGGGCTCGAAGCGGCCGATGGACGCCTTCAACTTCTTCTTCAAGGAAACCCCGCACGGCATCTTCATCGCCCATTGCTACCAGTACCAGCCCGGGCGCTCGACCTGGGTGATGGAGACGGACCCGGAGACCTTCCAGCGGGCAGGCCTCGGGGCGATGGACGAAGAAGCCTCCGCGCGCTTCCTCGAAGGCGTGTTCGCCGACGAGCTTGCCGGCCACAAGCTGATCGCCAACCGCTCGATGTGGCGGAATTTTCCGACCATCCGCTGCGAGAAATGGACCGCCGACAACATCGTGCTGATCGGCGACGCCAAGGCCACCGCGCATTTCTCCATCGGCTCGGGAACCAAGCTCGCGATGGAGGACGCCATCGCGCTCTACGAGGCGTTCCGCTTCACCGGCGGGCGCGACGTCAAGACCGCGCTCGCCCGCTTCGAATCCGCCAGGCGCGACGAGGTGGAGAAGACCCAGCACTCCGCCGACGTGTCGCTCGTCTGGTTCGAGCACGTCAAGCGGTTCTGGGACATGGACCCGACGCGCTTTGCCTTCGGGCTGATGACGCGCTCGAAGGCCATCACCTACGACAACCTAGCGCTGCGCGCGCCCGAGTTCGTCAAGCTCGCCGACAAGCTCGTGGCGCGGGACGCGCGAGCGCAGGGCTTCGATGTCGATGTGGCGGAGCCGGTGGCGCCGATGTTCCAGCCGTTCCGGCTTCGCGGGATGGCGCTGGCCAATCGCGTGGTGGTGTCGCCGATGTGCCAGTACGCGGCGACCGACGGCGTGCCCGGCGACTGGCACATGGTGCACTACGGCTCGCGCGCCATCGGCGGCGCGGGCCTGATGTTCACCGAGATGACCGACGTGTCGGCGCAGGCGCGCATAAGCCCCGGCTGCGCCGGGATGTACGACGACGCCCAGGAGGCAGCCTGGAAGCGCATCGTCGATTTCGTGCATGCGAACTCTGGAACGAAGTTCTGCATCCAGCTCGGCCACGCCGGGCGCAAGGGCTCCACCCGGCTGATGTGGGACGGCATCGACGAGCCGCTGCCCGAGGGCAACTGGCCGATCGTCGCCGCGTCGCCAATCCCCTATCTGCCGCACAGCCAGGTGCCGCGGCCGATGACGCGGGCCGACATGAACATGACGATCGCGGACTACGTCCAGGCGGTGCAGCGCGCCGACCGCGCCGGCTTCGACATGGTCGAGCTGCACGCCGCGCACGGCTATCTGCTTGCAAGCTTCATCTCGCCGCTCACCAACAAGCGCACCGACGAATACGGCGGCTCGCTGGACAACCGCCTCCGCTTCCCGCTCGAAGTGTTCCGCGCCATGCGCAAAGCCTGGCCGGACGACAAGCCGATGTCGGTGCGCATCTCCGCGACCGACTGGCAGGACGGCGGCCTCACCGGCGACGACGCGGTCCTGGTGGCGCGCGCCTTCGCCGACGCCGGCTGCGACCTCATCGACGTGTCCACCGGCCAGACCACGCCGGACGCACAGCCGATCTACGGGCGCATGTACCAGACGCCGTTCTCCGACCAGATCCGCAACGACGCGGGGCTTGCGACCATGTGCGTCGGCGCCATCACCGACGCGGGCCAGATCAACACCATCATCGCCGCCGGCCGCGCTGACCTCGTGGCGCTGGCCCGACCGCACCTGACCGATCCGTCGTTCACGATGCAGGCCGCCGCCTGGTACGGCGCGGACGGCATCGCCTGCCCGCCGCAATACACAGCCGGCCGCGACCAGCTGTTCCGCAACAGCGCGCGCGAGCGCGAGGAACTGACCGAACTCAAGCTCAAGGCCAAGCCGAAAACCCACGCCACAACGTGGAAACAGGCCGCGGAATAGGTGGCCCAATCACCGGGATGGACCGTCGCAAAAACTCGCCCTATATAGGGCCGCATCCGGTTCGGGCTCCCGCCTGACGCCGGA
This sequence comes from Rhodoplanes serenus, assembly GCA_945861855.1. Taxonomy (GTDB): domain Bacteria; phylum Pseudomonadota; class Alphaproteobacteria; order Rhizobiales; family Xanthobacteraceae; genus Z2-YC6860. The sequence goes on from CAMAWG010000117.1 coordinate 14,202, forward strand.
TGCTGCTTCCCGACGCCCGCGAAGGCGCACACGTTGGGGGATCGTCCAATGGTAGGACATCAGACTCTGACTCTGAGTATCTAGGTTCGAATCCTAGTCCCCCAGCCATACGCAAGCCTGCTCTGTAAAATCAAAACCCTTTGAGACAGGCAGCGTTCGCGGTGTGCAGCTTCCTGAAGCGAGTGATTCTGTCGCGCAGGGCGCTCCCTCTTGTGCCAAAAGACCTGCTTCAGGCCGCATTCCATCGAC
>CAMAWG010000118.1 GCA_945861855.1 Rhodoplanes serenus
CCAAGCCCGGTCAACGCTCTACGCCGCAGACATTACGCCTGTTCGGCTATGCCGGCACCGGCAAGACCACCCTCGCCCGCCACTTGGCCCAGGAGGTCGACGGCAAGGTTTTGTACGCCGCCTTCACCGGCAAGGCCGCGCTCGTCATGCGCAGCAAGGGATGCGAGCGCGCCTCCACCATCCACAGCCTGATCTACAAGACCCGCGAGAGCGGCGAGGAGGTGCCGAGCTTCGATCTGTGGGACGACGCGCCCGCGTCGAAGGCCGCCCTCATCGTCATCGACGAATGCTCGATGGTGGACGCCGAGCTCGGCCGCGACCTGATGTCGTTCGGGGTGCCCGTCCTGGTGCTGGGCGATCCGGCGCAACTGCCGCCGATCCAAGGCGGCGGCTTTTTCACCGAGGTCGAGCCCGACGCGATGCTGACCGAGGTGCACCGGCAGGCCGAGAACAATCCCATCATCCGGCTGTCGATGGACATTCGCGCCGGCATCGATCTCGAGCCCGGCCGCTACGGCGAGAGCGAGATCGTCACCCGCGACAATCTCGATCCGCAGCGGGTGATCGACGCCGACCAGGTCCTGGTGGGGCGCAACGCCACCCGCCGCGCATACAACATGCGGATGCGGCTGCGGCGCGGCTTTACCGGCGAGCTGCCGGCAACCGGCGACAAGCTCGTGTGTCTGCGCAACAACAAGAGAAAGGGCCTGTTCAACGGCGCGCTGTGGTCGGTGAAAGAAAAGCCGGCGACCCGCCGCGACATCATCAAGATGCGGCTGCAGCCCGACGACGGCTTTGCCGGCAAGGGCATCAAGGTCTCGGTCCGGCCGGAGTGCTTCACCGGCGGCATCGAAGGCATCGAGTGGCCGATGCGCAAGCGCTTCGACGAATTCGACTACGGCTATGTGCTCACCGTGCACAAATCTCAGGGCTCGCAGTGGGACGACGTGGTGCTGTTCGACGAGTCCTCGGTGTTCGGCGAGACCCGACAGCGCTGGCTCTATACCGGCGTCACGCGCGCGGCCCAGCGATTGACAGTGGTAATGTGAATTACGAGTGACGTGCGGCCATCATTCCGGGGCGCGCCGAAAGGCGCGATCTCGGAATCCATACCTCGGCATTTTCGTGATAATCATGACAAGGGTTATGGATTCCGGCACTCGCTTCGCTCGGCCGGAATGACCCGGAAAGTGAGGAGACCATCATGGCCGACAACACCCGCACGCTTGAGGATCGCATCCGTGCGATCGAAGATCGCCTGGAAATCTACAATCTGATCGCCAGCCATCCGCCGAGCGCCGACACCGGCGCCGACTATTTCACCCGCGTGGCCTATGTCGAGGACGGCGAGCTCGATCTCGGGGGCGGCAAGGCTGCGACCGGCAACGAGAAGATCGCAGCGGTGAGCCGGACGCCGGGGCACCAGGCGGCGATCGCCGGGGGCTTGGCGCATTTCTGCGGGCTGCCGCGGATCGAGCTCGACGGCGACCGCGCCGTGGTCATCTCGTATCTGCAGATCCTGACGCCGCATCCGACCGCTGAGCCGCACGAGGTGCCCAACCACGGCGTCTCGACGGGGTTCCGCATTCACCGCGTCGCCGCCAACCGCTGGGAGCTCGAGCGCACCGCCGCCGGCTGGAAGATCAGGCGGCGCACCGTCCGCACCATCGACGGCACGGAGCCGCCCCGGGAAATCCTGCGCGGCGCGCTCAAATCATTCGAGACCGCTCGCTGACGCTACTGCGGCGGCTGCACGTGCGACGGCGGGTCCAATTCCGCCTCCAGCGTCCGCTTGCTCGGGGTCTTGTCCGGCGTAACGAGCTTCTTGAGGAACGTCAGCACCGCGGGCGAACCGCCGTCGGCCTTCGGCTTCTTTCCCGCCCCCGGCTGCAGGCGCTCTGAGCGGGGAACCGGCTTGGCGTCAGGTTTCGGCGCGGGATCGAACCCGGGCCGCACCGGCGGCAGCGGGACCGACGCCAGATCGAATTTGGCAGCAGGCTGCACGGGCGGAGACGCCGCCCTGACCGGCTCGAAATTGCCGACCGGCTGCACTTGCAACGGACCCGGCTTCGACGGCCCGATCGCTTCGGTGCGGACCACCTTGGGCTTGATGACATCGGCCGGCGGCGACGGATCGGCGTCGGGCTTGCGCTTCGCCGCGTCCCGCTTGCGCGCGCCCTTCGCGTCCGGCATCGGCGACTCCGCCTGGACGACCTGCAACGCCCCGAAGGGAGGCGGGCCGCATTCCAACGGCGGCGCGCCGTAATAGCCGCGCTGGTAGTACGAGACTGCGCGGTCCGCATCGCATCCCGCCGCGCGATAGGCGCCGGCAAGATACTTCACCGCATAGGTGAGATTGGTGTCCGGATCGAGCAGGCCTTCGGCATCGCCCGCATAGCCCACGCCCCGCGCGGTGCCGAGACGGATCTGCATCAGACCGTAGTTGCCGGCGTTCACGGCCGCGGCGTTGCCCCTGCTCTCGATCCGGATGACCCGCCGCACCAGATGCTCCGGCAAGCCGTTCGCGGCCGCATGCTTGGCGATCAGCGCATCATGCGGCCCGGCGAGCGCAGCATGCGCAAACGCGAACTGCGCGCAGCCGCAGAGCAGGACCGCAACGAATCGAAAAGCCTCCCACCTCATGCCGCCCTGATAGCCGTGCGGTATGGCCGATTCAAGGAAGGGCCCGATACGCCGCCTGCACGCCGCAGGATCTGCATGGCGGCTATTCGCCAGTAATTCCTCGGTTTTTCCGCACTGCACTCGGCTGGACGGCCTGTGGCCGCAATGGCAAGTATGACGCTTGGAGCTTTTGGGCACAGTCCGGGGTGGCGACGATGGCCGACGTTTCGACCGCGAAAGAAAATGTAAAGCGCGTGTTCTACGTGCGTTTTCTCAACCACCCGGTCTATCTCGACATCATCGCGACGCGGCCGGAAATCCGGCTCGACAAGCTGGAGAACGACACGCCCGAGGCGGCCGCGAACCCGATCGTCTCGGCCGCGCACGCCTATCAGGTGAGCTCCGCGCGCGATGAGCTGCCCGCGAAATTCCACGTCAACAAGGATCTGCTGTCGCGTGCGCCGAACCTCATCATCGTATCGACCGGCGGCGCAGGCTACGACACCGTCAATGTGAAGGACTGCACCGAGGCGGGCGTGCTGGTCGTCAACCAGACCGGCGGCAATGCCGACGCGGTGGCGTCGTATGTGCTCGGCGTCATGCTGATGCTGTCAAAGCAGGTGGCGCAGGTGAACGAAGCGCTCCGCAAAGGCACGATGCGGGACCGCAATCTCTACATGGGCAACGACATCCACAACCGCACCATCGGCATTGTCGGCCTCGGCAACGTCGGCCGCCGCCTCGCCAAGCTGTGCGCGGCGGTGTTCGATATGACCGTGCTGGCCTACGATCCGCTGCTCGACGAAAAAACCATCGCTGGGCGCAACGCCACCAAGGTTTCGCTCGACGAACTGCTCCGGCGCTCCGATTTCGTCTCGATCAACTGTCCGCTCGACGACACGACCCGCAACATGATCAGCACGCGCGAGTTCGGCCTGATGCAGAAGCACGCCTTCTTCATCACCGCGGCGCGCGGCTTCATCACCGACGAAAAGGCGCTGGAAGACGCGCTGCGCAACAAGCAGATCGCGGGCGCAGGCCTCGACGTCTGGTCGAAGGAGCCGCCGGCGATGGACCACCCGCTCCTGCAGTTCGACAACGTGATCGCGAGCCCGCACACCGCCGGCGTGACCAAAGAAGCCCGTGCCAACATGGGCAAGTTCGCCGCCGATCAGTTGATCCTGACGCTCGACGGCAGGAAGCCGCCGCGCATGGTCAATCCCGAGGTGTGGCCGGCCTATTCGAAACGCTTCGAAAAGACGTTCGGTTTCCGGCCGGGGGCTTGAGCCCGCATGATCAGCAAATTCCATGTGCTCTACGTCGGCCAGATCGAGCTCGACAACATCGGCCTGAACGGCACGCCTGCCAACGACCGGCGCTACTCCGACGAACGGCTGCGCGAGGTGTTCGCGACCGTGAAGGACGTGGCGCAGACGATGGACGAGTTGAACTTCGACGTGCTCTGGATGGCGGAGCACCACTTCCAGCGCGAGGGCTACGAGGTCATCCCGAACCTGATCCAGACCGGGCTGTGGCTCGCGACCCAGACCCAGAAGCTGAAGTTCGGCTGCGCCTTCAACGTGCTGCCGATGTGGCACCCGATCCGCATGGCCGAGGACTACGCCATGGCGGACATCGTCACCGACGGCCGCGTCATCATGGGCGTCGGCCGCGGCTACCACACCCGCGAGGTCGAGACCTTCGGCGCGCCGCTCATTGACGCCGAGAAGAACCGCGACTTCTTCGAGGAGCAGTTGCAGCTTCTGCTGACCTGCTTCAACGAGCCGGAGTTCAGGTTCAAGGGCAAGTTTTACGAATGCCCGCCGGAGGTGGAATATCGCGGCTACACGCTCAAGGACATCACGCTGGTGCCGCGGCCGAAGAACCTTCCGGTGGAGATCTGGATGCCGATCGCCAGCGGCAAGACCATCGACATGATGGCGCGCTACGGCCTCAAAGGCATGATCACGCTGAACGGCGAGAAAATCCTCGACGACGTGGTGCGCGCCTATCATGCGGCTTGCGTCAAACATGGCCAGCAAAAGCAGCTCGGCGAGGACATGATCTGGGGCGCCGGCGTCTATCTCGCCGACAGCAAGGAAGAGGCGATGCGCCGCCTTGAGCCCGCCCACGACGAGCGATTCAAGTGGTTCGCGCCGTTCGGCTTCGTGCGGTATGCGGACGAGCAGGGGCGGACCTGGGGCTCCCCCGGCGCGCCCGCGAAGACGCCGACGCTCAAGGACGGCGTCGCGCAGAAGGCCTGGTTCTGCGGGCCGCCGAAAGAGGTGATCGAGGGCATCAAGTCGATCGAGGCGAAATATCCGGGTCTCGACAGCTTCATGATCCACTGGGCCGAGGGCCTGGGGCCCAAGGAGTTCAAGGAGCAGTTGCGCTGGTTCGCCAAGGACGTGATGCCGGCGTTCAAGCGCTGACCGGCCCTCGGGCGCGGCCTCCGCCCGCTTTAGCGGGGCTCGCGGGAACCGACCTTCCCTCCATCGGTTGTGATACTGGGCCAGCCTCAGGAGCAACCGATGCATAAAGAAGGTGGACATATCGTCGAAACGCCCGTCGAGGCGCGAGCGGGCTTTCTCGATCGACCGACGCTTGCCGTGCTGATCATCAGCACGAGCGTGATCGTCGTGCTTTTCGCGCTGATCTACACAGGCTTTTTCACGCGGTAATCGAGCCGCTCGAAGCCGAGTATAAGAAAATGGCCCCGAAGGAGGGGCCATTTCTTCATTCCGAAACTCAGCCAAGTTCAGCAGCGCTGCGACTTCTTGATCACAACGGTGCCATCGGGCATCCGCTTCTTGACGGTGACCTCGGAGCAGTCGCGGCTGGAGCGGCCTTCGGTGTAGACGCGCCGTTCGCGGCGGACGTCGCGGCGGTCATTGTCGACCCCGATCCGGACGCCACGTTCACCAATCGAAACCCCGACGTCCTGGGCGGAGGCAGGCACCGCGGCAAACAGAGCCACCGCGGCGGCGGCAGTGAGCAGTATCTTGTGCATGTGAATTCTCCAATGAATGACCCCCAACGGTTTCGACGCATCTATGTTCCATTGGCGCGGCGGTATGCGTGCTCGTGCGGCGCAAAGCCGCTGTTTTCCCGCCCGGCATGGGCTAGTCTTCCCCCACCTTCCCTAGCGGGACCACACACCAACCTCCACGGAGACTTGAAATGGCGAAGAAAGGTTATCTCGTTTCGGCGTATCGTTCGATCAAGGATCCGGACAAGCTCGCAGCCTATGCCAAGGTCGCCGGGCCTGCGTTCGCCAAATACGGCGCGCGATATGTCGCCCGCGACACCGCCGCCGCGGCCTACGAGGCCGGCATCAAGCAGCGCATCGTCATCGTCGAGTTCGAGAGCGTGGCGAAGGCGATCGAGGCGCACGACGGCCCGGAGTACCAGGCCGCGCTGAAGGTGTTCGACAACTGCGCCGAGCGCGATCTGCGCATCGTCGAGGGGCTGGAATAACGAGCCTGCGCCCGCGCGATCTGCCTGGCAGCCTCGCGCGGGCACCGCTTTCAGGACGAGACCGGCTCGGGCTTCCTCGCCTCGGCGATCGTGTTCTTGATGCAGTTCCCGCTGCACCCGCCTTCGCCATGCGCGCCCTTGCCCGTGCAGGCGTGCGCCTTCGCCACCGGCACATTCTCCAGCACCATCGTCGCGGCGGCGGTGTTGGAGATCGGGATGTGATAGTTGCGATGCGCCTCCGACACGGTGCCGGTGAGCGCGCCGCGCATCGCCATCCAGTTGAGGAACTCCACGCCCTGCGCGCCGGCAAGCTCGATGAATTGCGGGATCGTATAGCGCGTGAGCGCGTCGGGATTGCGCGCGAGTTCGTCCATGCAGAGCAGATCGAATTCCTTGTTGATGAATCCGGCGCGCTCGCCGTCGAGCTGGTGCGACAGCCCGCCGGTGCCGACCACCACAACCTTGATATCCTTGTCGCAAGCATCGAGCGCGCGGCCGACGCTGCGTCCCAGATTGAGGCAACGCGCGAGCGAGGGGAGAGGGTGCTGCACGGTGTTGATCGAGATGGGAACGATCCTCACCGGCCACGCCCCCTCCCCCGGCCACATCAACGCCATGGGGATGGTCACGGCGTGATCGACGAGCATGTCCTGGCAGATGGTGATGTCGAAGCCGTCGCCGACGAGATGGTTGATCAGATGCCAGGAGAGGTCGGGGTCCCCGGCGGCCGACTTGGACACCGGGATACCCCAGCCCTCGTCCTCGTTGCGGTATTCGCCGGCGGCGCCGACCGCGAAGGTCGGCAGCTTGTCGAGGAAGAAGTTCAGGCCGTGGTCGTTGTAGAACACCACCGCCACGTCCGGCTTCTCGCGGGCGAGCCATTGATGGACGCGATCGAAGCCGCGGAAGAACGGGCTCCAGTAGGGATCGTTCTGCTTGCCGTCGGCGATTGCCTTGCCGATCGAGGGCACGTGCGTGGTGCCGATGCCGCCGATGATCCGCGCCATGATTATCTCCCTGCCGCTTCGAGCTTGGCCTTGAACGCATCGACGCTCATGCCGGTCTGCTGGGCGCCGATGTCCTGCACGCCGAGGCCGAAAATGCCGGCGAGCTTGGCTAGGTAGTAGATGTTGCCGCCGGCGGCGATCAGCTTGCGCACGTCGCGCTCGGCAACGGCCTCGCGCTGCTCGGGCGTCAGGCCGAATTTGCGGCAATAGGCGGCCTCGTCGCGGCGGAACGCATCGCGGTTGGCTGCGCTGTTGAAGGAGAAACACATCCGGTTGAGGGGGAGGCCCTTCTGGGCCGCGGCGCCGTCGAACAGAGGCGTTCCGGGAATGGCGTGGTGGCGCATGGGACACCCGATGGGGATTGGTTACGAGTGTAACGATCCCTCCGATCGGGGTGGCGGGCCTTGATCTGGATCAAATTCCACAGGGCCGGACGGCGGGGCTATAGTGGGCGCTCCAATCCGACACGGAGTTGCCGATGCCCAAGGGCTACTGGGTGACCATCTACCGCAAGATTTCCGACCCCGAGAAGCTGAAGGCCTATGCCGAGCTCGCGCCCAAGGCCACGGCGCCGTTCGGCTGCAAGTATCTGGCGCGCGGCACCGCGGCCAGCGCCTACGAGGCGGGGCTGAAGGACCGCATCGTCATTTCGGAGTTTCCGAGCGTGGAGCGGGCGCGCGCGGCCTACGAGTGCGAGGGCTACACGCACGCGCTCACGGCGCTCGGCGACGGCGCCGAGCGCGACGTGCGGATTGTGGAAGGGCTGGAGTAGCCCGTCACCATTCGCACGATCCTGTCGTTCGTCATGCCCGGCCTTGTGCCGGGCATCCACGTCTTTCTTCGCGCAAAGCAAGACGTGGATGGCCGGGTCAAGCCCGGCCATGACGAACTTGGAGTCAGTGCGCAAAGACATCACGCTCACCCCTCCCTCGGGATCGGCCGCGGCTTGCCGCTCTCGTCGATCGCGACGAAGGTGAAGGTGGCGTCGGTCACCTTCTCCTGCAGGTGGGTCTCGAAGCGCCGCGCCCAGGCCTCGACGTGAATCTTCATCGAGGTGCGGCCGATGCTCTCCACCTCGGTGAAGACCTCGAGCACGTCCCCCACCCGCACCGGGCGGATGAAGGTCATGGCGTCCACCGCGATGGTGACGACGCGGCCGCGCGCCCGCTCGACGCCGGCGATGCCGCCGGCCTGGTCCATGCGCGAGAGCACCCAGCCGCCGAAGATGTCGCCGTTGGCGTTGGTGTCGGCCGGCATCGCGCTGATGCGCACGGTGAGCGCGCCGCGCGGCCTGCCGTCGGTTGTGCCGCTTTGTCCCGCCATGCACTGGCCTCCGCCCCGGTGCGCACCTATATGCGATGCAGCCCTGCGCCGCCAAGGCCGTGGTTTTCGTTGTATCTGGCCCCGAATTGAGGCACACCCTCCGCCAGTGCGGGGCGGCGCTTCACAACAAGGAACAACAACATGGCTCGCAAACCAGGCACCCGCACCGTCGGCGAATTCGTGCTGTTCGACGTCTATTACGAGGACGGCACGCAGCGATCGAACCGCCGGGTTCCGGCCTCGGCTCTCGGCGGCCTCGACGGCGACGAGCCGGCCAAGGTGATCATCGCCGAGCAGGACGCCGAGATCGCGGAAAAATCCGGCCAGCCGCGCGGCCCGATCAAGAGCATCCGCCGCGCCGGCACGGCCGAGCCGCGAGACATGGGCAAGTCGCAGCGCGAGGCGCGGCAGTAAGCGGCGCGTCACGTCCGCAGCGCCGCCCGCCGCGCCAGCTCGCGCTCGAGCGCGTGCTTCATCTCGGCGCGCACGCGCGCATCCTCCTCCTCCGTCAGCTCCGGCCCGGCGAAATCGCGCTGGCAGCGCATGTCGCGCCCTACGCAACGCCTGGCGCGGCGGCACAGCCGCTCGTGGCAGCGGCGCGGCATGCCGATGAAGGTCATCAGCTTGCGATGAATGCCGACCATGATCGCGTCGGCGTCGCGGACTTGCGAGGCTTCGGGTTGGGTTTCGGCTGGTGTCGTCATCGGCCTCTCTCCGGTTTTTCAGGCAAGATTTCTGGACAAGCGTCTTCGGCTCCGCGCGGCAGATGCCGGCGGATCGCCCGTCCCAACTTTCCCCCATGAAAATGCCCCCGAACCGCGGGGGCCTGGGGGCCGTCACCCCCATCCGAGGGGGCGGAGCGCCGAACGGCGCCACTTCTCAGTCCCCGCCTTCGTCCCCCTCGCCCTTTCGGGCTTCGGAGGACTTCAGCGGGCGCGCCCTCAGCGGAGGACGCGACGCCTTCCGGCGCTCCACCGCGGCGATTTCGGGCTTCGGGACCGTGCTTCCCGGGCCGGAAGGGCTTGGCCCCTGGGCCTCGCCTTATCCCGCGGGCTTTCGCCCGCGTTCTCCGGCCCTTGTCCAGCCATCGAAGGCAGCCCCACGTAGTTGGGGCGGACGGTGACCCGACGCCTCCCGGACCTGTGTTTGCGAGACACAGCCGCGGGCGCCGCCTTCCCCACTCCGCCAACCGAACGCCTCCGGAGGCGCCCTCGGTGAGTGAGGATGGAGGGAATATAGTCCTTTCTATCCTCCACTTCAATGCCTATTTGGGGAACGAAAAGAGAATTTATTGCGTTTATGTTTCACAATTGACTTTTATGAAACGAATATGCAACATCCTGTGCCTGGGAGAATCACATGATTGCAACCGTGCACGTGCTTCACTCGAAACCCTCACCGATCGGCAGCTTTCTTCGCGTCGGCCATACTGGGCATCGCAAGCTGGAAGCTCTGATCGCAGCCAGCCGCTTGCGTTTTCGTCGCTTTGTCTTTGACGCTACCCACGTTGATGATCAGAAAGACTTGCTTGCCACGCTTCAGCGCGCTGGTTGTGAAATCGTTTTGGATCCAAATGCCGCTGAGACCGCAATGCTAGGTCGGTTTGGCTCGTCAGTAAGCACCCTTCCTTGGGGCAATCCAGATCGTCCATGGGAACCCGGCGACTTTGGCAGGACAAGAAATCTAGATACTGCCAAAGCCATCGCTGAATTTGCAGTACGGCACAAAATCGATGCCGTTCTTGCTCCAACACACTGCATCGAAACCTTTCCTAGTCCGTGGCTGTCAATTGATCTTCGCCTTTGCGAAGAGCTTAGGCACGAATTGGATCGCGCGGGAGGCACGCACATCCCGATCGATTTTCAACTCATCACGACCAACACATTGCTGAAAGACCAAGCGGCACGAGAAGCATTGGTTGCCGGCATTCGACACGCCCCCGCGGAAAATATTTGGCTACGTGCGTCTGGATTTGGCGCCGCAGCTACTGGCTCCGCCACTCGGGCTTTCATCGAAGCCTCCAGAAGCTTCCACGAGATCAACAAGCCTATAATCGCGGACTACGCGGGGGGACTCTCCGCATTGGCTGCAGCGGCCTTTGGCGGCGTTGGCGGTTTTTCTCATGGGATGAATCAGAAAGAGACCTTCCGCATAGGCGATTGGAGGAAGCCAGCAACCGGCGGCGGCGGGTCAGCTAAGCGCATCTATGTCCCTGAACTTGACCGATCCTTTAAAGAAGATCAGCTCAACGCTTTGTTTTCGGTGAAAGGTACGCGCGCTCGTTTCGGCTGCAACGATACGACTTGTTGCCCGCACGGGATGGAAGATATGCTGGAGAATCCGCACCGGCATTTCGTTATCCAGCGTAGCCGACAAATCAAAAACCTCTCTGACGCGCCTGAAGCCAGACGCGCAGAACATTTTTTGCTTCATCATCTCGATCCGGCGGTACGTTCTGCACGCCTTGCATCGCGGCTTAAATTCGCCAATGGCGACGTTGTGAAGCTCATCAATGAGACGAAAAAGCGTCTAACCAACCTTCGCGATCCTTTAGGTGACCTTCACTCTACCTCGGCGTCAGCAACTCGATCGGCTGCGCCGAAATTTCGAGGCAACGATCAGAACTCTCAGTCTGCGGTGGGTTAGAAATATGGCAAGTGCGGTTTCTAAAATGATGGATGAACTGCGAGACCGCGGCGGTCTAAAAGGAACAGACGTCGCCAATATTGCAGAAGTATCACCAGCTACTGTCTCGCGTTGGACGGCGGGCAAGGCATTGCCGCATCCCAAAACGCAACTTGTAATTTCTGATCTTCGATACGTTGTTGATCGTCTTTCTGAATTTTATTCTCCGGAAGAAACTAGACTTTGGCTTTATTCGAAACACCGCCTTTTGGACGGCGAACGAGCAATCGATTTAATTAATCAAGGCCGAGCGGACAAAGTCTTGTCCATCATCGAAAGCCTTGATGAGGGGACGTTTACTTAATGGTTGGTGGAGGTCGCGTACATGATCGAGCGATTCTTGATGCTCTAGAAGGTCTGGAGTCTGAGGCTGTCGAAAAAGTCGTTTGGAGAGTCGCTCGGAAAGGACGAGACCCGCTTCGTGGGGCTGTAGCAAATGGAAGATGGAACGCGATTGGTGAATTTGAAGTTCTTTATACGAGTTTAGAGTCGGAAGGAGCGATAGCCGAGGTCGGATACCGCCTATCTCTTGAGCCAGTTTGGCCTAGTCGAATTGAACACGAGGTTCACACTTTAAAAGTTAGAGCCGATCGCGCGCTCAAATTCGAAAATCTAGAACAACTGGAAAAACTCGGAGTCAATGTTTCCAGATTTGAAAGCTTCGAATACACAGCGACGCAAGCTATCGCAGCCGCCGCTCATTTCTTGGAATTTGACGCTTTGATTGTGCCAAGCGCAAGATTCAATGCTCCGAATTTAGTTGCCTTTCTAGACCGACTCCAAACGCCTCCAGAGCTGATAGGAACCACCAACGTCAATTGGCCAGCATGGCGAGCGAGAACTAAAAGATAGCGAGCGTAGGGTGGGCTACGCGAAGCGAGCCCACCCACGGGACATAGGCGAGCGAAGCGATGCCGTCGTTCCGACGGCTATGCCCGGCGGTAACGATTAAAACGGTGGTGCTCGCGGCTTGAGCGAGGAGCGCCTGCAACGTCTATTGAACCCCAGCCTCAGCAGCGGAAGCGGCTGCCCTGGCCCAGCTTCTTCCTCTGGCCCGGCGGGCAGAAGCCTCTGGCGTTGGCGCCGCGCCCGCGGGCGACGCCGCGTCCTTCGGTGCCGTGGCGTCCCGCGGCCATGTCGGCTCGGCCGAGGCCGGTCGTGGCGGCGCCCGCGTTGCCGTGGCCATGGCCTTTGCCGCGGCCCTGCGCGAAGGCGTCGGACGCGCTCAGCGTGGCTAACAGAATCAATGCTCCGGCGATTGCGATCGTTCTTTTCATCGGCGTGCTCCCTGGGATGCACCCCGACATGCACCGGATGGCCAACGGCCGGGCGCGCTTTCCGTTCCACCGGCGCCGCGGGAGGTACGGCCGTGCCACCGCAAACGGGATCGCCGGGACATAGGCGAGCGAAGTGACGCCGTCGTTCGGACGGCTATGCCCGGCGATGACGTCTGAGGCGGCGGAGCGCGCGGCGCTTCGTCCCCGCCTTCGCGGGGACGAACGGAGCGGGCGTCAGTTGTCGAGGAACGAGCGAAGTTTCCGGGAGCGCGACGGATGCTTCAGCTTGCGCAGCGCCTTGGCCTCGATCTGGCGGATGCGCTCGCGCGTCACCGAGAACTGCTGGCCCACTTCCTCGAGCGTGTGGTCGGTGTTCATGCCGATGCCGAAGCGCATGCGCAACACGCGCTCCTCGCGCGGCGTCAGGCTGGCCAGCACCCGCGTGGTGGTCTCGCGCAAATTCGAGTGGATCGCGGCGTCGAGCGGCAGCACCGCGTTCTTGTCCTCGATGAAGTCGCCGAGATGCGAATCCTCCTCGTCGCCGATCGGCGTCTCGAGGCTGATCGGCTCCTTGGCGATCTTCAGGACCTTGCGCACCTTTTCCAGCGGCATCAGCAGCTTTTCCGCCAATTCCTCGGGCGTCGGCTCGCGGCCGATCTCGTGCAGCATCTGGCGCGAGGTGCGCACCAGCTTGTTGATCGTCTCGATCATGTGCACGGGAATGCGGATGGTGCGCGCCTGGTCGGCGATCGAGCGGGTGATCGCCTGGCGGATCCACCACGTGGCGTAGGTGGAGAACTTGTAGCCGCGGCGGTATTCGAACTTATCGACCGCCTTCATCAGGCCGATATTGCCTTCCTGAATCAGGTCGAGGAATTGCAGGCCGCGATTGGTGTATTTCTTGGCGATCGAGATCACCAGGCGCAGATTGGCCTCGACCATTTCCTTCTTCGCGCGGCTGGCCTCGCGCTCGCCGCGCTGCACGGTCTGCACGATGCGGCGGTATTCCGCCAGCGGCAGGCCGCACTCGGCGGCGATGTTGGCGATCTCGGCGCGGATCTGCGCCACTTCGTCGGCGGCACGCGCCGCGAAGGTCTTCCAGCCGCGCCCCGGCAGCTTGCCGACGCGCTCGATCCAGCCGGCGTCGAGCTCCTGCCCGTGATACTGGCCCAGGAACTCCTCGCGCTTCACCCCGCGGCTTTCGGCCAAGCGCAACAGCCGGCCCTCGAGCTGCACCAGGCGCCGGTTGAGGCCGTAGAGCTGATCGACCAGCTGCTCGATGCGCCCGTTGTGCAGGCGCACCGTCTGCATCAGCGTCAAGAGCTCGGTCTTCAGCTTTTCGTAGCGCCGCTCGGTGGTCTTGGCCACCGACTCGCCCTTCTGCAGGGTGTGCAGGCGCGTATTCTGCGTGCGGTGGATCTTGGAATAGGCGGCCGCCACCTTGCCGAAGGTCTCGAGCACCTGCGGCTTCAGCGCCAGCTCCATCGCCGACAGCGAGATGTTGTTCTCGTCGCCCTCGTCGTCCAGGCCGCCCTCGCCGGGAGCGCCCGGCTCGGCGCCCTCGGCGGCGGGCGCAGCCTCGCCCGCTTCCTTTTCCACCGGCGCTACTATCGCGCCCGGCGGCACGGCGGGAATTTGCGCGGGCTGGCCCGGGCCGCCGCCGTAAGTGGCGTCGAGGTCGATGATGTCGCGCAACAGCATGCGGCCTTCGGCCAAAGCCTCGTACCACAGCACCACGGCGCGGATGGTCAGCGGGCTTTCGCAGATCGAGCCGATCATCATCTCGCGGCCGGCTTCGATGCGCTTGGCGATGGCGATTTCGCC
>CAMAWG010000119.1 GCA_945861855.1 Rhodoplanes serenus
GGTCAGATCGCTCGGATAACGCAGGCTGTTACGGTTTGCCGCGCGGCGATGCTCGGGTGTCCACATGGGGCGCTCCTTTGCGAATCAAGCGCCCAACAAGGAATCACATCTGATTCATCCGACTCAAGAACTTCCCGGATCGGCACTAAACGGTGCCCCCAATACTTTTGACTCTCTTCCAAGAACGATTACCAAAGGCGCACCCGTGCGGAGGGTCCGCGCCATATCGTCTATGCACTGACTCATGTCTAAACAATATTGCACCACCGTAAGAAATCGATTCATGCGGTGCTTTCGATTCGCTCCAATTTCCGAACGCGCTGCCTCAAGGGGGTGCCAACCGAGCAACTCTGTCGCTGCTCGGTAGTTTTGATGGTAGTTAAAAACATTAATATACGGCGGAGAGGTAATAATCGCATCAATTGTATCTGCGGCGATGGACATCTGACGTGCGTCCATCAGGTAACATTCGGCTGGGGTTGTGGAGTTCATGAACTCGTTCAAAATTTGAAGCGTTGCAATCGCGCCCCGCGATACGGCTGCATGATTAAGGCTTGAATCATCGCGCATTCTGGGGTGCGGAAAAAATCCCTCGCAAGAAATCCCTCGTCTTTTGCGCCATGTATTAGATCAAGGATCGAGCCGCTTTCAGCCAATGGCGAGAACAGGTATTCGCCCGATGTTGCGGATACGGTGGCTAGGGACTTAAGACGGTGCAGGATTGCTTTTTTTTCATCGAATGGGATTCCCGCGAAACATGCCAAACTTGCGAGATGCCACGCAGCCGGATTTACTTCTGTACCGATCGCAAAACGACCGCGGTTCACTGCTTCAAAAAGAACTGTTCCGCTGCCGCAAAAAGGATCCAAAAATGTTCGGCTATCGAAACAGATTGTATCGATTAGGTAGCCGACCAATTCTGGAGCAAATTGCCCCCTCCACGGGAGTCTGCTGGTCTTAGATCGTACCGAGATATTCAAGCGCCCCTGATCCAAGCTGATGGGCTTTGACGTTCCGGCGCGCGCACGTGACTGAACTGCTCCTGTCTTGGCGGCTTGGCGGCCTTCAACAATCGCCAGCCCTTTCCTTATTGCTTGTTCTCGCGCTCGATTCATTATTTGGCCCAATCAGCTAGCGGCAAACGTACATGTTTTGTTCCAAATGTCAAAACGGACAATTCGTGCCGTTCTTAACTTGGTCTGTAGTGCGCTACGCCGCCGAGTCCCTGATCTTCACCGCGGCCTCCAGATCGACCGAAACGAGCTGCGAGATGCCGCGCTCGGCCATGGTGACGCCGTAGAGCCGGTTCATGCGCGCCATGGTGATCGGGTTGTGGGTGATGATGACGAAGCGCGTGTCGGTCGAGCGCCCCATCTCGTCGAGCAGGTCGCAGAAGCGCTCGACGTTGTGATCGTCGAGCGGCGCGTCCACCTCGTCCAGCACGCAGATCGGTGCCGGATTGGTGAGGAACACCGCGAAGATCAGCGCGAGCGCGGTCAGCGCCTGCTCGCCGCCGGAGAGCAGCGACAGCGTCGCCGGCTTCTTGCCGGGGGGCTTTGCAAAAATCTCAAGGCCCGCTTCCAGCGGGTCGTCGTTCTCGATCAGCCGCAGTTCGGCGGTGCCGCCGCCGAACAGCTCGGTGAACAGCCGCTGGAAGTGCGTGTTGACCACGGCGAAGGACGACAAGAGCCGCTCGCGCGCCTCCTTGTTCAGGCTGATGATGCCCTGGCGCAGCCGCGCGATCGCATTGACCAGATCGTCGCGCTCGGCGGTGAGTGTGCCGTGCTGGGTCTCGATCTCGCCGAGCTCTTCCTCGGCGCGGAGATTCACGGCGCCGAGCCGTTCGCGGTCGCGGCGGAGCCGTTCCAGCTCCGACTCGATGGTGGCGACGTCCGGTAGGGGCGTGTCCGGCACGATGCCGGCGAGGCCCGCGACGGCGTCGGGCTCCACCTCGAGCATCTCGTGGATTTCGTGGGCGATGTCGGTGAGCCGCCGCTTGGCGCCTTCGACGCGCTCCTCGGCGCGAGCGGCCTCCTCGCGGGCGGCGCCGAGCGCTTCAAGGCCTGCGCGCACCGCGCGGTCGCAGGCGCCGAGCGCGTTCTCGGCCTCGGCCAGCCGGTCGGCGGCGGCGCTGCGGGTGGCTTCGGCGGACTGGACTTCGGCGATTAGCAGGCGGCGCTTCTCCTCGAAGATGGCTGGCGCGTCGGCGAGTGAGGCACGTTCCTGCCGGGCTTCGGCGCTGCGGGTGTCGAGGGTGGCGATCTGGGCCACGGCGCGCTCGCGCCGTTCGCCCCAGGCCTGCCGGTCGGTGCCGATGGCGGTGAGGCGGCGGTCGGCAAGCTCGGCCTCGCGTGCGAGCGCCTGCGCCTCGGCGCGCACCTCGGCGAGTTCCGCGCGCTTGCCTTCGATCTCGGTGCGGATGGCGGCAAGCTGGCCTTCCAGGTCCGCCGACGGCGGCAGTTCGGCCAGCGCGCCTTCGGCAACGCCCAAGCCGGTCTGCGCTTCGTCACGGCCGGCGCTCAGCCGGGTCTTGGCTTCGGTGAGCGCCGAAATCCGCGCGGTGTTGCGAGCCATCTCGCGCTCGGCCATGGCATGGAGCTCGCGCGCGCTGTCGGCCTCGCGCTGCGCGGTCCGCCAATGCTCGCGCGCATTGGCCTCGGCCGCGCCCGCCGCGGTCAGGCCCGCTTGCGCGGCCTCTGCGGTCTTGCGCTTGTCGTCGAGCGCAACGCGGGCGGTGACGAGTTCGCCGTCGATGTCGGAGAGCCGGCTTCGTTGCGCCAGCCGGCGTGCGGCGCCGGTCGGCGCGTGGGCGTCGGCGGCAAAGCCGTCCCAACGCCAGAGATCGCCGTCGCGCGAAACGAGGCGCTGCCCGGGCTTGAGCAGGCTTGCAAGGCGCGCGCCGTCGGCGCGTTCGACCACGCCGATCTGGGCGAGGCGGCGGGCCAGCTCCGGCGGCGCCTGGACGTATTGGGCCAGCGACTGCGCGCTGTCCGGCAGCGCCGGGTCGGACGGGTCGATCGCCGCGCCCATCCAGCGCATCGCATGGCTCTGGTCGACCGGCGCGTCGAGGTCGTCGCCCAGCGCGGCGCCCAGCGCGATTTCGTAGCCCTTCTCGACGGTGATGTTGTCGATCACCGGCGGCCACATGCTCTGGGTCTCGACCGCCAGGAGCTTCATCAGGGTCTTGGCTTCGGTGTCGAGGCGCTGCACCGCGCGCTCGGCTTCGGCCAGCGGGATGCGGGCGGCGTCGAGGCTCTTGCGCGCGGCGGCGTGGGCCGCCTCGGCCGCGAGTGAGGTCTGCTCACCCTCGGCGACGGCGGCCTGCGCGCTTTCGACCGAGATTGCGAGCGCGGCGAGGTCGGGCCGGCTTTGGCTGACGGCGGCGAGTCCTGCTTCGATGTTGGCGATTTCGCTCTCGATGCGCGCGACACGCTCGGCCTGCTCGCGCGCGGTCTGGGTGAGCTGGTTGCGCCGCGCGGTGAGGTCGGCGAGCGCGCCGGTCAGTTCGCCGAAGGTCTTTTCCGCGGCGCTCACTACGGTGTCGGCCTCGGCCGCGCGGCTGTCGACGCCGGAGCGGCGTTCCGAGCCGAGGCGGGCTTCGTTGCGGAGCGTCTCTTCCTCCTGCGCGAGCTGGGCCAGCGCGGCTTCCGCGTCGGCGACGAGGGTGCGCTCGCGCGCGACGTCCTCCTCGAATTGCGCCAGCCTGCGATCGAGCTCCGCCAGGCGCTCGCGAGCGCGGGTTTCCTCGGCGTCGAGGGTGTCGCGGGCCATGAGAAGTCGCTGCAGCGCCGCCGCTGCGCGCGCCTCCGCCTCGCGCAGCGGCGGCACGGCTTCCGCCGCGGTCTCGCGGCCCCGGCCGGCCTCGGTCTGGGCGATGGTCGCTTCGGCGACCGCGCGCACGCTCAGATCCCGGGCGCGATCGGATTCCGCCACCTCGGCATTGGCGCCGAGCCAGCGCAGGTAGTAGAGCGTGGCCTCGACCTTGCGGACCTCCGCCGAGACGTTGCGGTAGCGGATCGCCTGCCGCGCCTGGCGCTTGAGCGCATCGATCTGGCCGGCCAGTTGATTGACCACGTCCTCGACGCGAAGGAGGTTCGTCTCTGCGGCCCGGAGCCGCAGTTCGGCCTCGTGGCGGCGCGCGTGCAGGCCGGAAATGCCGGCGGCTTCTTCAAGCACGCGGCGGCGCTGCTCGGGCTTGGCCTGGATGATTTCGCCGATGCGGCCCTGATGGACCAGGGCAGGCGAGCGCGAGCCGGTCGAGGCGTCGGCGAACAGGGTCATCACGTCGCGGGCGCGCACCTCGCGGCCGTTGATGCGGTAGAGCGAGCCCTTCTCGCGCTCGATCCGGCGCGAGATGTCGAGCGTGTCGTGCTCGTTGAACTGTGACGGCGCCTCGTGCTTGCTGTTGTCGATCTGGATCGCGACTTCGGCGGTGTTGCGCGGCGGCCGGTTGTTGTTGCCGGCGAAGATCACATCGTCCATCTCTGCCGCGCGCATCGACTTGTGCGACGTCTCGCCCATCACCCAGCGCAGCGCTTCGACGAGATTTGACTTGCCGCAGCCGTTCGGTCCGACCACGCCGGTCAGGCCCGGCTCGATCAGGAAGTCGGTCGGCTCGACGAAGGACTTGAAGCCGATCAGCCGCAGTCGGGTGAGTTTCATTCCAGTTCAGGTCCGATTCGTGAGAACGAGGGGTATCAGGTTGGCGCGGAGAATGAATCGGCGGCCCGCAGACAGCAACAGAGAGCCCGGCCTTATCCCCGCCTGTGTCGCGCAAAGGGCGGAAAAAACCTGTGAGAATCAATGAAATACGGCCAAATGACGACCGCCCGGCGATTGCCAGGCGGTTCCTCAACGCGGAGACGTGGGACGGCGCGGTGCCCGCCGGAATGCGAGGACGCGCACGCTGATTCGCGGCGGTCAGCTCTTCGACAGAAGAGGGTCGATGACCTTGGCGAGATCCTCGATCGACTGGCCGCCGACCTGCTTCTTGCCGTTGATAAAGAGCGTCGGCGTGGACGTGACCTGGAATTTGTCGGTGGCCCGCTTCTGCTCGGCCTGCATGGCGTCGAGCATCTTCTGGTCGGACAGGCAGGCATTGAACTTCTGCTCGCTCATTCCGGCTTGCTTGGCGATTGCCATCAGCTTCGGGATGGGCTTTTCCACCGCCCATTGCCGCTGCTGCTGGAACAGCGTCTCGATCAGCGGAAAGAACTGCTCCTTGTCGGCGCAGCGCGCCAGCATGGAGGCGCCCGCGGCCAGCGGATCGAGCGGGAATTCGCGGAAGATGAAGCGCACCTTGCCGGTCTCGATGTAACGCTTCTTGAGTTCCGGATAGGTGGTCTCGTGGAAGGCGGCGCAATGCGGGCAGGTCATCGAGGCGTATTCGACGATCGTGACCGGCGCGTCGTCCTTGCCGAGCACGCGGTCGCCGAGCTGCGGCGGGACCAGAAGGTCGGCCGCGGAGGCGCCCTGTGCGGCCGCTGGCCGCATGGCTTCGATACCGCCGATGGCCAGTACGATCGCAAGCGAACTCGCGCCCCAGAGTAACGTCCGACGTGTGATCACCTGAAAACTCCGTAAGGGTTCAATCCGGATGCAATGTCGGGCAGCAATGTGGCATTGGCACGCCGGTTCGCCAAGGGTCACAAGGGCCGTGCGGTCACGTTCAGTTGATGGGAAATCGCCCCAATTCAGCGGCCTTTGACGGCGGCGCCAAGTCGCCCGAGCGCCGCCCGGAGCCCGTCGTCGGTGACGGCGGTGAGCGTGGACTCGACACGGGCGGCCTCGGCGGCGTCGATCTTGGGCGGGACCGGTCTGACCTTGGGGCCCGACAGCGGTGCCTGACGGAGCGCGATCCGCCCAACCGCCTGCCAGCCGAAAAAAAGATTGATCCGCTCCAAGATCACCGCGGACTGGTGCTGGATTTCGATGGACACCGGACCCTCGACCCGCAGCACCAGCGTGGCGGGCTCGGCCTGTTCGCCGTTGACCTCGCGCGGCCATTGCATCTTGATCGGCTCGGCGTGGGCCGCGATGTCGTGCCCGACGATGTCCTTCCAGCGCGTTACAAGTTCCGTTGCGGCGAAGCCCTGCTTCCGGAACGCGTCCGCCATGAACTCCGATGTGAGTTCGGCGAGCTTACGGACGGGGCGGGGCTTGTTCACGGCGTTGGGCTCTATAAAAACGATCCATTATGAGGGTAGCAGGCGCAGCGGTCCGAAAGAAGCGTGAGCCGGCGGGTGTGGACGAGACACCCGATCCGAACGCGCTGCTCGCCTGGTACGACCGCCACCGCCGTCATCTGCCGTGGCGTTCCGCGCCGAGCGAGCGGGCCGATCCTTATCATGTCTGGCTGTCGGAGATCATGCTCCAGCAGACCACGGTGAAGGCGGTCGGGCCTTATTACGCGAAGTTCCTGGCGCGCTGGCCGGATGTGCAGGCGCTCGCGGAAAGCCCACTCGACGACGTGCTCCGGGCCTGGGCCGGACTCGGCTATTACGCCCGCGCGCGAAACCTGCACGCCTGCGCGAAGGCGGTGGCGGGGCAACACGGTGGACATTTTCCGGACTCCGAAGACGCGTTGCGGACGCTTCCCGGCATCGGCGGATACACCGCGGCGGCGATCACGGCGATCGCGTTCGGCCGACGTGCGGTCGCGATCGACGGCAATATCGAGCGCGTGATCGCGCGGCTGTTTGCCGTCGAGGCGCAATTGCCGGAGGCCAAGTCCGAGATTCGCGCGCGCGCGGAAACGCTGGTGCCGGTGCGGCGCGCGGGCGACTTCACCCAGGCGATGATGGACCTCGGCGCCACGATCTGCACGCCGAAGAAGCCGGCCTGCGGCATCTGCCCGTGGATGTCGTCATGCGCTGCCCGCGCGCGCGGCGACGCCGAGACGTTTCCGCGCAAGGCGCCGAAGGTGGAGGGCAGGCTGCGGCATGGCGCGTCCTTCGTCGTCACCCGCGCCGACGGTCATGTGCTGGTTCGCACGCGCCCCACCAAGGGCCTGCTCGGCGGCATGACCGAAGTGCCGTCAACCGCCTGGACGCACACCTTCGACGAGGCGGATGTGCTGGCGCAGGCGCCGATGAAAGCGAATTGGCGAAGACTGCCCGGCGTGGTCGAGCACGGCTTCACGCACTTTCCCTTGCAGCAGGTGGTCTATGTGGCGCGGGCGCAAGCCCGGACCAAGGCGCCCCCGGACATGCGCTGGGTCGCGCTCGCGGAGCTGCACGGCGAGGCGCTGCCCAACGTCATGCGCAAGGTGGTGGCGCACGCCGGACTCGGCGGCCGTCCCAAATAGAGAGACGATCTTGGCTTAGGGGTTTTTCTTGGCGCGCGGCAGGAACGCCCGCAGCGGCCGCTTGATCGAACCGGAGCAGGCGCGGGTGAGGGTCTTGCCGCCGTCGGTCCAGGTCTGCGTGCCCTTGAGCATGGCGCTGCGCCGCACGAAGGTGCCGCTGTATTTCGCCTTGTATTCGCGGTCACCGCCCTTCCACGAGCCTTCCAGACTGATCGACTGGCCATCGACCTTGCCGGTGCCTTGCTCGGTCACGGTCTCGGCCGTTTTGCGCAGCCGGACGACGTGCGTGTAGCTGGCTGAAGCGCCGGAGATCGTGACGTCGACGGCTTCGCGCATCCTGTTTTCCGTGAACGGCAGCTTGTCGCAAATCAGCGTGCCGCGATAGACGGCGTCGCGCACCTCCGCGGCAGCCGGCATGGCCGCCGTCACAAGCATTGCCGCGGCCAGCATGCCGACCGCATTTCCCCTCCGCACCATCGCCAACCTCCCATCGAGCATTTTCATTGTTGCGGCGTTCGCCGCTTCTAGAATCCGTACAGCGCCTTTGCGTTCTGCGTCAGGATGCGGTTGCGCAGCGCGGCCTCCGGCACCCATTCGCCGAGCAAGTCGAGTAGGTCGCCGTCGTTCGGCATCTCGCGGCCATCGAGATTGACGTGCGGCCAGTCCGAGCCCCACACCATCCGCTCCGGCGCATGCTTGGAGAACAGCCGCGCCAGCGGCGTCACCGAGGGATAGGGAAAGTTCTCGTCGGTGCAGCGCATCGGTCCTGAGAGCTTGAGCCAGACACGCCCGCTGTCGAGCATCTTGAGCACGGCCTTGACCGCCGGCTGATCGACGCCGCCGGCCGCCGGGATGGCGGCGAAATGGTCGAGCACCACCGGGTTCGGCAGCGCCAAAAGCTTGTCGGCATATTCGACGATGTCGGTGCCGTGCGGATAGAACTGGATATGCCAGCCGTGCTCGTGCACCCGCGCCGCGATCTCCTTGGAATAGTTCGGCACGTGCTGGCCGCGCGTGTGGCTCATCATCCGCATGCCGCGGACGCCCAGCCGGGTGAGCTGGCCGATCTCGGATGAGGGCGTGTCATCCCGCAGGAGCGCGATGCCGCGGAACCGCTCAGGATATTTCGTCAGCACGTCGGCGAGAAGCGAATAGTTGCGGCCGTAGCCGCCGGGGCTGACGATGACAGCGGTGGACATTCCAAGCTTGTCCTGCAAACCGAAAAATGTTTCCGGCAGCGCGTCATGGGCGATGTAGGGGCTGTCCGGCGCGAACGGATACTTTGCCGCGGGACCGAACAGGTGGATGTGGCTGTCGCATGCCCCGGGTGGCGCCTTGAACTTCGGTTTCTTTGGATGGGGATCGGGGCCTTGGGTCAGCTTCGGCATTCCGGGGGGCGTCCTTGCCTTTGACTCTCATCCTATCCTACGAAACATCGACGGTCTAAAACACCATCAATCAATCGGGGAGGAATTCGCAATGACCATCCAGCGCTTCGAGAACGGCCCACGCATGTCCCGCGTGGTGGTGCACAACGACACGGTCTATCTCGCCGGGCTGACCGCCGAAGCCACGGTTGGCCAAAGCGTCGCCGAGCAGACCAAGGAAATCCTGGCCAAGATCGACGGCCTGCTCAAGCAGGGCGGCACCGACAAGTCGAAGCTTCTGCAGGCGACGATCTGGCTGCAGGACATCCGCGTGGTCGACGAGTTCAACAAGGTGTGGGACGCCTGGGTGGTGGCCGGTCAGACGCCGGCGCGGGCCTGCATCGAGGCGCGGCTGCAGTCGCCTGCGAAGATGATCGAGATTCAGGTGACCGCGGCGCGGTAGCCGCTGCTTGCTTCTGCCTCAAACGGCTGTGAGGGCGCTGAGGGCGTGCACAACCTCAATTGAGCATGCTCGGTTGGATCAGACGGGAAACGGCCCCCACGCCTTCTGAATGGCCGGGCGCGCTTCGATGGTGTCGTGCCAGCGCTTGAGGTTGGGATATTCTCCAAGGCCGATGTCCTTGACGCCATGCAGATGCACGTCGGGATACATAGTCATGTCGGCGATGGAATAGGGGCCGGCGACATATTCATTCGAGGAGAGATGCCGGTCGAGGGTGCCGAGCATATCGCGTAGCACGGTGTCGTAGTGCTTCATCGCGGCGGGCACCTTTTCGGTGTTGCGGACCACCCAGGTGCCGAACTGCTGCGAGAGTGTGGTGAAGGTCGCCGAGCCGTAGAACAACCATTGATCGACCCTCACGCGGGCGGCGGCGTCGCTCGGATAGAATTTGCCGGATTTCTCGCCGAGATATTTGAGGATCGCGCCCGACTCGCACAGCGTTATGGTTATGCCCCCCGGGCCCTCATGATCGACGATCGCCGGGATCTTGTGGCCAGGGCTGATCTTCAGGAACTCCGGTTTCATCTGCGCCTTTTCACGGATATTCACTGGGATGATTTTGTGGGGAAGCCCGGCCTCCTCCAGCATCATGCGCGGCTTGTAACCGTTGTCCGTCGTCCAGGTGTAGCAATCGATCATCGCGTTCCCCTCGGCGCTTAAAGGCACACCCCCGAGCAGTGTCCGGGGGTGCGATGTGGATGGAGCAGCGGTGGAGACCTTGCGTCAGTTCGCCTTGCCTGCAGCGGCCATCTGAGCCCGTTGCCGCTGATCGTCGTAGTGCAGCGGCTCCATCGCCCACGACACCTGATCGTAGCCATTGGCGTAGTTGCGCGCGGTTTGCGTCGGATTGCGGTTGACCAGCGGGCGCAGGCACATCGGATGCGTGAGGCTTCGCACCTCGTGCTCGATGGTGAACAGGTGCTTGCCGGTGTCGAGATCGGTGATATCGCGGAAGCGGTACTGGTACTGGTTGTCCTCGCGGTTGACGAGGCCGCGCTCGCCCAGCCGCTTGTGCGGGCCGGAGAAGTTCACCACGTAGATCTGCACGTGGTGCTCGTCGTAATCCGGCAGCGACTTGTCGGTCTCGCGGAACAGCAGGTGCTGGTTCTTGCCGACGGTAACCTTCGCCGTGGTGCCGTCTCCGTTCACCACCTCCGCCGGCACGTCGATCATCTCCCGGTAGAACTTCGCGATGCCCCTGGCGGTGTCCGCCGGCACGTCGAACTCGACATAGGGAATGCCGAGATTGATGCGGCCAAAGCGCGCGGCGTCCGGCTCGTGCAGGCGGACGGTATTGCCCCAGGGGCAGGTCGCCTGGACGTAGTCGTTGTGCTCGGCGAAATCGAACTTGGTGTCGGCGAGCTTGGGCTTCACCGTGGCGAGCCGCCGGAGCAGCGCCTCGCGGTCCTCGATGACGATGCCGGTCTTGCCGCGCAGCACCTGCGGCTTGCCGGTCGGCAGATGGAACTGGCTCCGGCCGACGTTCATCCACATGTTGTCGTCCATCACCATGAGGTACGGGTCGCGGGTGAGACCGAGCCCCGCGCCGTAGAACAGCGAGGCGATGCGCTGGTCGGGGATGGTGACGTTGACGTGTTCGAGGTGGATGGCGTTGCCGAGGTCCTCGGCGGCGCGGTCGAAGCTCTTCTGCATGGGGTCCATGAGGCGCGATCCCGGAAAGGTTGGAGTGCAATTATAGCACAGGGCGGAGCGCCGGTGGCAGGGCTTCACGGGACGGCAGCCCTGCTATGCTTGCTGGAGCAGCGGCCCATCGAAGCCGCAAGAAGTGGGGGACCGCATGACCGCGCCTTTGGTGCTGAACGAACGCCTGCCCGACCCGGCTGTGAAAATCCTCGACCCGAGCTTCGAGAAGTATCGCCTGCCGCTGGCAAGCGTCGAACGGCTGTCGCAGGGCTATGCCTGGGCCGAGGGGCCGATCTATTTCGGCGACGCGCGGTGCCTGTTGTGGAGCGACATCCCGAACAGCCGTATCATGCGCTGGGACGAGGAAACCGGGCAGACCTCGATCTATCGCAAGCCCTCGAACTACGCCAACGGCAACACCCGCGACCGCCAGGGCCGGCTCGTCACCGCCGAGCACGGCCGGCGCGTCACCCGCACCGAATACGACGGCCGCATCACCGTGCTGATGGACCACTTCGAAGGCAAGCGGCTGAGCTCGCCGAACGACGTCGTGGTGAAGTCCGACGATTCGATCTGGTTCACCGACATGACCGCCGGTCTGGTCGGCAACTGGAATGGCGAGGTCGCGGAGCAGGAGTTGCCGCAGCGGGTCTATCGGCTCGACGGCAGGACCGGGCAAGCGACGGTCGTCGTCGACGGTCTGGTGCAGCGGCCGAACGGGCTTGCGTTCTCGCCCGACGAGAAGAAGCTCTATGTAATCGAGAGTGAGCCGGGCAAGCGCGCGATCTATGCGTTCGACGTGTCAGGTGACGGGAGCAAGCTCGCCAACGGCCGCATTCTTATTGCCTGCACCAAGGAAGAAACGCCCGACGGCTTCCGCGTCGATGCCGACGGCAACCTCTGGTGCGGCTGGGGCATGGGCCGGGCGGAACTCGACGGCGTGCGCATCTTCAATCCGCAAGGCGCCCCGATCGGCCATATCGAACTGCCGGAGCGCGCCGCCAACGTCTGCTTTGGCGGCCCCAAGCGCAACCGCCTGTTCATGGCGGCGAGCCATTCGATCTACGCGCTCTATGTGAACACGCAGGGGGCGTTGGGCGGATGACCGAGCGGCCTGGAATTCTGGCGATCTGGAACGATTGCGCGCCCGGCCGCGAGGCCGACTTCGAGGAGTGGTACCAGCACGAGCATTTCCACGAGCGGATTGCCGTGCCGGGCTTTTTGCTCGGCCGGCGCTATGAGGTGGTGTCGGGCAGCCCGCGCTATTTCTGCTTCTACCTCACGCAATCGCCGGACGTCCTGAAGTCCGCCGCCTATCTCGAACGGCTCGACAATCCGACACCGTTGACCCGCCGCATCATGTCGGATGCTTTCCGCGACATGAGCCGCACGGTTTGCCATCGCACGCTTCGGCTCGGCGCGATGCGCGGCGCGGCCGCCATCACCGTGCGTTTCGGCGAAAGCCCGGAGCAGGGCGCGCTCAAGGACATTTTGGAAGCAATGATGCGAGACAAGGCTGTCGCCTGCGGTGAAATCTGGACAGCCGCCGATGCCAATACTATTCCAGTGTCCGAGGAGGAGCGCCTGCGCGGCGGCGACCGCAAGATCGCGGCGTGCCTGTTCGTCGAGACGCTGCGCGTGGCGGAGGCGGAGAAGTTTGCTGCTGAATTGTCGAGCAGGTATCCGGCCGCGGCGGTCGGCGTCTATCGCCTGCTCTGCGAGATCAGGCCTGACTGAGCGTTAGGCTTCCGCCATCTCCGCCCTGACCTCGGCGCGCAGCGCGTCGATCGAGACGAGGCCCTTCGGCGTCTCCAGATGCCAGAAGGCCCAGCCGTTGCAGGCGTCGAGGCCCTGCGCCAGCGCGCCGATGCGGTGGATCGAGCCGACCTGATCGCCGAGCGCAACCGCGCCGTCGGCGCGCACCAGAACCTTGTGCCGCTTCTTGGCATCGACGAGCTTGGCGCCGGCCGAAATCATGCCGCGCTCGATCAGCGCCGAGAACGCCACGCGCGGCGCCTCGCGCGCGGTCATGAACGGCGCGAGCGTCGGCGCTTCCAGCGGCTTGACCGCGGCGATGCGTTTTTCCGCGGCCTTGGCATAGGCCGGATCGCGCTCGATGCCGATGTAGCGGCGGCCAAGATGCGTCGCGACCGCGCCGGTGGTGCCGGTGCCGTTGAACGGGTCGAGCACAAGATCGTCGGGCCGTGAACTCGCCAGGATCACCCGGGCGAGCAGCGCCTCGGGCTTCTGCGTCGGGTGCAGCTTCTTGCCGTCGCGGCCTTTGAGCCGCTCCTCGCCGGTGCAGAGCGGCAGCGTCCAGTCGGAGCGGACCTGAATGTCCTCGTTGCCGGCCTTGAGTGCCTCGTAATTAAACGTGTAGCGCCCGCCCTGGTCGCGGGTCGCCCAGATCATCGTCTCGTGCGCGTTGGTGAAGCGCCGGCCGCGGAAGTTCGGCATCGGGTTGGATTTCCGCCACACCACGTCGTTGAGGATCCAGTAGCCGAGATCCTGCAGGACCGTGCCGACCCGGAAGATGTTGTGATAGGAGCCGATCACCCAGAGGGTGCCCGAGGGTTTCAGCACCCGCTTGCAGGCGGAAAGCCACGCCCGGGTGAATTTGTCATAGGCTTCGAAGCTTGCGAACCGGTCCCAGTCGTCGTCCACCGCGTCGACCTTGGAGTCGTCGGGACGCTTGAGATCGCGCTGAAGCTGGAGGTTGTAGGGCGGGTCGGCGAACACCAGATCGACGCTGTCCGCCGGGAGCTTCGCCATCTCGGCGACGCAGTCGCCAACGATGATGCGCGCCGAATGAGGCGCCGAACGCGGGTGCTCAAAACTACCGCGGGGCGCCCTTGAGGGCGCCCCGCGACGCGACACAACCATGACTCAGAACTCTGACTCTGGGCGACGCAGTCG
>CAMAWG010000120.1 GCA_945861855.1 Rhodoplanes serenus
CATTGCTTGGCTCAACCGCTGCCGAAGGCTTGCCAAGGATTGGGAGAACCTCAATCGCAAGGCGCTGGCATTCTTGCGCCTCGCATCAATCCGCCTCATGCTCCGAAAACTTTGTAATCCTGCTTGATGTTCTCGGACGGACTCTGAGAAAAAACCAATCGCACCAAACTGTATAGTATGAACTCCCGATTTCTTGAGAAGTACATTTTGAATTCGACCAACATCACTCCGCAGTTGGGCAATGCTCCAAACACAACGCTTTACTTCAATCATCGCCCGGGGATTTCCTCCCTTCCACCACAAGATTATATCACAGCGTCCACGAAGGCTCCGAATGAGTCGAGGCCCTGAAGTCGTCGCACCTGCGCCATCCATCGCGGATTTAACATTATACTCCAACGCTATATATTTGGGCCCACGAATCTTGAGGAGATGCTGAGCAATCACGCTCGTAATAAGATATTCGGGTGCCCTGTCGAGCCGGAAA
The DNA here is from genome assembly GCA_945861855.1 of Rhodoplanes serenus. Classification (GTDB taxonomy): domain Bacteria; phylum Pseudomonadota; class Alphaproteobacteria; order Rhizobiales; family Xanthobacteraceae; genus Z2-YC6860. The sequence goes on from CAMAWG010000120.1 coordinate 488, forward strand.
TATCCGCCCGTCATCTCATGGTACTGACGCTGCGCTTCGCCAATACCATCGACTATGCATTTAACAATGTTGCCTTGAGATAGACTGAGCGGCATCGCGAGCGCTCCTGAAATTCGAAAGCTTCTCCCCGATACAACTCTATCACGCCGCCAGCAGTTGTCGCCCGTCGTGGCCGGCCACAGCGATATCGAGGATGACGCCGGGCTCCATCGGCGCCGTGAACCGCACCGGCGTGAACTGTTCGGTGCGGGCGAGCCCGCCCCGTTCGGTGAGCACGCGGCGGCGTGCGCCAACCTCGCCATCCAGATGGCGGCGTAGCGCGATCTCGCCCTTCTCGCGCAGGCGGCGGGCGCGGTCCTTCACCACATCGCCCGTGACCTGCGGCATGCGCTCGGCCGGTGTGCCGGGGCGCGGCGAGAAAGGGAATACGTGGAGTTGCGTCAACCCGCATTCGTCAACCAGATCGAGCGAGCGGGCAAACATATCCTCGGTCTCGGTCGGGAAGCCGGCGATAATATCGCCGCCGAACACCACGTCCGGGCGGAGCCGCCGCACCCGGTCGCAGAAGGCAATGGCGTCGGCGCGCGAATGACGGCGCTTCATGCGCTTGAGGATCATGTCGTCGCCCGCCTGCAGCGACAGATGCAGGTGCGGCATCAGCCGCGCGTCGCTCGCCAGCGCATCGAGCAGATCGGTGTCGGCCTCCACTGAATCGATCGAGGACAGCCGCAGCCGATCGAGCCCGGGCACCTCGCGCAGGATCTGCTTCACCAGCAGGCCGAGGCCTGGTGCGTAGCTCGTGATGTCGACGCCGGTCAGCACGATCTCGCGCGCGCCGTTCTCGACCAAACGGCGCGCCTGCGCCACCACGTCGTCGATCGGCACCGAGCGCGAATTGCCGCGGCCGAAGGGAATGATGCAGAAGGTGCAGCGGTGGTCGCAGCCGTTCTGCACCTGGAGAAAGGCTCGGGTGTGCCCCTCGATGCGTTCGATGCGATGCAGCGCGGTGTCCGTCACCGCCATGATGTCGCCGACGATGATTTTTTCCGCTGAGTCCAGCCCGGCCCACGCCACAGGCGAAAGCTTCTCCTCGTTGCCGAGCACGCGATCGACCTCGGGCATGCCGGCGAACGACGTGGGATCCGTCTGCGCCGCGCAGCCGGTCACGACGATTTTCGTATCGGGCCGTTCGCGGCGGAGCCTGCGGACGGTCTGGCGCGCCTGCCGCACCGCTTCGGCGGTCACCGCGCAGGTGTTGATCACAACGGCATCGGCTACGCCCGCCGCATCGGCCTCGCGGCGGATCACCTCCGACTCGGTGATGTTGAGCCGGCAACCGAAGGTGACGACATCGACGCTCATACCGCGCCGGCCTTCGCGAAAAGAGCAGGGTCAAACGTCCCTTCAAATTCGAACTCGACCGGGCCGGTCATCAGCACGTGGCTGTCGCTCTCGCGCCAGTCGATCGCCAGATCGCCGCCCGGCAAGGTGACGCGCACCTTGCGTCCGGTCCGCTTGCGCCGCGCCGCGGCGACGGCGGCGGCGCAGGCGGCCGAGCCGCAGGCCTTGGTCAATCCCGCGCCGCGCTCCCAGGTGCGGATGACGATGTGTTCCTTCGACTGGATCGCGCAGAGCGTGATGTTGGCGCGTTCGGGAAACATCGGATGGTTTTCCAGCATCGGCCCAAACTTGGCGAGGTCGTAGGCGTTCACGTCGTCGACCCAGAAGATCGCGTGCGGATTGCCCATGCTGACCACCGAGGGCGAATGCAGGACCGGCTTGTCGATCGGGCCGATCTGCAGTTCGATCGCGCGGGTGTCGCGGAACTCCTCTGCAAGCGGAATTTCGTTCCAGGCAAAGCGCGGCTCACCCATGTCCACCGTGAAGAGACCGTCGGCGCCCTTCCAGGTGTCAAGCACGCGGCCGTCCACCTCGAAGGCGAGCCTGTCCTTGCCGCTTTCCTTCGTCAGCAGCGACGCGACGCAGCGCATGCCGTTGCCGCAGGCGCCGGCCTCCGAGCCGTCGTTGTTGTAGATGCGAATGAGCGAGGCGGTGCCCGCCATGCGCGGCGGGTAGAGCGCCATGAGCTGGTCGTAAGGCGCGCCGCTCGGTTGCGCCGCCGCCCGCGCTTCGCCCGCGCTGATCGCGGCGGGTGCCTTTCGCATATCCACCACCACGATCTCGTTGCCGAGACCGTTCATCTTCACGAAAGGCCGGTTGGCGAGCACGCTCATGATCGGGCCGGTGAGAAGGGCATCCAAACTGCCCCGCTTATATGGGAAATGCCCAAATGATGGCCAGAGCCCGGGCGAAGCACCCCGCGATCACACGTTTTCGATTATTCCGCCGGTTCGCGGCCGTGGTAGATTTGCTTGATTCTTCGCGCGCCGAGCCGGAAGCGCGGCGATTCATTGGTTTCATGGAGATTTCGATGACTTGCACTCGGTTGGCGTCCCTTTGTCGGGCGACCATCCTCGCTGCGGCGCTGGGGCTCGGCATCGCTTCGCCGGCGTTCGCGCAAGCCGCCAATTCGGCCCCCGGCGCGCCGCCTCCCGCGCCCAAGGCTGAAACGGCGCCGGCCAAGGAGCCGTTCGGCGTGGACGTGACGCTGACGGCCAAGACCATCATATACATGAAGGGCGCCGGCGCCTGGGACAACGCGCTGGAGGTGCTGCAGGACGCGTTCAAGTCAGTCTACGCATTCCTCGACAAACAGGGCATCCCGCGCGCCGGCCCGCCGATGACGATCTACACCGACTTCGACGACACGAATTTCCAGTTCCAGGCCGCGGTACCGATCGCCGAAGCGCCGAAAGATCCGCCCAAGGGCGACATGGCGGTCGGCCAGACGCCGGTCGGCAAGGCGCTCAAGTTCGGCTACCGGGGCGCGTTCCATCAGATGGAAGACACGATCTACAACGCGATCCCCGAATACCTCGACGAGAAGCAGCTCGAGTCGTCGGGCACCTTCATCGAAGAATACGAGACCGATCCGGTGACGACACCGGACACCAAGTTCGTCGTCACGATCTACGTGCTGATCAAATAGCGGCCGTGGCGCCGCCGATGGGCTGGCGGACCTGGAAGCCTCGGTAGATCGCGTAACAGGCGGCGGCCGCCGCGAGATGCTTCAGCGCGTGGCCCGCCATGATGTGCCCCGCCACGTAGATCACCTCATCGGCGTATTCCAGGACCTTGGCGAGCAGATACCAGCCCGCGGCGGCAAACCAGTACCAGGTCCCGCTGTACTTCGGCGCGAACAGCCAGAACACCAGCGGCAGGACCAGGCACGGAAAGAACTGCACCCAGGCGTAGAGCCGCAGGTCATCGGTCCGCAGCCACACCAGCAGGCTCGCGACTCCGAGCGCAACCAGCGGCCAGAGCAGCAGCCGACCGACTCTGGCGTCGATCCGCTCCTCGACCACGTTCGCAAGGATCGCCATGAATGCGATCGACATCGGCAGGCGATCCCAGAACAGACCGGCATCGCCCGGACGCCAGTGGTAGTAGGACGAGCTGAACCCGGTCAGGAACACGCCGAGGAAAAACAGGCCGGCCGAGAGGTCCCGGCGGAAGAACCGCAGGCCCAAAGCGCCGACCAGGATGAACGGCAGGTTGGAGACCACGTTCCAGAAGTTCGGGATGCCGAGCAGCCGCCGCTGGTCGGCGAAGCCGTGGTAGATCTGGCTCTGCGGGATCGGCGGAAGGAGCAACAGGCCCAGCAGCGACACCGTCGCAAGGCCGAACAGGAACACAAGCGGGCGGGAGCGAATCGCGCCAATGACCGTCATTTCGCCTGAATAGCAGGCCATTTGACCGCTTGCGACCGCCTTTAGCTTCCCCAAATGATTGACGGTCCGGGGGCCTGCCCGTATGGTCCGCCCGCTCACGATAGAGCTGGAATTACCGAATTGCCGACCGGCCCCAGAGGCCGGAGGCCCCGCCCGACAGCGCGATGCGCCCTCGGGCGTAAAGTTGTTTTTTGGGCCTCATCCTGAGGTCGAAAGAGGACCGAGACGTTGTTCGACAACCTGTCGGAAAAACTTGGCGGCATTCTCGACCGTCTGACGCGGCGCGGCGCGCTGTCGGAGCAGGACGTCGACGAGGCATTGCGCGAGGTTCGCCGGGCGCTCCTGGAGGCCGACGTCGCGCTCGACGTGTCGCGTGCCTTCATCGATCAGGTGAAGAAGCGCGCGGTCGGGGTCGACGTCATCAAGTCGGTCACGCCCGGCCAGATGGTCGTGAAGATCGTCCACGACGAGCTGATCGCCACGCTCGGCTCCGACGCGCAGCCGATCGATCTTAACGCCGCGGCTCCGGTGCCGATCATGATGGTCGGATTGCAGGGCTCCGGCAAAACCACCACCACCGCGAAGATCGCCAAGCGCCTCACCGAGCGCGACAACAAAAAAGTGCTGATGGCCTCGCTCGACACCCGGCGGCCCGCCGCGATGGAGCAGCTCGCCGTGCTCGGCCAGCAGGTGAACGTCCCGACGCTGCCGATCGTCGAAGGCCAGTCGCCGGTGCAGATCGCCAACCGCGCGATCCAGGCGGCCCGCCTCGGCGGCTACGACGTGGTGCTGCTCGACACCGCCGGCCGCATCACGCTCGACGAAGCGATGATGAGCGAGGCCGCCGAGGTCAAGCGCGCCGCCGGTCCGCATGAAATCCTGCTGGTCGCCGACAGCCTCACCGGCCAGGACGCGGTCAATCTGGCGCGCTCGTTCGACGAGCGCGTCGGCCTCACCGGCATCGTGCTCACGCGGGTGGACGGCGACGGCCGCGGCGGCGCAGCGCTGTCGATGCGCGCGGTCACCGGCAAGCCGATCAAGCTGATCGGCACCGGCGAGCGCATGGACGCGCTGGAGGATTTCGATCCGAGCCGGATCGCCGGCCGCATCCTCGGCATGGGCGACATCGTCGCGCTGGTCGAGAAGGCCGCGACCTCCATCGACCGCGAGCAGGCGATGCGCGCCGCCGAGCGGATGCGCAAAGGCCAGTTCGACCTGAGCGATCTCCGCGAACAGCTCGCCGGCATGGCGAAGATGGGCGGCATGAGCGGGCTGATGGCGATGATGCCCGGCGTCGCCAAGATCAAAAGCCAGATGGCCGAGCGCAACCTCGACGACGGCATGCTCAAGCGCCAGATGGCGCTCATCGATTCGATGACGCCGGGTGAGCGCAAGCATCCCGACATCCTCAAGGCGAGCCGCAAGAAACGCATCGCCGCAGGCGCCGGCTCCAAGGTCGAGGAGGTCAACAAGCTCCTGAAGATGCACCGGACCATGGCCGACATGATGAAGGCGATGGGCGGCGGCAAGGCGCGCGGCCCGATGGCCGGCCTCGCCCGGATGATGGGGATGGGCGGCGGCATGCCGTCGCCTGAGGAGATGGCGAAGCTTGCCGAGAAGATGCCGGGAGGGATGCCGCCCGGAATGCCGCCGACGATGCCGGGAGGCTCAGGGCTTCCGGGTCTCGGCAAATTCCCAGGCCTCGGCGGAGGCGGCGGCAAGCTGCCAACGCCGGGCGGATTGCCGGCAGACTTCTTCAAGAAGAAATGAGCTTCAGCTTTTAACGAACGCAACCAACGCACGTCAGTCAACCGAAAGGAACTTCAATGCCAGTCGTCATCCGCATGGCCCGCGCCGGAACCAAGAAGCGGCCGTTCTACCATATCGTCGCCGCCGACAGCCGCTCGCCGCGCGACGGCCGCTTCATCGAGCGCCTCGGCTATTACAATCCGCTGCTGCCGAAGGACAAGGAAGAGCGTCTCAAGCTCGACCTGGACAAGGTCAAGGCCTGGATGGTCAAGGGCGCGCAGCCGTCGGACCGCGTGATGCGCTTCCTCGACGCCGCCGGCGTCGCCAAGCGCGAGAAACGCAACAATCCGGAGAAGGCGCGCCCGCGCAAGGAGCGCAAGGCCGCCCGCGAAGAAAAGCAGAAGGTCGCGGACGCCGCCAAGGCCGAAGCCAAGACCAAGGCCGACACCAAGGTCAGGGAAGACGCCGCCGCCGCCAAGGCCGCCGAGAAGAAGTAGCCATGTAGGCCGCCGTGACCGACCGCATCTGCGTTGCCCAGTTCGGCGCCGCGCATGGCCTGCGCGGCGAGGTGAGGCTGCGGTCGTTCACGCAGGACCCGACGGCGGTCACGGCCTACGGTCCGCTGGAAAGCGAGGACGGCACGCGGCGCTTCACCATCGAAGGCTTGAGGCCGGCGAAGGATGCGTTCGTGGCGCGGGTCGCCGGCGTGGCCGACCGCGACGCAGCGGAGAAGCTGACCAACCTCAAGCTCTACGTGTCGCGCGACCGCCTGCCGCCGATCGAGGACGACGACACGTTCTACCACGCCGACCTGGTCGGGCTTGCGGCGGTGACGCCGGACGGCGCGGAACTGGGCCGGGTCACGGCGATCCTGAATTTCGGCGCCGGCGATCTGGTCGAAATCAGGCCGGAGGGCGGCGGCGAACCGCTGATGGTGCCGTTCACCGACGCCGCGGTGCCGGAGATCGACATGGCGGCACGCCGCATCGTGGTGGTGCCGCTCACCGAAATCGAGTGACGCACGATGTGGCGCGCCACCATCCTCACGCTGTTTCCCGAGATGTTCCCGGGACCGCTGGCGCTGAGCCTCGCCGGCAAGGCGCTCGCGTCGGGCCTCTGGTCGCTCGATGCGGTCGACATTCGCGCCCATGCGACCGACCGGCACGGCACCGTGGACGACACCCCGGCCGGCGGCGGGCCCGGCATGGTGATGAAGGCCGACGTGCTGGCCCGCGCCATCGATGCCGCTGCGGCCGACCACCGCCCTCGCCTCCTGATGAGCGCGCGCGGCACGCCCTTGACGCAAGAACGCGCCGCGGCGCTGGCCAGGGGCGACGGCGCGGTCATCGTCTGCGGACGGTTCGAGGGTGTCGACGAGCGGATCGTCGCCGCGCGGCAGCTCGAAGAGGTATCGATCGGCGATTTCGTGCTCTCCGGCGGCGAGATCGCGGCGCTGGCATTGGTCGACGCCTGCGTCCGGCTCATTCCCGGCGTCATGGGCAAGGAGGCGTCCGGCGCAGAGGAAAGTTTCTCCGAGGGCTTGCTGGAGTACCCGCAATACACCCGTCCGGCGGTATTCGAGGGGCAGACCATCCCCGAGGTGCTGACCGGGGGCGATCACGCCAAGGTCAGGGCCTGGCGGCAGGCCGAGGCCGAACGGCTCACCAAGGCGCGTCGGCCGGACCTCTGGACGGCCTATCAAATCCGCCCCAAAGACCCCAAATAACCGCGAATACCGGACGGGGTGACAAGGCCCGCGCTTTGTCGTAGAAGCTCGCCCGACCCAGACATTCAGCCCTATTTGCGCGGCCGGGCTGGCGCGCAGCCGACGGAGAATTTGCCATGAACCTCATCCAGACGCTCAACAAGGAGCAGGCCGACAGGCTCGCCGCCGGCAAGACCATTCCCGACTTCGAGCCGGGCGACACCGTGATCGTCAACGTCAAGGTGGTCGAGGGCGAGCGCACCCGCGTCCAGGCCTACGAGGGCGTCTGCATCGGCCGCTCCGGCCACGGCATCAACGAGAGCTTCACGGTCCGCAAGATTTCCTACGGCGAGGGTGTCGAGCGCGTGTTCCCGCTGCTCTCCCCGATGATCGACTCGATCAAGCTGGTTCGCCGCGGCAAGGTGCGCCGCGCCAAGCTCTATTACCTCCGCAATCTGCGCGGCAAATCGGCGCGCATCGCCGAGGGCTCGCACCACGGCGGCCAGACCACGGACGTCACCGACGCCAAGTAAGGCCTTCGCGTTCGAACCGCGCGAAAAGGCCGGCATGTCCGGCCTTTTTCATTGCGGGCATGCATCATGCGCAACCGGGGCACCTTTTCCCGCGCGCCGAGACCATCTAAAACCATTCCAATCTTTGAACGGGGTAACGGGTAAATCGACATGGCCAAGCCACGCACCTTCTACGACAAGATCTGGGCCGACCATCTGATCGACGAGCAGCCGGACGGCACCGGCCTGCTCTACATCGACCGGCACATCGTCCATGAGGTGACGAGCCCGCAGGCGTTCGAAGGCCTGCGGCTCTCCGGCCGCAAGATTCACGCCCCCGACAAGACGCTGCTGGTGGTCGACCACAACATCCCGACCACGGACCGCAGCAAGCCCAATCCCGACAAGGAGAGCTCCGATCAGATCGCCTATCTGGCGGAGAACGCCAAGCTGTTCGGGCTCGAATATTACGACGAGTTCGACATCCGCCAGGGCATCTGCCACGTGATCGGCCCCGAGCAGGGCTTCACGCTCCCCGGTGTGACGCTCGTCTGCGGCGACAGCCACACCGCGACCCATGGCGCGTTCGGCGCGCTGGCTTATGGCATCGGCACCTCCGAGGTCGAGCATGTGCTCGCCACGCAGACGCTGGTGCAGAACAAGTCGAAGAACATGCGCGCGGTCGTGGACGGCAAGCTGCCGCCGAACGTCACCGCCAAGGACATTATCCTCGCCATCATCGGCGAGATCGGCACCGCGGGCGGCACCGGCTATTCGCTGGAATATGCCGGCGAGGCGATCCGCGCGCTGTCGATGGAAGGCCGCATGACGGTCTGCAACATGTCGGTTGAGGCCGGCGCCAAGGCCGGCTTCATCGCGCCCGACGAGAAGACCTACGCCTATGTCAAGGATCGCCCCAAGGCGCCGAAAGGCAAGATGTGGGACGACGCGCGCCGCTACTGGGAGACGCTGCCGACCGACGACGGCGCGTTCTTCGACCGCGTGGTGAAGCTCGACGCCGCCAAGCTGCCGCCGATCGTCACCTGGGGAACGAGCCCCGAGCAGGTCACCTCGATCACCGGCCGCGTGCCGGTGGCCTCCGAGATCGCCGACGAACACAAGCGGCGCGCCGCCGAGCGCTCGCTGCAATACATGGGATTGAGCGGCGGAGAGAAGATGACCGACATCTCGATCAACCGCGTGTTCATCGGCTCCTGCACCAACTCGCGCATCGAGGACCTGCGCGAGGTGGCGCGCATCGCCGAGGGCAAGAAGGTCAGCGCGAACGTCAACGCCATGATCGTGCCGGGCTCCGGCCTGGTGAAAGAACAGGCTGAGTCCGAAGGCCTGCACAAGATTTTCCTGGCCGCCGGCTTCGAATGGCGCGAGCCCGGCTGCTCGATGTGCCTTGCGATGAACCCCGACAAGCTCGAGCCGGGCGAGCGCTGCGCCTCAACCTCGAACCGCAACTTCGAAGGCCGCCAGGGCTTCAAGGGCCGCACGCATCTGGTGTCGCCAGCGATGGCGGCGGCGGCAGCGATCGCGGGCAAGTTCGTGGACGTGCGGGAGTGGCGCTAAGTCGCCGCGTCAGCCAAAGCAGAAGGCCCGCCTCGCGGCGGACCTTTTCGTTTCAGGCCTATTGGTAGCCGAAGCCATACGCCCCGGTGCCGGCGCCGAACGGCCCCGGTCCGACGGGCGGCCCGCCCGGCACGAAATAGGGCCGTCTATAGGCGTACAGGTCGAACGGATGGACGACATAGGGCGCGGCGTAATAGCGCCGGCTGTAGGTGCGACCGCGCCAATGCGGTCGCACGGTGACCCGAAGATGACGACGGCTATGACGGCGCGCGGCGCTTACTTCGATCGGGCCGGCCTGCTCGACGCCCGCCGTTGCAGATTTCGGTGCAGCCTCGGCTAAAGCGGGAAGTGCGATCAAGGCCGTGACGGCGAGTGCCGCGCAGGTTAGTGGCCACTTGGACATTGCGAAGGTCTCCTGCCCGCTCCTGCGAAGAATAGCGCCTTCGTTTGTCCGACAGTTCCGTGACGCATTTGCGGCAAAAGACGGCTCAGCCCCGCACCCACCGGCACCGCATGCGCGGCACGATCACGGTGCCGCTCGGACGATGCTCCTGGACGTAGCGGGCGACGCATTCGCGCTGCGCGTTCGGGCCCGGATATCTGACGTCGTAGGGCGGCGGATAGAACGAATGGTAAGGCTGGCGCGGATAGAGCGGGCGGACCCGGATCTTGGTCCGCGCCCGCCGCGGCTCACTCTGCGCCAATGCGTCGCGCGCGCGGACACCCTCATTCGCAGGTTGCGCTGCGCTCGACGCCGCGGCGAGCAGGCCGAACAGCGACGCCATGACGATTGTGGCCAGTACCCTCATGGGGCCAACGCTCCCGCATCGGGGCGGCGGCGTCAACCGCGGGCGCAATCCCCGCATGGATCGTCGTTAACCGACCGCCTATGCTCGCCCCCATGACCGACGAATCCCTCCCCGATCCGCTGTCCGATCCGCTTTTTTGGCGGCCGCTGAATGCGCCCTCGCTCGTCGAGTTCGAGGTGATCGCGACCGAGGCGTTCCGCCGCCTGCCGGCGCACTTCCGCGCCCGGTGCGAGGGCGTGGTGATCCATGTCGAGGACTACCCGACCGAGGAGGTGCTGGACACGATGGGCATCCAGAGCGAGCTCGATCTGTTGGGGCTGTTCCAGGGCGTCGGCCTGCCGTTCCAGTCGGAGAGCGCGCCGGTGCAGATGCCCAACATGGTCTGGCTCTACCGCGTGCCGATCCTGCTCTACTGGGCCGAGCATGAGGAAACGCTTGGCGCTATCATCACGCATGTTCTGGTGCACGAGATCGGGCATCATTTCGGCCTGTCCGATGACGATATGTACGGCATCGAACGGGCGGTGGAATAAGGGAGGATTGAAATGAAGGTCAGCGGCGCGTGCCACTGCGGCACCATCACCATCGAAGGCGAGGCCGATCCGGAGAAGGTTACGATCTGCCATTGCACCGACTGCCAGACCGGCACCGGCTCGGCGTTCCGCGTCTCGGTGCCGATTCCGGGGACCGCGTTCAAGATGAAGGGCATGCCCACGAACTACGTGAAGACGACGGCGGACAGCGGCAACCCGCGCGTGCAGGCGTTCTGCCCCAAGTGCGGCTCGCCGATCTATTCGACCTCGCCGGGCGAAGGCCAGCAGGCGTCCTACATGGTGCGGGTGGGAATCCTGGCGGAGCGCGACCGGCTCGAACCGAAGAAGCAGAACTGGTTCCGCTCGGCGCGGGATTGGGTGACGGGCCTCGATGCGGTGCATAAGAACCAGAAGCAGGGGTGAGTAGGGATTCTTGTCCCGGACGCGGTGCAGCGCGAGCGCAGCCATCAGTGCGTCTACGCGCGTCTTCGACGCGCTATGGCGGTGCACCGCTAATCCGGGACCCCGGTTGCTTCAGTAAGAAATCGGGGTCCCGGGTCTGCGTCGCACCACTTCGCGCTATCGCGCTTCGTGCTGCGCCGCGCCCGGGACACGATCGCAACCATTGCCTGCGCTGATGGCTGTCATCGATAATCTGCGTTGGATCGAACCCGACCGCCGGCGCCACAATGACGGCGGACACACCAGGAGCCCGCCATGATCGTCACCGTCTTCCGCTCTCGCCTCATGCCTGGGCTGCAGGATGAATACGTCGCCCTGGTCGACCGCATGCAGCAGATCGCCCGCACCATCCCGGGCTACATCTCGCACAAGGGCTTCTGGGCCGAGGACGGCGAGCGGGTGACCATCGTCGAGTTCGAGCACGAGGAGGGCCAGAACGCCTGGCGGACCCATCCCGAGCACATCGAGGCGCAGCGCCAGGGCCGGCTTAAATATTACGAGGCCTATGATATCCAGGTCTGCAAAGTCATGCATGACGCCCATTTCAAGCGGAAAAAGGACACCCAGCCGGGGTCTTGACCCGCGCACGGCGAGACGCCATTCAAGAGCGCAGGGAGAAGGCTGAAATGGACAAATTCGACAAGCTGGAAGGCGTCGCAGCCCCGCTGCGGATCGTCAATGTCGACACCGACATGATCATCCCCAAGCAGTATCTCAAGACGCTCAAGCGCACGGGCCTGGCCAAGGGCCTGTTCTCGGAGCTGCGCTACAACGACGACGGCAGCGAGAACCCGGACTTCGTGCTCAACAAGCCGGCCTACCGCAAGTCCAAGATCCTGGTCGCCGACAACAACTTCGGCTGCGGCTCCTCGCGCGAGCACGCGCCCTGGGCGCTGCTGGACTACGGCATCCGCTGCGTGATCTCGACCCAGTTCGGCGACATCTTCTACAACAACTGCTTCAAGAACGGCGTGCTGCCGATCAAGGTCAGCCCCGAGGATCTGGAGAAGCTGTTCGACGATGCCGAGCGCGGCGCCAACGCGACGCTCTCGATCGACCTGGAGAAGCAGGAGATCCGCGGGCCCGACGGCGGCGTGGTGAAGTTCGAGATCGACGCACATCGCAAGCACTGCATGCTCAACGGCCTCGACGACATCGGCCTGACCAAGCTCAAGGCCGACAAGATCGAGAGCTTCGAGGAAAAGTCGAAGGCCGCGCGCCCTTGGGCATAGAGGTGCTTCGATGTTTGAGAAGTTTCGCGACAATCAGACTTACCACGCGATTGTAGATAGCGCGGAACAAGTTCTCAGCAAGAGCAGTACCAATTTGGAAAGCGCTCTTCCGGCAAGAGAACTGATTAAAGAAATAAGAAAACGATCACTAGTAAACGTCAGCGATCCGTCCATTCTGAACTATCTGAGTCATGCGGCAAATCATGACAATCGAACCAAAATTGATACTGGAGGTCCACGAGGCGGGTATTGGTTCAACAACGAATTGGACACATCGGAAGGCGACATTGAACGCGACGATGTTGAGCAGCCCACTCCGCGAGAAGCTCATCTCTACGAAATTGTGAAGTATTGGCTTGAAGCAAAGAAGGGGCTGCGAGCTAAAGATATTTCCCAACTGAAATCGGGAAAGACTTGGGGGAACCCCGACCTCGTCGGCATATCAGCCACAGATCGTCTTGGATTGTTTGACGTCGAAATCGTATCCGCCGAAGTAAAGCTATCCGACAAGGACTGGCGTCGATTTATATTTGAAGCAGTCTCGCACAAGCGGTTTGCGAACCGAGTCTATTATATATTCCGAACAGGAATTGAGACGTTCAAAATGCCGGACGAAATGGACCGCTACGCCGAGCAATACAGAATCGGAATCGCAATTGTGCCGCTGAGTGTCTGTCCGGGAACAATTTGAATTCCTTGAATCAGTTGTGATTCAAGAGTGGTGGCCTGATTCGAGGAGGGTCACCGATGTGGACGGCGAAGAACCGCGGACGTTACGACCGCAGCAAGTTGCGATACCCGAGTGACCTGACC
>CAMAWG010000121.1 GCA_945861855.1 Rhodoplanes serenus
CGGTTGCAGGCTGCGAGGAATCAGGCTTCGTGGTATTGCTTGTCATGGCGTGGTCTCCAGTCCGGCGCTTCAACGCCGGATGATTCGAGGTTGAACACCCCGGAGACTACGCCACCCTTAATTCCTACCAACCTCGCGACGGCACCAGCCGCGCTATCTGGCATGGCATGCCTCGGCGTAAAGCCGAGAGTATGGAGGGTCTAACCCGCCCTACGGAATTCGCGATTCAGCGAGCGTAGCCCGGATTGAGCGCAGCGAAATCCGGGGCCAACGCATCATTCACCGAAGTCGCCTGTCTGCTGCTCCGCGTCGCCTGCCCAGTCGGCCGGGAGCAATCCATTTCTGACATATCGATGAAACGACGAATATGGCCATTCGCGCACGCGCGCGACAAGACGATGTCTGACCGGATTGAAATGGATGTAATCGACGTGACGCTCAAAGTCGTGATCGCCGCGGATGGTGTGTTCCCAAAACCGCCTCTGCCATAGCGCGATCTCGCCGTTGGGAAATCGGTCGACAGGTGTCCCGGTCTTAACGACCGCCGCTGTGAACCGGCGCTTGATCAGTTGCCATCGGGTCGGGAAATCCGCGTCTCCATTTGGCAACGTCAAAACGACGTGCAGGTGATCGGGGAGGATAACGATGGCGTCGATGGCAAATGGATGGGACCGCCGGGTGGCGCGAAAGGCGTCGCGCAGGGAAGTGATGTGATCCGTCAACGCCTTCGAGCGGCGGTCAGCCAATGTGGCCGTGAAGAAATATGTGCCGCCTGGCACGAGGTTTCGCCGATACCGCACCATGCCTGAGAGGTTAACCCGGATTTCGCTTCGCTCAATCCGGGCTACAGAAGCTACAGCAGCACAGCCGTCGGCTCACCGCTTCCCCAGCGTCTTCCACACGCCGTTGGCCCTCGCCACGATGCGGGTGCCGACCACAAGCTCGCCGGCCATGAAAACGAGCGAGCGCGTGCGGCGCACGACCGTGCACCTGGCCTCGACGAACGCGCCGGCCTGAACCGCGTCGATGACATGCATGTCGAGCTGGACGGCCGCCCGCGGCTGGCGCCCGTTGGCGTAGCAGGCCATGCCCATCGAGCGGCCGGCTAAGGTCATCGGCAAGCCACGATCCCTTTCTCAAGTGGAACCGGCGAAGGGGCGCCTATCTTGAAAAGAGCGATGGCGTTAATGGTGCTTCAAAGCGAAAGGACATGACATGGCGACAGCGAAGAACACGATCTGCGTCTGGTACGACAAGGATGCCGAGGCCGCGGCGCGCTTTTATGCCGCGACCTTTCCCGACAGCGCGGTGGGCGCCATCTGGCGTGCGCCCGCCGACTTCCCGTCCGGCAAGAAGGGCGATGTGCTGGTCGTCGAGTTCACGGTTGCCGGCGTTCCGTGTGTCGGCCTCAACGGCGGCCCCGCGTTCAAGCAAACCGAAGCCTTCTCGTTCCAGATCGCCACCGACGACCAGGCCGAGACCGACCGCTACTGGAACGCCATCGTCGGCAACGGCGGCCGGGAGAGCGCGTGCGGCTGGTGCAAGGACAAGTGGGGCGTGTCGTGGCAGATCACGCCGCGCGTGCTGACCGAGGCGATGGCGGCCGGCGGCGACGAGGCGAGGCGCGCGTTCGAGGCGATGATGGGCATGACGAAGATCGACGTCGCCGCGATCGAGGCGGCGCGGCGCGGCTGAGGGCGCTCACCGCTTCCCCAGCGTCTTCCACACGCCGTTGGCCCGCGCGACGATGCGGGCGCCGACCACCAGCTCGCCGGCCATGAAAACGAGCGAGCGCGTGCGGCGCACGACCGTGCATTTGGCCTCGACGAACTCGCCGACCTGAACCGCGTCGATGAAATGCATGTCGAGCTGGACGGTCGCCTGCGGCTGGCGCTCGTTGGCGTACCAGCAGGTCATGCCCATCGAGCGGTCGGCGAAGGTCATCAGCATGCCGCCCTGCACGACGCCGCGGCGGTTGTGGTGCTTGGGCGCGGCCGTGAAGGCGTATTCGACGCTGTCGCCCATGTCGGTTTTCTTGGGCCGCGACCAGAACGGGCCGACCAGGCCGATGAAGCCCTCGTCGCGGTAGGGCTCCCAGCCTGCGGCGGCGGGATCGAAGGCGGCGGGCGGCGTGGTGTCGGGCATCGGGAAACTCGTATCGGGGATGACGTGCGGGGCTCTTAGCATCGCGCGGCGGAGGGTTCCAGGCGAGGCGGCCGGGTCCGTTACTTTCAATTTTGAGCAGGGCCTCTCTCCGTCATGCCCGGCCTTGTGCCGGGCATCCACGCCTTTGCTTGCTCGTTGCTCCAAAGCAAGGCGTGGATGGCCGGGACAAGCCCGGCCATGACGGTTGATGGGTTGACGCGCAACGGATATGCGCCCCGCGCTTGCATCCCACCCATCATTGTGGAATGTGGCGCGCGCAGCGACAGGACAGGATCATGGCGTTCAAGGAGAAGGTGTTCTCGGGGGTGCAGCCGACCGGCAACCTGCACCTCGGCAAGTACCTCGGCGCCATCGTCAAGTTCGTCGAGCTGCAGAACACCCCCGACTGCCTGTATTGCGTGGTCGACCTGCACGCCATCACCGTGTGGCAGGACCCCCAGGAGCTGACCAAGGCGATCCGCGAGGTGACCGCGGCGTTCATCGCCTGCGGCATCGACCCGACGAAGCACATCGTGTTCAACCAGAGCCAGGTCGCCGAGCACGCCGAGCTCGCCTGGGTGTTCAACTGCGTGGCGCGGCTGGGCTGGCTCAACCGCATGACCCAGTTCAAGGAGAAGGCCGGCAAGGACCGCGAGAACGCGTCCGTCGGGCTCTACGCCTATCCGAACCTGATGGCCGCCGACATTCTGGTCTATCGCGCGACGCATGTGCCGGTGGGCGAGGACCAGAAGCAGCATCTGGAGCTGGCGCGCGACATCGCGCAGAAATTCAACAACGACTACAGCGCGTCGATCGCCGCGCACGGCTTCGGCGACGCGTTCTTCCCGCTGCCGGAGCCGATCATCCAGGGGCCGGCGACGCGGGTGATGTCACTGCGTGACGGCTCGAAGAAGATGTCGAAGTCGGACGCCTCCGACCAGTCGCGCATCAACCTGACCGACGACGCGGACGCGATCGCGCTCAAGGTCCGCCGCGCCAAGACCGATCCTGATCCGCTGCCGCACGACGAGAAGGCGCTGGAGGCGCGGCCCGAGGCCGACAACCTGGTGGGCATCTACGCGGCGCTCTCCGACACCACCAAGGCCGCGGTGCTTGCCCAGTTCGGCGGCGCACAGTTCTCGGCGTTCAAGCCGGCGCTGTCCGATCTCCTGGTCGCCAAGCTCTCGCCGATCACCGCGGAGATGCGGCGGCTCAAGGACGACACCGCCTACATCGATGAGGTTTTGGCCGACGGCTCCACCCGCGCGCAGGCGCTGGCCGCGGAAACCATGAAGGCGGTCAAGGACATCGTCGGCCTCGTGCGGCGGTAGGTTTCTTCTATTCACAGCGGAAAATCGGGCAAATATCGGCTGCGGCCGCGCCACCCGGTCCGGGCTCCGGCCGGCCCGAGTGCAAGCTTGTGCCGCGGCCGAGCGCCGTGGCACCATTGCGCGTTGCTTTTGTGAGGCCAACCGAACATGCCGAACACGCGGCGCCGCCGAAGCTACGAGGCCGGCCACAAGCCGAAATGGCTGGTCGTCATCGACGACACGCCGGAATGCGATCGCGCGGTCTATTTCGCCGCGCGGCGCGCCGCCCGCGTCGGCGCCGGCGTGGTGATGCTGCGCGTGATCGAGACCCATGACCGCAACCAGCAATGGCTCGGCGTCGCCGACATCATGAAGGCGGAGGCGCACGAGGAGGCCAATGCCGCGCTCGACAAGTATTCCACGCGCGCCAACGGCATCGCCGGCGTCACCGCCGAGCGGGTGGTGCGCGAGGGCGCGACCGCGGAGGAGATCCTGGGGCTGATCGAGGACGACGAGGACATCGCCATCCTGGTGCTCGCCGCGGGAACCGGCAAGGACGGGCCGGGGCCGCTGGTCGCCAGCGTCGGCGGCGCGGCCGGGGACTATCCGATTCCGGTCGCCATCGTGCCGGGGCATCTGAGCGACGAAGAGCTCGACGCGATGACGTAGAGGGTGGCGGGCCGCCCTTCGGGAGTTAACGGGCCGATTCGGCCCTCGGTTGACCCGGCCTGCCGCAATAGCCACTTATCTGCTATGGTGATTTGAGCCGCGCGGGCCTTGAACCCGTTGCCGGCGAAGGAGACTGCCCATGTTCATCCAGACCGAAGCCACGCCCAACCCGGCGACCCTGAAGTTCCTGCCCGGACAGGCGGTGCTCGAAACCGGCACGCTCGACCTGCGCGACCCTGCGGACGCCGCGAAGTCCTCGCCGCTGGCGGAGCGGCTGTTCGAGATCAAGGGCATCAACGGCGTGTTCTTCGGCTCCGACTTCATCACCGTCACCAAGTCCGACGGCGAATGGCCGCAGCTCAAGCCGGCGATCCTCGGCGCCATCATGGAGCACTTCATGTCCGGCGCACCGCTGCTCAAGGCGGGCGAGACCGGCGGCAACGACGACGAGAACGAGTTCTTCGAGGCGGCCGACGAGGAGATCGTCACCACCATCAAGGACCTGATCGAGACCCGGGTGCGGCCCGCGGTCGCCAACGACGGCGGCGACATCACCTTCCGCGGCTTCAAGGAAGGCGTGGTCTATCTGCACATGAAGGGCGCCTGCTCCGGCTGTCCGTCGTCCACCGCGACCCTGCGGCACGGTATCCAGAACCTGCTGAAGCACTACGTGCCGGAAGTGGTCGAGGTCCGGCCGGTTTAATTCGACGCAGTCGCGACGCGCACTCACCTTAATCTCCAGCCTGACGGAAAGTGCCGCAGCCATCCCTCCCCCTTGTGGGGAGGGTGGACGCGAGCGTCAGCGAGCGGCCGGGTGGGGTGGATCTGCGTTCGACATACACCCCACCCGACTCACGCTCGGCTATCGCCTCCGCGTGAGCCACCCTCCCCCGAACGGGGGAGGGATGACGTGGCACTGGCGCGCTCAAGTCATCGCGGTGCTAGACTCGCATCATCATGCGTGTTCTCGCCATCGATACCGCGCTTGAGGCCTGCGCCGCCGCCGTGCTCGACACCGAGCACGGCAAGATGGCGAGCGAATCGCTGCCGATGCTGCGCGGCCACGCCGAGGCGCTGATGCCGCTGATCGCCCGGGTCATGGCGCATGCGGACATGCCGTTCTCCGCGCTCGACCGCATCGCCGTCACCACCGGCCCCGGCAGCTTCACCGGGCTGCGGGTCGGAATCTCGGCGGCGCGCGGCATCGCGCTCGCCGCCGCCAAGCCCGCCATTGGGCGGACGACGCTCGCCGCCTACGCCGCGCCCTACCTCGCTCATGACGACAAGACCGGGGTCGTGGTCGCGATCGATGCGCGGCATCAGCATGTCTATCTGCAGATCTTCGGCCCCGGCGGGCGCACGCTGGTCGCTCCGCGCATCGCCAGCGTCTCCGATGCGGTGCGCGCGGCGGCGACCGGCCCGGTGCGGATCGTCGGCACCGGCGCGAACATGCTCGCGGCCGCATGGCCGGCGCGCGAAATCCCGCCGGCGCTGGTGGACGACAAGCGCGCGCCCGACATCGTCTGGGTCGGCCGCCTCGCGGCCGCCGCCGACGAGACCATTGAGAGCCCGAAGCCGCTCTATCTCCGCGCGCCCGACGCGCAGCCGCAGGACGCCGCAAGGCTGCCGCGCCGATGATCGGGATGTTCACGCGCCTGTTCGCGCGCCGCGAGCCGGTGCTCACCGAGGCGCGCCCGCGCGACGCCGCCGCGATCGCTGCGATACACGCCGCCTCGTTCCGGCGCGGCTGGAGCGACGGCGAGTTCGAGCGGCTGCTGCTCGAACGCAACACCGTCGCGCATCGCGCCACGGTGGGACGCGCGCTGCACGGCTTCATCCTGTCGCGGCTCGCCGGAGACGAAGCGGAAATCCTCTCGGTTGCGGTCGCGTCCGCATGGCAGGGACGCGGGCTTGCGCGCGCGCTCCTTAACCTGCACCTGCGGCGGCTCGCGGGCCTGGGCGCACGCGCCGTGTTCCTCGAAGTCGACGAGGACAACGAGCCGGCGCGGCGGCTCTACCGGCGGGCCGGCTTCCGCGAGGTCGGGCGGCGTGAGGGCTACTACCAGCAGGACCGCGACCGCGCCGCCGCTGCGCTCGTGCTGCGCCGCGATCTGGTTTAAATCCGCCGTCATTCCGGGCCTGACGGGACACAATGGACGGCCCTCCGGCCCGGTCTTATGATCCGCCTCAAAGAGGAACTCGTGACCGCGCCGAAAACCAACATCGAGGCCCTTTGCGTCGCCAAGGGCATGCGCATGACCGAGCAGCGCCGCGTGATCGCGCGCGTGCTGGCGGATTCCGCCGACCATCCCGACGTCGAGGAACTCTACCGGCGCTGCGCCGAAGTGGACAAGAACATCTCGATCTCGACGGTGTACCGGACGGTGAAGCTGTTCGAGGATTCCGGCATCATCGAGCGCCATGACTTCCGCGAGGGCCGCGCGCGCTACGAGCAGATTCCGGAGTCGCACCACGATCACCTGATCAACCTGCGCACCGGCCAGGTGATCGAGTTCCAGTCCGAGGAGATCGAGAAGCTGCAGGCCGAGGTGGCGCGCAAGCTCGGATACAAGCTGGTCGATCACCGGCTCGAGCTCTACGCCGTGCCGCTCGACGACAAGCCGCGGCGGTGATGCCGAGCCGGTGCCGCAAGTTCTACCTCTCCCCGCTTGCGGGGAGAGGTCGGCGCACGAAGTGCGCCGGGTGAGGGGGTTGGTGCCCATCGAGAGTCACAGACCCCCTCACCCCAACCCTCTCCCCGCACGCGGGGAGAGGGAGCATGCTGCCGCTGTTGCAACCCATTCGATTGAATTTCCGACATGAACGAGCAGATGAAATTCCCCGCCGGCACCGCCTTCGGCTCGATCGGCCATCCGATCCGCCGCAAGGAGGACGCGCGCCTGCTCACCGGCAAGGGCCGCTACACCGACGACTTCAGCCTCGAGCGCCAGACCTACGCCGCGATGGTGCGCTCGCCGCATCCGCATGCGCGCATCGTCCGCATCGAAACGGGCGCGGCCAGGGCGATGCCCGGCGTGCTGCTGGTGCTGACCGGCGCGGACTGCGAGGCCGAAGCGCTCAAGCCCATTCCGCATTCGCCGGTGCCATCGACCCATTTCGATCTGAAGCTCACCGGCCCGCATGGCGCGCCGGTGTTTCCCGGTCGGCACATGCTGCTGCCGGCCGACAAGGCCCGCCACGTCGGCGAGCCGGTGGCGGTGGTGGTCGCCGAGACGCGCGCGCAGGCGATGGACGCCGCGGAAGCCGTCGAGGTCGAGTACGACGTGCTGCCGTTCGTGCTCGCCGCCGAAGACGGCCTCAAGCCCGGCGCCGCCACCGTGTGGGACGAGACGGTGGACAACGTGCTGGTGGACTGCCACTTCGGCGACAAGGAGAAGACCGACCGGGCCTTCGCCGCAGCCGCCCATGTCGTGAAATCGAAATTCAATATCGGCCGCGTCACCGCCGTGACGATGGAATTGCGCTCCGCGCTCGGCGACTACGATGCCGCGTCGGGACGCTACACGCTCACTTGCGGCGGCGGCGGCGCGGTGAAGCAGAAGGCCGAAATGGCCGGCGTGCTGGGCGTGCCGCCCGACAAGATGCGCGTCCTGTCCTATGACATCGGCGGCAACTTCGGCTCGCGCAACCGTCCCTACGTCGAATACGGACTGGTGCTGTGGGCGGCCGGCAAGATCAAGCGCCCAGTGAAATACACCGCGACCCGCTCGGAAGCCTTCCTCACCGACTACCAGGGCCGCGATCTCGTCACCACGGTCGAGCTTGCGTTCGACAAGGACGGCCGCATCCTCGGCATGCGCGCCGACAACGTCAGCAACGTCGGCGCGCACTGCGTCTCGCTGTCGCCACTGTCGAAGGGCTCTGGCCTGATCACCGGCAGCTACGCCATTCCTGCGGCATCGCTGCGCGCGCGCGCCGTGTTCACCAACACCATGCCGACCAACGCCTATCGTTCGTCCGGCCGGCCCGAGGTGACGTTTGCCATCGAGCGGCTCATGGACATGGCGGCCGACCAGCTCGGCATCGACCGGGTCCGGCTGCGCCGCAAGAATCTGGTCCGCGCGAAGGCGATGCCGTACCGCAACGCCGTCGGCATGCTCTACGACAGCGGCACCTACGAGGCCAACATGGACCTGGCCTTCAGGATCGCCAACGTCGACGGCTTCAAGCAGCGCAAGCGCGAGGCGAAGAAGCGCGGCAAGCTGCTCGGCCTCGGCATCGCCAACTATGTCGAGTCCTCGATCGGCGCGCCGAAGGAGCGCACCGAGATCACCGTGAAGCCCGACGGCACGGTCGATTGCGTCATCGGCACGCAGCCGAGCGGCCAGGGCCACGAGACGAGCTTCGCCCAGGTGCTGGCCGACCTGATCGTGGTGCCGCATGCCGTCATCAACGTCATCATGGGCGACACCGATATCGTCAGCGTCGGCGGCGGCTCGCATTCCGGCCGCTCGATGCGCCACGCCGCCACGGTCATCTCCAAGGCGGTGCCGGAGTTGATCGCCAAGGGCAAGGCCATCGCGGCGCTTGCCCTCAATGCGCCCGCCGACAGGATCGAATTCAAAGACGGCCGCTTCTCGTCACCGACCAGCAACCGCAGCTTCGATTTCCTCGAGCTCGCCAAGGAGGCGGCGCGGCTGACGCTGCCGGCCGAGCTGAAGGGCGGCCTCGCCGTCGCCGCCGACAACGCGATGCACGAACCGGTGTTCCCGAACGGCTGCGCGATCTGCGAGATCGAGGTCGATCCCGACACCGGCCTGCCGACGATCACCCGCTATTCCTGTGTCGACGACGTCGGCCGCTGCATCAATCCGATGATTGTCCACGGCCAGACGCATGGCGGCATCGCGCAGGGCGTGGGGCAAGCGATGTGGGAGCAGTGCTACATTGACCCCTCCTCCGGCCAGCCGCTGACCGGCTCATTCATGGATTACGGCATGCCGCACGCGCACACCCTGCCGTCGTTCAAGGCCGAGATCGTCGAGGTGCTGTCGCCGACCAATCCGCTCGGCATCAAGGCCGGCGGCGAAGGCGGGACCACGCCCGCGCTGGCGGTCATCGTCAGCGCCATCGCCGACGCGCTGCGCGACTATGGCATCCGCGACATCGCCATGCCGGCCACGCCGTTTGCGATCTGGCAGGCGATCCAGCAAGCCAAAGCCGCCCGGTCATGATCGGGCGGTCGGTGGCCGCGAACCCGGCGCGCTCCCTCCCCTTGGAAAGGGGAGGGCTGGGGTGGGGATCATTCCTTCGCGAGTCGATCCCCACCCGACGCGCTTCGCGCGTCGACCTCCCCTTTTCAAGGGGAGGTCTATCCGCGGCGCCACCGAATGCACATCCGCCGCCGGGAGCCGTGTAGTCGGGTATGGATGCCGGGGTCCCCATCAGCCAGAGAACATTGACGCACCGCCAGACCATGCTCGTGGTCCTGGGCGTGCTGCTGCCCGTGTTCATGGGCTCGCTCGACAACACCATTCTCGCGAGCGCGCTGCCCACCATCGGCCGCGAGTTCGGCGACGTGCACAACCTGCCCTGGCTGGTGACCGCCTATCTCATTTCCAACACCGCGATCACCGCGCTCTACGGCAAGATCAGCGACATCCGCGGCCGCCGCGTGACGCTGCTGATCGCGATCTCGCTGTACATGGCGGGCTCGATCGTCTGCGCGCTCGCGCCCAACATGGTGGTGCTGATCCTCGGCCGCGTGCTGCACGGGCTCGGCGGCGGCGGGCTCACCTCCACCGGCATGGTGGTGCTGGGCGACATCGCCGCGCCCAAGGAGCGCGGCAAGTACTATGGCTATTTCTCCGCGACCTACACCACCGCCGGCGCCTGCGGCCCGGTGCTCGGCGGGTTCATCGCCGAATACCTGCACTGGTCGGTGATCTTCTGGATGAACATCCCGCTCGGCCTGATCGCCATCGCGCTCACGCTGACGCTGCTGCGCCACTTGCCGCGGCACGAGCGGCCGCACAAGCTCGACTTCCTCGGAGCGGGGCTGATCATGGCCGCGAGCTCGTCCTTCATGCTGGCGCTAAGCATGGGCGGCGTGAACTATCCGTGGGGGTCCATGCCGATCCTCGGGCTGTTCGCCGCGGCGGTCCTACTTGGAATCGCGTTCATCGTGCGGCTGCGCACCGCGCCCGAGCCGCTCATCCCGCTGTCGATCCTGTCGGACCGCGAGGCGCGGCTCGCGGTCGCCGCCAACGCCTTCGGCTGGGGCCCGATCGTCGGCCTTCACATCTTCCTGCCGATGTATCTGCAGAACATCGTCGGCCTTGCGCCGGCAAGCGCGGGGCTCAGCGTGCTGATGCTCGCCGTGACGCTCAACATCAGCGCCGGCATAACCGGAACGATCCTGCCCCGGCGCGAGCGCTACAAGCGGATTCCGATCGCCGGCATGGTGCTTGCGATCGCATCGATGCTGCTGATGGCATGGCGCGCCAAGAGCATGACGCTTCTGGAGTTCGAGGTGCTGCTGTTCCTGATCGGAATAGGCTTCGGCACCATGCCGCCGCTCGCCGCCACCGCGCTGCAAAACAACGTGTCGATCCACACCTTCGGATCGGCGGTCGCCACCATGCAGTTCTCGCGCAACCTGTTCGCGACGATGCTGGTGGCGGTGTTCGGGGTGATCATCCTTTCCGGCGCGGACACCTCCGCCGGCGCGGTCTATTCTGTCGAGGGCTTCGTCGGCGTGTTCCTGGCGGTCGCCGCGAGCTTCGCGGTGTCGCTGGTCGCCGTTGTGCTGATGGACGAGAAGCCGCTCGGAACCAGCCATGTTTGACCTGCTGCCGGGCTGCGGTCTTACGGATTGGCGTTTCCTTTTGCGGCCGAGAAGGGCTAAAACCATATCCAACAGCAGGAACCAAGCATTCGCATCAAAGCGGTATAATAATTTGAAATCTATAGGGAATTCGTCCGCGACGGCATGACAAAAAAGCTCTACGTCAAGTCCTACGGCTGCCAGATGAACGTCTACGATTCGCATCGTATGGCGGACACGCTCGCTCCCGCGGGCTTCGTCGAGACCGCGACGCCGGACGACGCCGACCTCATCATCCTCAACACCTGCAACATCCGCGAGAAGGCCGCCGACAAGGTCTATTCCGAGCTTGGCCGCATCCGCGAACTCAAGGACGCGGCCGCGAGCGGGGGACGCCGCGTGACGGTCGCCGTCGCCGGCTGCGTCGCGCAGGCCGAGGGCAAGGAAATCCTCCGCCGCGAGCGCGCGGTCGATCTCGTGGTCGGGCCGCAGAGCTATCACCGGCTGCCGGAGATGCTGGAACGCGCAGAGCGCGGCAGAGCAATCGAGACGGAGTTTCCGGTCGAGACCAAGTTCGATCATCTGGCGGCGCCGAGCCGCGCGGCCATCGCCAGGCGCGGCGTGTCGGCCTTCATCACTGTGCAGGAGGGCTGCGACAAGTTCTGCACCTTCTGCGTCGTGCCCTACACGCGCGGCATGGAGGTGTCGCGGCCGGCGGCGAAGATCGTCGCGGAGGCGGAGCGCCTGGCCCA
Source organism: Rhodoplanes serenus (assembly GCA_945861855.1). GTDB lineage: Bacteria > Pseudomonadota > Alphaproteobacteria > Rhizobiales > Xanthobacteraceae > Z2-YC6860. Next base: position 11,664 of record CAMAWG010000121.1, read on the forward strand.
GGCCGGCGTCCGCGAGATCACCCTGCTCGGCCAGAACGTCAACGGCTATCACGGCGAAGGCGTGGACGGCCGCGCCTCGACGCTCGGCCGGCTGATGCATCGGCTCGCGGAGATTCCCGGCGTCGCGCGGCTGCGCTACAGCACGAGCCATCCCTGCGACATGGACGACAGCCTGATCGCCGCGCACCGCGACCTGCCGGCGCTGATGCCGCAACTGCATCTGCCGGTGCAGTCCGGCTCCGACCGCATCCTCGAAGCGATGAATCGCCGCCACACCCGCGCCGATTATCTGCGCACCGTCGAGAGGCTGCGCACCGCGCGGCCCGACATCGCATTCTCGTCCGACTTCATCGTCGGCTTCCCGGGCGAGACCGAGGAGGATTTCCGCGATACGCTGCGGCTCATGTCCGAGATCGGCTTTGCCAGCGCCTACTCGTTCAAATATTCGCCGCGACCCGGAACACCGGCCGCCGACATGAATCAACTCCCCGAAGCGGTGAAGAACGAGCGGCTGCAGCGCCTGCAGGACGACATCGAGCGGCATCAGGCGGCGTTCATGGCGCGCTGCCTGGGGCTCACCTTCGACGTGCTGTTCGAGAAGCCCGGCCGCCATCCGGGCCAGATCGTCGGCCGGTCGCCCTATCTGCAGCCGGTGCCGGTCGTGGGACCTCCATCCCTGATCGGCGAGATCGCGCCGGTGACCGTCACCGAAATCAGGGTCAACAGCCTGTTCGGCACGCTGGCCGATGCATCGAGGCAAACCGCCCCCTCGTTCGCGGAGGCCGTGGGAGCCTGATGCCCGTGCGCCCGCTCGAACCCGGCCAGGGACTGGTGCCTTCCACGGAAGGAACGCCGTCGCAGGTCGTGCTGGCCTTCGACGACAACCGCCACGCCTCCGTGCTGTTCGGCCAGTACGGCCAGAACCTCGCGCTGATCGAGCGGCGGCTCGGCGTTGTCGCCGAGCAGCGCGGCAATCACGTCACGCTCGAGGGCTCGCGCGACGCCGTCGAGCAGGCGCGCCGCGTGCTGGAAAGCCTCTACGAGAACATCAAGCGCGGACAGGACCTCGCCTCCGGCGACGTCGAGGGCGCGATCCGGCTCGCCATCGCGCAAGGGTCATTGTTCGACTTCGATCCGTCGGCGACGCGGGAGGGCTTCGAGCAGATCAACCTGCGCAAGCGCCCGGTGCGCGCCCGCACCACCGCTCAGGACGCCTATATCCGCGCGCTGCGCCGCCACGCGCTCGTGTTCGGCACCGGCCCCGCCGGCACCGGCAAGACTTGGCTCGCGGTCGCGCACGCGGTCTCGCTGTTCGAGCGCAAGGAAGTGGATCGCATCATCGTGTCCCGCCCCGCGGTCGAGGCCGGCGAGCGGCTGGGCTTCCTGCCCGGCGACCTGCGCGAGAAGGTCGATCCGTATCTGCGCCCGATCTACGACGCGTTGCACGACCTGATGGACGCGCGCATCGTCGAGCGCGCGATGCAAACCAACGAGATCGAGATCGCGCCGCTCGCCTTCATGCGCGGCCGCACGCTGTCGAACGCCGTGGTCATCCTCGACGAAGCGCAGAACACCACCGCTATGCAGATGAAGATGTTTCTCACCAGGCTCGGCGAGAACAGCCGCATGATCGTCACCGGCGATCCAAGCCAGGTGGACCTGCCGCCCGGCCAGATCTCGGGGCTGGCGGAAGCGACGCGCCTCCTCGACGGCGTCGAGGGCATCGGCCACGCAGCGTTCACCGCCGAGGACGTCATCCGCCACGAGCTGGTGGCGCGGATCGTCGCGGCATACGACAAGGCCGACGCGGCCCGAAGACGCGGGACCAAAGACGGGAAGAACGATTGAGCAAATCCCCCTCCCCGACCCTCCCGCGTAGGCGGGGGAGGGAGAAGCAGGTGCAAATCGAGGTGATCGTCCGCTCGGCGCGCTGGCGCAAGCGGCCCACCGCCAAAACCATCGTGAAAAAGGCCGTTTTGGCCGCGGC
>CAMAWG010000122.1 GCA_945861855.1 Rhodoplanes serenus
ATCCCCGGCGATGCGCGCCCTTACGACTACCGGCGCATGAGTAATAATATTGCGCATATAAGTCATCTTTCGGCATTTCCTTGCGCGGCTGTATACGGGCCCGCCGGGGCGCGGTCAAGCGGAAATCGCCTTTGAACGGCGCCTACCTGCTCCGCTGGGTCGTGTTGGGCCCGTTTGCAAGGTATCCAGGCCGTCACCGGCCGGCGCTGCGCTCGCGCTCGACCAGGCGCCACACCGGTTCCAGCATCGCGGTCGGCGCGCGTCTGTCGTTCTTGATCCGCTGGGTCATAAACAGGTTGTCGCCAACGGTGAACTTGACTTCCCAGCTCGCAGTGGCGGTGTCGAACCGGAGCGTGTCGCCCTCGATCTGGCCGCGAACGCCAGAACGCCGGCCGGATTTTGATTGAAGGTCGTCGAGCTTGGCGGCCCATAGCCGTAGTATCCGGTCGCGCGGCGGGAGGCATCGACGTCGGTAACGATAAGCATCGCCTGACGGCCGCGCCCGCCTCCGAAAGCGACCTTGGTCGCCCAGGCACCGACAAATTTGCGCACGTCGGCGGGAACCTTGGCGTCGGGCCGACCGACCCGATAGTTCGGCATGGGGATCCGGTGGCCGGAGGCGATGCCCGCCAGGCGACTGGCATCCTGCGCGGTGAACAGTCCGCCGGCCTGCGGCATGTCCGGGGTGGCGCTCTCGGCTGGCGTCTGCATCGCAATGCGGGATTCGCCGGGGGATGGCCGGGTTGCCGAGGCGGCCTGCTCGGCCGACTTGCGCGCCTCCGCCATGCGCGTCCGGGCTTCCGAGATACGGGCGCTATCGGGGAAACGCCGGACGAACTCTTCGAACAGCCCCGCCACGTTCGATTCCCGGATCGCCTGCCAGAACATTTCATCGGATGGCGCGGCCGGCGCCGCACCCGGCGATGTCGCCGCAGCCGCCGCCGGCGGCTCCTTGAGATAGATCGCGTCCTTCGACAGCGATCCGTAGACGAACGGCTGCTGCTCGCGCTTGGTTGAAGTCATCACCTCGTCGCGCACGTTGCGGAACATGAAAGTGACTTCGAGGCCGGGCTTTTCGAGATTGTTCAGCAGCGCCGCGGTGAACGGGCTGTTGCGGCCGGAGCCGTCGTTGGCCGTCGTCCCGTCCTTGGCGGCATAGGCGACCAGCACGTTGTCGGTCGGTTCGGTGCGCGCCAGTCCGGATTCGACGGCGCGGGTGCGGATCGAACGCTTCATCTTGGCTGCGAACGGGTTGTTGCGGCACGCATCGAGCATGACGAGGCCGAGATTGCGGGCCTTGGCGACCTGCAGCATGACCGCGCGCAGGCTGATGGCCTCGTTTTCCGCGTCGGTGTCGCTGCGCAGCTCCGCATCGACCGGGATCAGCCAGTTCTCGCCGCCGATCTCCATGCCGTGGCCGGCGAAGAACACGAGCGCCATGTCCGCGTCATTCGCCTGGCGGCCGAATTCGAGCAGGCCGCGGCGCATGTCCTCGTACGAGGCATCGGTCAGCCGCCGCACTGCGAAGCCGAGCCGCTCCAGGGACGCCGTGATGTCGCCCGCATCGTTCAACGGGTTGAGCAGCGCCGGCACCTTCTGATAGGCGCTGTTGCCGACGACCAGCGCGACGCGCTTGTCCGCGCGGGCTTCGCCGGCGGCGATGACAATTGCGGCTATGGCAATGCCGAGCCAACGCCCGGCAAGCACAGCGAGACGTCGGCGCATCTTGTTTCCCCGGACCGCAGTCTGCGGGGTGCATGATACCGGGAGGGCGTTACGCCGCAAGGCGCATCAGCGCCTCGAGCGCCGCCTCCGGGGTCGCCAAGGCCCAGCCGGGCATCTGGTGGCGGAACCAGGTGGCCTGCCGCTTGGTGTAGCGGCGGGTGTCGAGCTTGCCCCCCTCGGCCGCCGCCTCCAGGCCTATCTCGCCCGCGAGGTGCCGCCGCAGCCACGGCACGCCGTGGGCCTTCATCGCCGGCAGCATGGGGTCGAGGCAGCGGGCAGCAAGCGCGCGCACCTCCTCCAGCGCGCCGGCCCCCAGCATGGCGTCGAAGCGCGCGTCGATCCGGCGCTGCAACTCGGCACGGTCGACATCGAGAAAAATCTTCACGGCCTCGTCCGAGCCGAGGATCGCCGGCATGCCGTCGCGGTGCCAATCGGCCAGCGACCGTCCGGTCGCCTCCAGCACTTCGAGGGCGCGCGCGACGCGCATCCGGTCGCCGGGCTTGAGCCGCCCGGCCATCGCCGGATCGCGGCGGGCAAGCTCGGCGTGCAGCGCCTGCGCGCCGTCCGCGTCGCCACGCGCCCGCACCGCAACGCGAATCTCAGTGGGCGTGGGCGGCACCGCCGACAGCCCCTCGGTCAGCGCCTTGAAGTAGAGCCCGGTGCCGCCGACCAGGATCGGCAGGCGCCCCGCCTGCCTCGCCTCATCGAGCGCCGCCCGCACATCCTGGCACCACCGCCCGGCCGAATAGTTCTCCGCCGCGTCGACATGGCCATAGAGCCTATGCGGCACGCGCGCCTCATCCGCCGCGTCCGGGCGCGCCGTAATGATGCGGAGATCGCGATAGACTTGCATGGAATCGGCGTTGACGATCAAACCGCCGAGCCGCTCGGCTACCGCCAGCGCAAGCGCCGACTTGCCGCTCGCGGTCGGGCCTGCAATAAGCACCGCGCTCGTGCCGCGGGCTATTCTTGCGCCGGATCCATGCATCGCATGACTCATGTGGCGACCCTGATCTGCAATCCCGCGGAGCCCGCGCTCGACGCCGCCGCGCTGGACCGCGCGCGGGCGGCGCTTCCCGGCGCGGGCCAGGCAAAATGGCTCGATCCCGGGATTGCCGCCGACATTCCCTTTACCCCGGCCGGGGCGGATGACCAACGCGGACTTTCGGACCGGGTGCGGAAGACCCTGGCCGGGCGCCCGGCCGACGCGGTCGTGCAGGCGCAGGCGCACCGGCGCAAGCGGTTGTTTCTGGCCGACATGGACTCCACCATGATCGGCCAGGAGTGCATCGACGAACTCGCCGACCACGCCGGCTTCAAGACGCGCGTCGCCGCGATCACCGAACGCGCCATGCGGGGCGAGATCGCCTTCGAGCCGGCGCTGCGCGAGCGCGTCGCCCTGCTCAAGGGCCTGCCGCAATCGGTGGTCGGCGAGGTGATCGCCGGGCGCATCGTGCTGACCCCGGGCGGCCGGACGCTCGTTGCCACCATGCGGGCGAACGGCGCCTACACCTGCCTTGTCTCCGGCGGGTTCACCCTGTTCACCCGCCGGATCGGCGCCATGATCGGCTTCGACGAGGATCGCGCCAACACCCTCATCTTGGATGCTCAGGGGCATTTTTTCGGCCGCGTGGCCGAGCCGATCCTTGGCCGCGAGGCGAAGCTCGACACGCTCAACGAGTTGCGCCAGCGCCTGCGGCTGCTGCCGGAGGAAACGCTGGCGATCGGCGACGGCGCCAACGACATTCCGATGATCCAGGCGGCGGGGCTCGGCGTCGCCTATCGCGGCAAGCCCGTGGTTGCCGAAGCCGCTGCGGCGCGGATCGACCACGGCGACCTCACGGCGCTGCTTTATGCGCAGGGCTATTCGCGCGCCGAGTTCGTGACGCCATAAACAAAAAGGGCGGCCCTGCGGCCGCCCTTCGCGATTCGTCCAACGCAGCGCTTATTCGATCGGCAGCGCCACGAACAGCATGTCGCCTTCGGCGGTCGCGACCAGCAGCAGCGCGGTTTTCTTGCCCGCCTTCTTCAGCGAATCGACCCGCCGCTGCACGTCGGCCGGCGCCGTCACCTGCTCCTGCTCGATCGCGACGATGGTGCTGCCGGCGGCGAGGCGCTTGTCGGCGGCGGCCGAGGCGGCGTCGATGCCGGTGATGACCACGCCCTTGATCGAGTCCTTGATCTTGTACTTCTTGCGCAGGTCGTCATTCATGCCCGAAAGCTGCAGGCCGAGCGACTTCTGCACCACCGATTTTTCCTCGGGCGCCTTCGGCGTCACCGACGCCTTCACCGGCTTGTCGTCTTCGAGCCGGCCGAGCCGCACGATCTTCTTTTCTTCCTTGCCCTTGCGGACGATGATCACCTCGACGTCCTTGTTGACGGCCGTGTCGGCGACGATGCGCGGCAGATCGCGCATCTCCTTGATGTCCTTGCCGTCGAACTTGATGATGACGTCGCCGGCCTCGATGCCTGCGGGCTTCGCCGGACCCTTGTCGTCAATGCCGGCCACCAGCGCGCCACGCGCGGGCTTGAGGTTCAGGCTCTCGGCGATCTCGTCGGTGACCTGCTGGATCTTCACGCCGAGCCAGCCGCGGCGGATCTCGCCGAACTGCTGAATCGACGAGGTGACGGTCTGGACGACCTTCGAGGGCACCGCGAAGCCGATGCCGATCGAGCCGCCGGAGGGCGAGATGATCGCGGTGTTCACGCCGATCACGTCGCCGTCGAGGTTGAACAGCGGCCCGCCCGAATTGCCGCGATTGATGGCGGCGTCGGTCTGGATGTAGTTGTCGTAGGGGCCGGAGTTGATGTCGCGGTTGCGCGCCGACACGATACCCGCGGTGACCGAGCCGCCGAGGCTGAACGGATTGCCGATGGCGATCACCCATTCGCCGAGCCGGACCTTGTCGGAGTCGCCGAATTTGACGGCCTTCAGCGGCTTGGTCGGCTTGACCCGCAGGACCGCGAGATCGGTCTTGGAATCGCGCCCGACCACCTCGGCCTTCAGCCGCGTGCCGTCGGTGAGGATGACGGTGATCTCGTCGGCCTCCGCGATCACATGATTGTTGGTGATGACGACGCCGGCCGCATCGACGATGAAGCCGGAGCCGAGCGAGTTCACGCGGCGCGGCGAGCGGTTGGGAGTCTGGTTGTCGCCGCCCTGGCCGCGGCGGTTCTTGAAGAACTCCTCGAAGAATTCCTCGAACGGCGAGCCCGGCGGAAGCTGCGGCGTCGGCGTGGCGGCGCGGCCTCCGCCCTCGACCTTCTGCGAGGTCGAGATGTTGACCACCGCGTCGATCACCTTCTCGGCGACATCGGCGATATTTTCCGGACCGCGCGCCAGCGCAGGCGTCGAGAGCGCGGGCAACGCAATCGCCGCGGCGGCAATCGCGGACAAAGCCGGTTGCCGGATGGCGTGCGCGAAGGCAGTGAGCAGGCGGGCCATGGCCGTCGATTCTCCTGAAAAAGCTGTTGGTTTGAGAGTGCATCCGCGCCGGTATGGACGCAAGAGACCTGTGGCGCGGCCGGGACTTACCCAATCAAGACTTGGTCATCGGCGACTGAACGGGCGGATTGGGGCGGAAAAGCGGCCCGTCCCGCCCCGCTATCCCCGCACCAGCCAGATCAGGACTACACCTATCACCGCCGAAGCGATCCCCACCAGCCGCAAGGCGCTGTCCGGCGTCTCGGTGACATGCGCCATCGCCCGCTTCACCGGCCCGGGAAAGGCCGCGAACAGAATCCCCTCGATGGCAAAAACCAGACCGATCGCGACCAGAAAATCGGGCATTCCCGCCAACCACCATCGTGCCGTTGCGCCGCGGGACCGCTATCTCGGGACCGCGGGCGCCGCCGGCGCGGGTGTCCCGGAATTGGCTGGCTGCCGCGAGTTGTCGCGCGACTTGCCCGACGGATCGACGAAATAGCGGAAGAACTCCGAATCAGGCGACAGCACCATCCGCGTATCGCCGTGGCGCATTCCAGCTTCGTAGGCCTGCATGGAGCGATAGAAGGTAAAGAAATCGACATCCCTGCCGAAAGCTTCCGCGAAGATGCGGTTGCGTTCGCCATCGCCCTCGCCGCGGACCTGCTCCGACTTGGAGGTTGCCTCGGCGACGAGCACGGTGACGTCGCGGTCGGCCTTGGAGCGAATTTCCTGCGACTTCTGGCTGCCTTGAGCCCGGAATTCCGCGGCCTCGCGCTGCCGCTCGGTCTGCATTCGCTGGTACACCGCCTGGCTGTTCTGTTCCGGCAGATCGGCGCGGCGGATTCGGACGTCCACTACCGAGATGCCATAGACCTGCGCCTCCCGGTCGAGCTGCTGCTGCACCCGCGCCATCAGTTGTGTGCGCTCGTCGCGCACGACCTGCGTGAGCGTGGCCTCGCCCAACACGCGCCGCAGCGCCGAATTGAGCAGGGCCGAGAGCTGGGAGTTCGCGCCCTGGATCGTGTTGACCGTCTGGTAGAATCGCAGCGGGTCCTGGATGCGGTATCGCGCAAAAGCGTCGACTACGAGGCGCTTCTGATCGGAGGCGATCACCTCCTGCGCCGGATTCTCGAGATCGAGGATGCGCTTGTCGATCCCGATGACACTGTCGATCAGCGGCATCTTGAAGTGGAGGCCGGGCTCAGTCACGACACGGACCGGCTGACCGAGCCGGACCAGCAGCGCCTGCTGCGTCTGATAGACCGTGAACAGCGACGAGTAGCCCAGCACGGCCGCGGCAAAAACGAGGACGAGGGCGATGCCTCCTGCGATTCCGACTCTCATCGCGCGCCTCCGCTTTGCGTTTGCGGGCGAGGCCGCGACAACTCGTTGAGCGGCAAGTACGGCACCACCCCGGAGCCGGAGTGGCTGCTGGAGTCGAGGATGATCTTGTCGGTGCCGCCCAGCACACGCTCCATGGTTTCGAGATACATGCGCTTGCGGGTCACCTCGGGCGCCTTCTTGTATTCGTCATAGATATTCATGTAGCGCGAGGTCTGGCCGGTCGCCTCGGCGACTGTCTGCGACTTGTAGGCGTCGGCGGCCTGGAGAATTTGCGCCACCCGGCCTCGGGCTTCCGGCACCACGCGATTGGCGTAGGTCTGCGCCTCGTTTTGTGCGCGTTCAAGGTCGGCGCGCGCCGCCTGCACGTCGCGGAACGAGTCGATGACCTGCTGCGGCGGATCGACCTTCTGCATCTGCACCTGCACGATCAGCACGCCAGCGTTGTACTGATCGAGCGTCTTCTGCATCAGTTCCTGCACGGCCAGTTCGGTGGCCTGGCGCGCCTGGGTCAGAACCGCTTGGATTTCCGAGCGGCCAATCACCTCGCGCATGGCGCTTTCGGCCACGGCCTTCACGGTGCCCTCCGGAGCCTGGATGTTGAACAGGTATTGGCCGACGCCGTTCGTCTTGATCCGCCAAAGCACTGAGAAATCGACATCGACGATATTCTCGTCGCCGGTGAGCATCAGGCTCTCTTCCGGCACGTCGCGCACGGTGGTGCCGCGGCGAAGGTCGTCGACGATGCGCATGCCGACGTCGATCTTGCGGACCTGGAGCGCTTTCGGCGTCAGCACGGTCTCGACCGGGAACGGCAGATGGTAGTTGAGGCCCGGCTGGACCTGGCGGACCTCTTTTCCGAAGCGAAGCACGACGCCGACCTCGTCGGGCTCAACGCGGAAGAAGCCGGAAACGCCCCACAGCGCGATCGCACCGAGCGCGATCAGCGCAAAGCCGCGGCCGCCCATGCTTCCGCCCGGCAGAACGCTCCTGAGCTTGTCCTGGCTGCGGCGCAGCAAATCTTCCAGGTCAGGCGGCTTGGGTCCGGACGATTGCGGGCCGGAGCCCCAAGGCCCCTTCGATCCACCCGATCCCCAGGGCCCACCGCCCTGATTGCTCCATGGCATGAAATCTCTCCTCGGAGGCCGGCCATTGTGCCGGAAGTCCGCTTTTTGCTCGTGAGGTTATATTGGAGCCGTCCCCGCCTTACAACGCGCGCCGACGGCATGCGGCAACGTGCTGTCCGGACAAGCTTTTCCCATCGGTTTGAAACTCAAGCCCGTGCATAGGTCACATAACTGAAGGCCGCGTCGTCCCGCGGCCCGGCCGGATGATCGCTCCGCGCGACCGCGCGCCATTGTGTCGCATCGATCGGCGGAAAGATGGTGTCGCCCTCCGGCTGCGAGTGCACATGGGTAATTTCCATGCGATCGGCAAGGGGCATGGTCTGCTCGAAAATGTCCGTGCCGCCGATCACGACGATCTCGGCCGCACCGGACTTCTGTGCATCCTCGCGCGCCGCGGCCAATGCGGCGTCGAGACTGCGGGCGACGGCCACGCCGTCCGGAGCAAAGCCCGGGTCGCGGCTCACCACGATATTGGTGCGGCCCGGCAGCGGCTTGCCGATGGAAAGGTAGGTCTTGCGGCCCATCAGCACGGGCTTGCCCATGGTCAGAGCCTTGAACCGCTTGAGATCGGAGCTCTGGCGAAACGGCAAGCCGTTGTCGCGGCCGATCACGCCGTTGTCAGCAACGGCAGCGAGGATAACGATTTTCACGACGGCCCGCCTTCATGCGCGAAGGCGTGCAGCGCCGGGCCGCTGAGCCGGCAGAGCTTCCATTGGTCCAACACTTGAGCCCCGATCGAGCGATAAAATGCGATGGATGGACTATTCGAATCCATCACCGCCCATTCGAATCGCACAAGGCCATCTGCCACGCATCGCTGCGCCAATCTGTGCATGAGCGCCTTGCCGATGCCGCGCCTGCGCCATACCGGCCGCACGAACAGATCTTCGAGATAAAGCCCATAGCGCCCGCGAAAGGTCGAATAGTGAAGAAACGAAACTGCAAAGCCCGCGGTCTCGCCACTCCAGTCCGCGATATCGCAGAAGATATGCGAGGGCGCAGCAAACAAGACCGATGCGATCCCATCCAGGGTCGCATCCACATTCGTCTGTAGTTTCTGGTAATCCGCAAGCTCATGCACCAAGGCCAAGATCGTCGCACAGTCTGCCGGCTGCGCCGCGCGAATGGCGAGGCTCACACCGCCACCTCGGCCTTGATGTGCGGATGCGGCTCGTAGCCTTCGAGCGCGAAATCCTCATAGCCGAAGGCGAAGATGTCATTCACCGCCGGATTGATCCGCACGATGGGCAGCGCCTTCGGCGCCCGCGAGAGCTGCAGGTTCGCCTGCTCGACATGATTGAGATAGAGATGGGCATCGCCGGAGGTGTGGATGAACTCGCCGGGCTGCAGTCCCGTCACCTGCGCGACCATCATGGTGAGCAGCGCATAGGAGGCGATGTTGAACGGCACGCCGAGGAAGATGTCGGCCGAACGCTGATAGAGCTGGCAGGACAGCCGGCCACGGGCGACGTAGAACTGGAACAGGCAATGGCACGGCGGCAGCGCCATCCGGTCGACGTCGGCGGGGTTCCACGCGGTGACGATCAGCCGCCGGGAGTCCGGATTGCGCCGGATCATGTCCACCACATTGGCGATCTGATCGATGGCGCCGCCGTCCTGCGCCGGCCATGAGCGCCACTGCTGGCCGTAGACCGGGCCGAGGTCGCCGCGCTCGTCGGCCCATTCGTCCCAGATCCGCACGCCGTTATCGTTGAGGTATTTGACGTTGGTGTCGCCGGCGAGGAACCAGAGCAGTTCGTGGACGATCGATTTGACGTGCAGCTTCTTGGTGGTGACGAGCGGAAAGCCCTCGGTCAGATCGAAGCGCATCTGATGGCCGAACACCGACAGCGTGCCGGTGCCGGTCCGGTCGCGCTTCTCCACGCCGTGGCGAAGCACATGCTCCATAAGCTCCAGATATTGGCGCATGGTTCGCCCTAACAGCGGCCGGAGGCCGACTCAAGTGCCGCCTGAGCCTAGCGCCTCGCCTTCCCACATATAAGTGCCGCCCGCCCAGAGGAAGCGTCCGCGCCCGATGGGACTTTGGCGATGGGACCCTGGCGATGAGACTTGGCGCCGCATTGCGGGAAGCGGGCCGTGAGGTATTCTGCCTGAACGCGAGCCGGCGGCTCACCAGGAGGAGATTGCAATGCGATGGACCGTAGGCGTTTTTTCGGTGCTGCTTGCTCTGGCGGGCACTCAGGTGCAGGCCCAGGATTTCCCGACCAAGCCGATCCGCATCCTCGTGCCGTTCGCCCCTGGAGGCTTCGTCGATACCGCGGCGCGGATCGTCGGGCAGAAGCTGCATGAGCGGTGGGGCCAGCAGGTCATCGTCGAGAACCGGCCGGGCGGCAACGGCTTCATTGCCGTCTCGGCCGCGGCGAAATCGCCGGCCGACGGCTACACCCTGCTGATGGCGCACACCGGCGAGTTCGTCGTCAACCCGGCCGTCTTCAAGGACGTGCCTTACGATTTCGACCGCGACTTCGTCCCGATCACGCAGATCAACGACGCGCCCATCGTCTGGGTCGTGAACAGCAACACGCCGCACCAGACGATGCAGGACTTGATGAACGCAGCGAAGGCGAGCCCGGGCAAGCTCGGGGTCTCTTCGCCAGGCAACGGCTCGATCAACCACCTGGTCATGGAATGGACGACCCTTGAGACGGGCGCGAAGTTCCTCCACGTGCCCTACAAGGGCGGCGCGCCGGCGATGGCGGCGACGGCGGGCGGCGAGGTTCCGGCCGGGATTGCCGCGCTGTCCTCGGCCATGCCGCACATGCAGTCCGGCCGCGTCCGCGCCGTCGCCATGAGCACGGCGACCCGCACGCCGGTCTTTCCCGCGGTGCCGACGCTGGCGGAGATCGGCGTGCGCAACGTGCAGTCGTCGATCTGGGTCGGCCTGTTCGCGCCCAAGGCCGTGCCGCAGCCGATCCTCGACAAGCTCTATGGCGAGGTCGCGACGATTCTGGCGATGCCCGACGTCAAGGCGCGCTTCGCCGCCGGCGGCGGCGTCACCGGCGGCATGAAGCCCGCCGAATTCGCCGCCAAGATCAGGCGGGAGTACGCCGACGCGAAGAAGGTGGTCGCCGCCGCCAACGTCAAGGCGGAATGAGACGAGCGCCGGCGGACGCACTGCTATAGGATGCAGGACTGCCCCGCCCTTGCGCGGGGCGGTTTGCATTGCGGAACCGGGCGGGGGGCTTGCGTTGCGTATCCGATCGCCGAGCGACTTCTGGTGCGGTCTCCTGTTCCTGGCGATCGGCGTCAGCGTCATGGCGCTTGCCCAACATTACCGCGTGGGCTCGGCCGCGCGCATGGGGCCGGGATTCTTCCCGACGCTGCTCGGCGGGGTTCTCGCCTTCCTCGGTCTGACGCTGACCGTTCCCGCGCTATTCCGCGATGGCGAGAAATTTCCGCGCTTGCATTGGCGACCGCTGATTATGCTGCTGCTGAGCATCGCGGTGTTCGGCGCCACGCTCGAATTCCTTGGCTTTGCCATCGCGGTGGTGGCGATGGTGCTGGTCGGCAGCCTGGCCGATCCCGACCTGCGCCCGATCGAATCCATCGGCGTTGCGCTTTTCCTCGCGGTGTTCTCGGTCGGCATCTTTGTCGGGCTGCTCGGCATACCGCTCCCCATTTGGCCCGGTCTCTGAGCGCCATCGCATGGACATCCTGTCCAACCTCGCACTCGGCTTCGGCGTCGCGATCAGCCTGAAGAACCTGTTGTATTGCTTCTTCGGGGTGTTTCTCGGCACCCTGATCGGCGTGCTTCCGGGCATCGGCCCGGTTGCGACCGTGGCGATGCTGCTGCCGCTCACCTTCAATCTAGACCCCGCCACCGCCATGATCATGCTGGCGGGCATCTACTACGGCGCCCAGTACGGCGGCTCGACCACGGCGATCCTGGTCAACATCCCGGGCGAGTCCTCGTCGGTGGTCACCACGCTCGACGGCTACCAGATGGCGCGGCAGGGCCGCGCCGGACCCGCGCTCGGGATCGCCGCGATCGCATCGTTTGTCGCCGGCACCTTCGCCACGCTGGTCGTGGCATTGTTCTCGCCGCCGCTGGCCGAGATCGCGCTGAAGTTCCAGCCCGCGGACTATTTTTCGCTGATGGTCTTCGGTCTGGTCGGCGCGGTCGTGCTGGCGCGCGGCTCGCTGCGCAAGGCCATCGCCATGGTAGTGCTCGGCCTGCTGCTCGGGCTTGTCGGCACAGACGTCAATTCAGGCGCCATCCGGTTCACCTTCGGCATCCCCGCCCTTGCGGAAGGCATCAGCTTCGTGGCGCTGGCCATGGGAATGTTCGGCATCGCCGAGGTCATCTACAACCTCGAACAGCGCGGCAAGAGCCGGGAGGTTTTCACGTCGCGCCTGGGCAGCGTGCTGCCGAGCCGCGACGATCTCAAGCTCTGCTTGTGGTCGATCGCACGTGGCACCGGGCTCGGCGCGGTGCTTGGGATTCTGCCGGGCGGCGGCGCATTGCTGTCTTCGTTCGCCGCCTACACGATCGAGAAGAAGATCGCCAAGGCGCCAAGGAATTTCGGCGACGGCGACATCCGCGGCGTCGCGGCACCGGAGGCCGCCAACAACGCCGGCGCGCAGACCTCGTTCATCCCCATGCTGACGCTGGGCGTTCCGTCGAATCCGACCATGGCGCTGATGATCGGCGCACTCACGATCCAGGGCATCCAGCCCGGCCCGCAGGTCCTGTCGCAGCGCCCCGAACTGTTCTGGGGGATCGTCGCCAGCATGTGGATCGGCAACCTGTTCCTGCTCGCGCTCAACCTGCCGCTGGTCGGCCTGTGGGTGCGGCTGCTGGCGGTGCCCTACCGCCTGCTGTTCCCGGCGATTCTGGTGTTCTGCTGCATCGGCGTGTTCACCATCAACAACAACGTGTTCGACCTGTTCCAGCTGGTGGCGTTCGCGGGGCTGGGCTATGTGCTGCTCAAGCTCGGTTGCGAGCCGGCGCCGCTGATCCTCGGGCTGGTGCTGGGCCCGATGATGGAGGAGTACCTGCGGCGCGCCCTGCTGATCTCGCTCGGCGACCCGATGGTGCTGGTGACGAGCCCGCTCAGCCTGGCCTTCCTGCTGGCGGCCGCCGGGCTGCTGATCTCGATCGCGGTGCCGTTGATCCGCGCCAAGCGCGAAGAGGCGATGAAGGAATAGACCAGGCTTCAACTGGTCAAAAAGCGACGGCCGCCCTGCGGCAGCCGTCGGGACCATGCAAATGATCGGCCGGCGATCAGTTGGTCGGCACGCAGGCCGCGAACGGCACGATGACAGTGATGGTCCGGCTCGGATAATCCTGCGCTGCCGCCGGGGCGATCCCCACGGCGACTGCGAAAACACCGGCCAAAACGCCGGCCAGAGTGCGTGACAATGACATTGTTTTCTCCCTAATGCCGAGCCGACGCAGATGCCGTCATTTGCAGCTTGTGGCACCAAAGAAAAGCCCCGGGGGAAACAAAATGATCCCCCGGGGCTTAGCAATTGGTCGTAGCGCGTAGCGGCTATTCGGTAAACACCTCTTCGCGCTTGGCGCGCAGCGAGGGCAGCACCGCCAGGATCAGCATACCCGTCGCGATCGCGAGCAGGGTCCCCGAGATCGGCCGCGTCAGGAACACCGTGGCGTCGCCGCGGGCGATCAGCATGGCGCGGCGGAGGTTCTCCTCCATCAGCGGGCCAAGCACGAAGCCCAGGATCATCGGCGCCGGCTCGAAGTCGTGCTTCACCAGCCAGTAGCCGACGACACCGAAAATCGCGGTCATCGTCACGTCGAACGGCGCGTTGTTGAGCGAATAGACGCCGATGCAGCAGAAGATGACGATCATCGGGAACAGATGGCGGTAGGGCACGCGCAGCAGGCGCACCCAGATGCCGACCATCGGCAGGTTGATGACGACCAGCATCAGGTTGCCGAGCCACATCGAAGCGATCATGCCCCAGAACAGCTCCGGCTGCTTGGTCATGACCTGCGGACCCGGCACGATGCCGTGGATGGTCATGG
>CAMAWG010000123.1 GCA_945861855.1 Rhodoplanes serenus
CGCTCGCGCCCTCGGTCACCACGTCGCCGGCGTTGTCCACCACATAGGTGTCGTCGCCGGCCCCGCCGTTCATGCTGTCGGCGCCGGTCCCGCCATCGAGATGGTCGTCGCCCGCGTTCCCCGTCAGCGTGTCGTTGCCGCCCAGACCGGACAGCGTGTCGTTCATCTTGCCGCCGGTCAGCGTATCGGCGTTGGCCGTGCCGGCGAGCGTCAGCGGCAGCAGCAGGCTGCCGGCCGCAAACGACGCCGCGTCCAGCGTCAGGTTGCCGAGGAGTTCGATGCCGAAGTCCGCCACCTTGTCGCCGTTGGTGTCGCCTTCCAGCACCGTGACGTTGCGGGCGGCGTCGTAGCTCGTGCGCAAGGCCGCGGCCTGACCATCGAAGGCGGCGGAGCCAAGGAAGCGGAATGCATCCTGGCCGGCTGCCTTGGTATCGGCATCGATCCCGGTAAGGTCGATCAGGTCGGCGCCGGGCGCAAAGTCGGTGATGCTGTCGCGGTGACCCGACGTCGAACCGGTGTCGCCATAGGCAAACCCGAACCGGTCCGCGCCGCCGCCGCCGGTGAGCGTGTCGGTGCCGGCGCCGCCGGTGAGGACGTTGTTGCCCTCGTTGCCGGTGATGGTGTTGTTTGAGGCATTGCCCGCGCCGTTGAGGTTGCCGGCGCCCGGGGCCAGCGTTAGGGTCTCCACCCCGGTCGGCAGTGTGTAGTTGACCGAGGACAGGACCGTGTCGGTGCCGCCGCCGGCATTGCCCGCGCTCACCCCGCCCACCGCGTCAACCGTCACCAGGCTCGGCGCAAAGCCTTCGGTCTTCTCCGTCAGCGTGCCGCCGTTGAGGTACAGCACGTACTGCTTCGACCAGGCGGGGTTGGTGTACACCAGGTCTTTGGTGCCGTTGCCGTCAACGTCGGAGATGCCCTGCAGCAACCAGCCCGGCACGAAGACCGGCATCTGCTTGACCGAGGAGACCGCCCCATCCTTGAGCAGCCAGATCTGGTTCTGCGTCGGGTCGACCGAACTGTTGACGACGACATCGGTCTCGCTGTCGTCGTTGAAGTCCGCCGTGCCCTTCACCGTCCAGCCCGCCGGCGCCGTAAAGGCGACCGCGCTCGCGCCCTCGGTCACCACGTCGCCGGCGTTGTCCACCACATAGGTGTCGTCGCCGGCCCCGCCGTTCATGCTGTCGGCGCCGGTCCCGCCATCGAGATGGTCGTCGCCCGCGTTCCCCGTCAGCGTGTCGTTGCCGCCAAGCCCGGACAGCGTGTCGTTAAGCCAGTCGCCGATCAGTATGTCCGCGCTCGCTGTCCCGGTCAGCGTCAGCGGCGCGACCAACCGAAGGCTGTCGGTGGTGAAATCGTTGCGCGTGAGCGTGGCAGAGCGTGGCGGAGCCGGACAAATCGATAGCAAAGTCTGCTGCCCTGTCGCCGTTGACGTCGCCCTGCAAGACCACAACATTGCGGATCGCATCGAAGAAGAAATTCAGCGCCGCCGCCAATCCGTCCAAGGCAACATTGCCGAGAAAGCGGAACGCATCGATACCAGCAACCCCAAAATCAGCATCGATGCCGTGCAAATCGATCAGATCGGTGCCAAACTGAAAGTCCGTGACCTGATCATGCTGGCCGACTGCCGGCGAACTATCGCTCGCAAAAAACACGAAAATGTCGGCGCCCGCGCCGCCGGTAAGCGTGTCGGTGCCACCGCCGCCGGTCAGCCGGTCCGCGCCCGCGGCGCCGATCAGGGTGTCGTTGCCGCCTCCGCCGCTCAGCGTGCCGCCCTGGTCGCCCGCCCTGAGCGTGTCGTTATAGTTGCTGCCGATCGCCGCCTCGATCGATGCGCCAAACGCAATCGCGATGTTGTTGGTGCCCGCAATTGAGCTAAAGCTGCCGCCCGCCAAGTTGATAATGACCGCACTGGTCTGATTGGAGGCGTCAAACGTGTCCGTGCCGCCTGCGTCCCAGATTGTCTTCGCCTGAAACGTGGTGGCGAACACATAGGTGTCGTTGCCGGTGCGCGTCGACATGTTCGCACCGTACAAATATTGGACAGTGGCTACGTCGTAGAGCTGAGGGCTGATCGGCTCGACGCTGCCAAAGCTCGGGCCATTGAAGTAGGACATCACCGTGTATTGGCTGCTGTCCTCCGCAGACGGCAGATACGGACCAGGCGTTCCACCTCCGCCAGCGTTGTAATTGCCGGGGTGCTTCAGCCCGATCGCATGACCGATCTCATGAATATAGGTGGTGTATGGATGGCTGCCCGGCAGCGGATTGTTGTAATTAGAAAAACGGTTGGTGATCCAAACGTCGCCCCAGACATTGCCGTCGTTGGTTCCAGCATATCCGGAACGGGGATAGTATGCCCAATAGTATGCCCAACCGCCAATGCCCGCGCCCAAGTCGGCGGTCCCGAGATTGATCGAGCCGGTGCCGGACGCAACCTCCTGGAAGCGGATGTTGGAAAAGTCTGCATATGCAGCAAACGAGTCGCGCGCCGCCTGCTTCTGCGCGGCGTTCATCGGCACGAAGTGATCGCGCTCGTCCGCGTTGATGGAATAGTAGTTCGGAACCAAGGTCAGGAAGCTATAGGTGACTGTCAGCCCAACGCCCAGGCTGCCCCATTGAACACCGCTGTACACCGCGTTGATGGCGTGGGACGGAGCTTGCGGTAACGCCGACGGAGCGGCGACGCCAGCGGCGACAGGAGCCGAACTGATTTCCCGAGCAGCAAAGCTGTCCGCCCCGTCGCGGGCCGCCACACAAGCCGGGCATCCGCACGTCGCGATCAAACTTCCTTCGTCAGCCCCGCGCAGCGTCGTCGTGCTCCTATGAGATCAATCCCTAATGCCTGACATTGTATATGATTAGGGCACTACTGAGACGGTCACACGAGCTATTTATCAGAACTGACAATGCTTACAGATGTTCATTATTCACTGACGCCGGCGCAGGGACGACTAAGGGCGCCGGATTTTCTCACATATTAGGAATTTTTTCTTCGAAACTTCGAATAGGAGGCGCTAAGAGCCTGCAACGTCCAACACCACGACTTCCGGCGGGACGCACCAGCGCAGCGGCACTGCGCTGGTGCCGATGCCGCTGGTAACGTAGAGAGTCTTGCCGCCTTCGCGCGTCAGCCCGTGACTCCAGCGCAGCGGCGCCCGGCTGCCGTTCCGCAAAATGCCGATGCCGGGAACCCGGATCTGTCCGCCATGGGTATGGCCGGCCAGCATTAAGAACGGGCCGGGGGGCATATCGGCGAACCAAGCCGGATCATGGGCCAGCAAGAGGGCCGGCCGTGCGGGCGTCAAGCTGCGAAGCAAGGCGTAACCCGCCGGGCGCCGCACGTCGCCGTCAGGTATGCCGATGATGTCGACCGGCCAATCCTGAAATCTGATGGATTGTTGCTCGTGGTCGAGTACGGCAATGTTTTGATTGCCGAGCGCCTTCATCACCTCGTGTCCACCGTAGATGTAATCGTGGTTTCCCAAGATGGCAAAGCGACCCAGTGGAGCGGGGAGGCGTGAAATCTCCGTGGCTATGGTCTGCGGCGGAACGCGGCCGCCTCCGAACAGTTGCAGATTGACGTAGTCGCCACCGAACAGCGCCAGATCGGGTTTGAGGGCGCCAACTTCGTCGATGATAGAGCGCAGGCGCTCGACATCATGCGCATGCGATCCGGTGTGGAAGTCCGAAAGGAACGCTATTCGCATCGGCCGCGTCCAGTTCGGCCAACCGTCGAGTTCCACCCGCAGGTGACGCATCACATGCGGCGGCGCGCGACTAAAGTGTGTGAACCAGCCCTTTTCGCCGCGCTCGTCATTGAATGGCGGGCGCGTGATGGCGCGGACAAGCCTGCCACGTTTGCGCTCGATCTCGCTGGAATGATCCGGATTTTTCATTGGACGTGTCAGGCGCAGCTCGGTTGCCAAAATGTTGCTCGAAGTGGGCGGGTGACGCTTTCCAATTCGATGCTTCCCATTGTAGGGATGCAGCAAGAAAGAGACTACCAAGCCGCACCATATCAAGCCGCACTCCATTGTTCGCAGGAAGACGGGTCATATTCGATGCCTAACATTGAAGATGTGCGCCAGTATTGGAACCGGCATCCGCTGCTCAGCCACGAACTAGATAGCCCCGGCTCAACGACGTTCTTCGAGGCTCTCGACAAGGCCAAACGGGAAGACTCGGATCGTTTTGCGATTCCGTATTGGGAGTTCGAGAAATGGCGCGGGCGCCGCGTGCTTGACATAGGCTGCGGCCCGGGCTGGGTCGCTGTTCAATATGCGCGCGGCGGTGCTGTCGTGGATGCGGTCGATCTTACGCCGCGCGCGGTCGAGATCGCGATTGCAAACGCGCGCCTTGCCGGCGTCGAGCCGCGCATTCAGGTCGGCAATGCCGAAGCGCTGCCGTTCGAACGTGACTGCTTCGACCTCGTGGTGTCGTCCGGCGTCCTGCACCATACGCCGGATACGATGCAGGCATTCCGCGAGAGCTTTCGCGTGCTCAAGCCGGGCGGAAGCGCCAAGATCACGCTTTACCGCAAAGGCATCCTGCATCATCCGTGGATGTTCCCGCTGACGCGGTTGGCGATGCGGCTGACAGGCCTGCGACACCCCGGCGCCGACCTGGCGAGCGCGTCCGATAGCGTCGACGATTTCATTCGCCAGTACGACGGTGCTGCAAATCCGGTCGGCATCGGACGAACCGACGCAGGATGGGCGCAGATGCTTCGGCAGGTTGGATACAATGTCACCCGCGCCGAAGTGCATTATTTCCCGAAACGATTTTTGCCTTTTGCCCGGTTGGTCCCGGTCTTCCTTCATCGCTGGCTCGATCGGAAGGCCGGGACGATGGTATATTTCACACTGTCAAAGCCGTAGCGCTGGCGGCGCGCGGCACCCGCGTCATTGCCTCGTGCCACAGGCCGAACATCAAGAGCGCCATGACCTGTCGCCCCACCAGGAACGAGGGACTGGGAAATTGCGCCAGCAATGCATCCGTTTGAACCGGATCGAAGATGCCGAGGTCGCGGAATCGCGCGCTCGATAGGACGTCACCGGCCATTTCCTTGATCACGCTCGCATAGGCGCCCGTCAGCGGCACCAAGAATGCCTGCTTCCTGCGGGTTGCCGCCGGCAGGTCGGGCAGGATTCGTTTTGCAGCCGCGCGCAGCAGGACCTTGTTGCGGCCGCCGCTGATGCGAGCGGAGATGGGAAGCCGGGCGGCGAATTCAACCAGCCGATAATCACAGTACGGTTCGCGCCCTTCGACCGATTCCGCCATCAGCGTCTTGTCCTGTTTGAACAAGATGTTGTCGGCAAGCCAATTCCGGTGCTCGAACGTCCACAATCGGTCGATCCAAGTCCCCGGCAGGGCGGCGAGCCGGTCCGCGACCAAACGATGGGGTGCGTCGGTTGCAAATTGCGGCGCGAGCAGGCGCCGACGTTCGCCGTTGGTGAATAGCGAAACGTAGGCAAGATAGCGCTGCGTTTCGTCTTTGGCGCAGCCAAGTAGCGCAGCCAGCCGGTCGCGGAGTTGCGCTCCGCCCGCGGCGGGATAGTCGAACAATCCGTTGATGATGAATTGAGGCACGTGCCTCGCCATCGCCGCGGCCGGCGACAACGCCGCCGAAGGCAAGAACGGGGCGAGGCGCGAAAGTAGCAGCAGGTGAGGGTGGTGGACATAGCCGCCGAACAGCTCGTCGGCCCCTTCGCCGGTGAGGATGACCTTGACGTCCCGGCGCGCGCGGCGCGCCAGCATGACCATCGCCAGCACGATGGGATCGGGAAACGGCTCATCGACATGCCACGCCACATCGGGCAGTTGCCGCAGGTCGGCGGGCCCCAGTTCCAGTGCCTCATGGCGCGTGCCGATGTGCCCGGCGACGCGTTGCGCCTCCTCGCGCTCATCTGGGCCATCGGCAAAGCCGATCGAATAGGTGCGCACCGGCTCGCTGGCAAATCGCGCCATCAGGGCAACCACGATACTGCTGTCGATTCCTCCACTGAGGAACGCGCCATAGGGCACATCGCTACGCAGCCGCAGCCGCACGGCGTCGGCCAGGACTGTCTCAAGCTCGGCGAGCGCATCGGGCTGCGACCAGCCGGCGCTAGGCTGGGATGCAAATGTCACCTGCCAGTAGCGCGTGAACGTCAGGCGGCCATTTTCGAAAGTCGCCCAATGGCCCGCGGGAAACTTCCGCACGCCTCGAAACATCGTCATGGGTGCCGGGACGTAACGTAGCGCCAGATACGCCTGGAGCGCGTCCGGATCGAACGTGCGGTCCACGCTTGGGAGATCGATCAACGCCTTGAGCTCGGATGCAAAGGCGAGGTCGCCCGGACGCGGCTCGGTGTAGTAAAGCGGCTTGACGCCCATGCGGTCGCGGGCGAGCAGGAGCCGCCGATCGCGCGCATCCCATAGCGCGAACGCGAACATGCCATTGGTCTTGTTCAGAAAATCCGGACCCTCGATAACAAGGCCGGCGAGCAGAACTTCGGTGTCGGACGTCGTGCGGAACGTCCAGCCACGGCGCACGAGGTCGGGTCTGAGCTCTAGGTAGTTGTAGAGCTCGCCGTTGTAGATGATCGTGAAGCGGCTATCCGGGCTGGACATCGGCTGGTCGCCGGTTGCGAGATCGATGATCGAAAGCCGGCATTGGCCGAGGGCGATTTCAACCTGCGGGTCGGACCACGCGCCCTCGCCGTCGGGTCCGCGACTGCGCATGATTTCGATCATGCGTCCGGCCGCGCCCGGACGGGCGATGCTTCCCATCAGTCCTGCGATGCCGCACATGACCGAATCCTAGCCGCGGTCGAGCTCGCGTGGATCGAAAAATCGCGAACTGGCCATGTATCGGTCGCCGCCCGAACGGCGCGTGATCAGGAGCGCAACCAGAATGCGGCGCAGGAATGCATTGGCCCAGGCGGTCCGGCCCAGCGTAACGTTGAACATGCGAAGCGCAATAAGCCTAACCGGCGTCATTCGCATGGCAAAGCTCCCAGGCGGTGAGGAAGTAGTCGGCGGCCATCGGGATGCAGTAGCGGTCGTCCATCCAGGTCGGGCGCAGTATTGCCTGGTCGCGCAGGCCCGCTGCAATCTTCGCAAGCGCAGGACTTTTCCGCGCGGCCAAGCCATAGGGATAAAGAAACTGCGTCCGACGGGCGTTGCGGTCCGGCGAAGTCCGGCCGAGGTTGTCGATCGCGGCGCTCAATCGGCTTTCGCCAATCACCATGGCGGCTTCAAGCTCGGGATCGGGATCGCAGTGGCGCAGGACGCGCACCAACGTACTCAAAGTGATCGATTGGTAGCCGGCGTCGAAGCCGCCATACTCGGGATAGGTGCCGTCCGCCTCGACGATTGACAGGAATTCGTCGCGCCGGCGCCTTGCCGCAATCGAAATCTCGCGGTTGCCCGTCAGCCGTGCGAATCCGGTCAATGCTAGAAGCGATGCCGCGAGTTGATTGCCGATCCCGGGGCTGGCGTGGGTGGCGAGCCAGGCGAAGGACCGTTCGGCGGTGGCGATCTCGTCGCGCCATTGCGACGCCCCGCCCAGCAGAGCCACCGTTTCGACAAAGCAGGCAGCCGTGAAAGAGGTTGCGCAGTTGCTGCGTTCGTACGGATAAACCTCCGGCACGGTGCCGTCGCCGTTGCGGCAGGTCAGCCAGAATTGCCAGATTCGTTGCGACCAGCCCAGCAGCGCCTGCTGGCCGTGAAATCGGTTGCCCGGCACCGGCGCTGCATATGCGATGGCAAGCAGCCAGCCCGCCTCCTGCATGCGCGCGTTGGCAAAATCCGTGGTTCGATAGTGCCAGTGATTGCGGTCACAACAGCCGGCAGTGGGAGAGCCCGCCTGACGATCGCAAAGCCCTAGGACGCGGCTGACCGTATCGAGTGCTGGCCCCAGGACGAGGGCCGCGTCGGCTGTCATCCCTGACTTTCTTGGGTCGAGAAGACAAACACATTCAGGCCGCCGAGCACGGTGTTCCTGAGCATGTTGAAATTGCGGATGCGCGAGATCATGCGCAGCAGGTAGCTGGGCCGCAGATAAAAGCGGCGATAGAATCGCTTGAGCGTCTTGCGCAGATCGCCGGTATCGACGCTGCAATAATGATGGTTGAACTCACCCTCGAGATGCAGCCGGTCCATCGCGGCGTTTGCGGCGCCGTCGCCGATAGTCGGATCCTTGCGCATGACGTCGCGAAACAGCGGCGTGCCGGGATAGGGCGTGCAGATGCCGAAGGTGACCGTCGTCGGCTTGATGTTGAGCACAAGGTCAAGCGAGTCTTCCATGCTTTTGTAGGTCTCGCCCGGCGATCCGATCATCATATGCGCGTGAGTGTCGATCCCGACCTCGTTGCAGGCGGCAAACGCGTCGCGCGTCTGCTCGAGCGTGATGCCCTTCTTAATCGCGTCGAGGACGTCCTGGTTACCGGATTCGGCGCCGAACTTGATGAGGTGGCAGCCGGCCTTTTTCATCAGCGCCAGCATTTTCTTGTCGACGGTGTCGACGCGCGCGTTGCAGATCCAGGTGAACTTGTAGCCGCGCTCGACGATGCCGTTGCAGATGTCGATGACGCGCTGGCGGTCGGCGGTGAACGTCTCGTCGCGGTAGTAGATTTCCTTGATGCCCTGGCTGAGATAACTGCCGATATCGTCCAGCACCTTGTTGGCCGACTGGAACCGCGTCTTGGTGCCGTGGAAGAACGGTGCTGTGCAGTAATTACACTTCGCAGGGCAGCCGTGAGACGACGATACGGTGATGTACGGCAGGTTCCGCACGATCGGGTTGAAATAGAGCACGTCCGGCAGAAGCGTCACGTCGAGTGCAGGCACTTCGTCCAGGTTCTCGATGTAGGGATAGCGCTGGTTCTTGATGATGACGCCGTCATCTCCCCGGCTGACGACGCCGCGGGTGGCGCGAGCCGCAGCCATGTCACCGCACGACAGCGCCGCGGCGAGGTCGCGCACGACATACTCCGGTTCGCGCTGGAGGGCGAAGTCGATGCCCTTGTCGAGCGTCGCTTCCGGCTGGAAGGTGGGATGCGATCCGTAAACCGCGGCCATCAGCCCGGGATGCTGTGCCTTAAGCTGGCGCAGATAGGACGCGTCGCTGTTAACGGTCATCACCGAGGTTGAGCAGATGATGAGCTGCGAGCCTGTGATCCGACGGGAAACCTCGTCGAGTTCCAATTGTTCAGCCTGCGCGTCCACGAACACGACGTCGTGGCCCTCCTTCTTGAGGATGGTCGCAAGCGTGAGCAGTTCGAACGGTGGAACTGTGGCGCCGCCGATCCGCTTGCCGCCGCACCAGCAGCCGTAAATGACGTCGCGGATGACGTTTTTCTTGGATTCAAGGCACGGTTCGACGAGGGCGATTTTCATGTGTTATTGGACAACCGAAATAGGGGTCGAAACCACGTTCGACGGTCTATACGATGTACCTAACGATCCCCGGTTACGCAAGTCGATGCCGCGCCGCCATCCCCACGGGCATCCGTGTCCAAAGCCAATAGTGTGATGATATATCAACAACTTGTGACGCTATTGGCCTGCCCCGATTGCCGGTCGAAGGTTGAGCAGATCGATGTGCGCCGGCTGCGATGCGGCGGCTGCGGGAGAGAGTACGCAATCACCGAGGACGATATCCTGGTGATGATGCCGACATCGTCCAAGCCGCTGCCGGATGCCTACAACGACCCTGACTATATCCGGATGAGCGCCCATTTCGACGACTCGTCGCCTTACTTCACCGACGGCAACACCGTGTTCCGGGCGATCCATGAGTCGGCGCATCGTAAGATCGCCGGCTGGATGGAGAGCGGACCCCAGGACGGCTGGGTATGCGATATCGGATGCGGCCAAGGTTACCACTATCGCTATGTCAAAGCGCCGGAGCGCGTCATCGGGCTGGACATCCGATTGGACAGTTTGCGCCGCGTCCGGAACATCAGTCCGCTGACGCCGCTGATCCAGGCCGACTCATGCGCGCTACCGTTCAAAACCGGCGTCATCGCAACCGCAATCTCGATCTACGCATTCGAACATATTTATTATCTACGCGACACGCTGGCGGAGACCGCGCGGATACTGGAGCCTAAGGCCAGGTTGTTCGTGGGGCTGCCCTGTGAGGGCGGGATCGCGTGGACGCTGGGCCGCAAGATTACATCCGAGCGCGCCATGTCGCGCCGATACAACGTCGACTATCGCAAATATATCGCGCTCGAACACTGCAACACGGCGTCAAGGGTCATGACCACGCTTGAGGAATTCTTCGATCGCGATCGGCGGTGGTATTTTCCGCTGTCGATGCTGCCGACCGTACACAGCAACCTGA
Organism: Rhodoplanes serenus; assembly: GCA_945861855.1. GTDB lineage: Bacteria > Pseudomonadota > Alphaproteobacteria > Rhizobiales > Xanthobacteraceae > Z2-YC6860. Next base: position 10,337 of record CAMAWG010000123.1, read on the forward strand.
CCGTCGCTCTTGCATTGACCAGGCGCTGATCCGCCGCAACTCAATCCCGCGTGAAATGCTCGCGGCGCTCACGCCGAAGCGCGGCGATCTGCTCGGCGACCAATCCGAAGCAGAAGAACAGCAGACTCGAAATCAGCAGCAACAGGCTTGAGCCGAGGACGGCGCCGAAGCGGACGAGCTGAAAAATCCCTATCGCCAGCCCGGCCGCTGCCGTTGCGGCGCTCAATGGAAGGAAGAAACGCTGCGGGCTGAACACAACCACCAGCCGCGCCATGATGTTGAGAAAGCGCAGAAAATCCTGGAATGGGCGAACGTGGCTGTGGCCGTGCAGCCGCCGCTGGATTTCCGGCAGGGGAAGAAATTTCACGAAATGATTGCCCTGGATCATCGCGATCGTGATCGTGGTTGGATAGCTGTATCGCGTCGGAAAGAGATGAATGTATTCCAGCAGGTGCCGGCGCTTGATGGCCCGGAAGCCGCTCGTTAAATCGGCGATTCGGCGTCCGGACACCCAGCTGCCGATGGCATTGAGCATGAGATTTCCGAAGCGCCGGATGGGCGAGGTGTTCGAGCCGCGAATTCGCGATGCGACCACCATGTCGTATTCGCCGATGTGCGAAACAAGCTCGGGAATGGCTTCCGGAGGATGCTGGCCGTCCGCATCGATCATCACGATCACGTCGCCGCTTGCCGCCAGGCACCCGGCTTTGACACTCGCGCCATTGCCGAGGTTGTAGGGATTGCGGATTACCGTCGCACCCGCGGTTCGCGCGCTGTTTGCGGTGTCGTCCTCGGAACCGTCGTCGATGACGATGACCTCGTAGTCAGCGCCGGCTTGCTTGATCCGACGCACGATCTGGCCGATCGTTGCCGCTTCGTTGAAGGCGGGGACAATCACCGATACCGATCGAGGAGTGCTGTTGCTCATGCGAATGCGTTCACCGTGGACCCCACCGGGACGTTAGTTGCGTGGGAATGCTTCGAATACACCCGGTGGCGCATCGAGGTGACGAATTTTCTCGGCGCGAAACCAGAACGTACCGCGGTCCGCCACGTCCAGAATCTGGCCTTCAACTTCGATCCCCTCGTCCTCTCGCAACGGCCGGTCGGCGATTGCACCCGCTATGGTCAAACCAATAGAGCGGGATACGCCCCATTGGAATTTACCCGACTTGTCGATCATGTAGGCGCGGAAATATGCCTCGCGCCGCGGATCGGCAGTGTAGTCTGGAAACCCCAGTAGGGGAAACGCATACCATTTCACGGGCTCCATAGTATTGGTCAAGACGCCGGTGAAGCGAGCGCGCGTGCCGGATTGGATTGGGACGGCCGTCCAGGGCGGTTCGGGGATAAGGGCGTTGAGGTCGGGCAGGGCGGCGTCGATTTCAACTGGGGCAATCCGCAGAAGACCGGAATCGGTCTGCGGTGGGTAGAGCAAAGACCGCCCAATCAGGACATGCGAGAGTACGAGAAGTGCGATCGCCCCGACCGCGGTAACGAATGCAAGGCGTGGAATGGCGAAGGCGCGCCGCGGTGCGGCATCGGCAGCGGCGAAAAATTCCGCGCGCGGTGGAAAGACCGCAGCGGCGGCCAGCAGAATGTGCAGGGCTAAGATTGGAAATGAAAGGCGCGGTTCACTGAAGCCGACGAAGAAGACCAGCGCGACGTTCGAGCTGATTGCGCCGAGAAGGTAGAACGTGGTGCGTCCGGGATGGAGCAGGACCGCAAGCGCGCCCGCAAGCAATAGCGCCAAGATTGGGCTCGCGCGCATCAGATAGGCCGACATCTCCGCCCAACTTGTCGATCGAGGTCCTGATTTGTCCCAGATGCCGGGCGGCAGCAGACCGTAGAACGCAAGGCCGCGCCACCAGGCGGCTCGCACGATATAGAGTGGATCGGCCGCCATTTGCACCAGGCGCTCGGCTGCGGAAACTGGCTGGCTCGCAGGATCAGGCGAAACCAAATCGCGGCGAATGCCAAAGAAGTTGGCTCTGCTGTTGCTGAACAACACATGCTCGCCAGCCTGAACGCCGATGGGGGATGCACGGCCATTCACCGCGATGTTGCGCAAAGTCCACGGGACCGCGCAGCCCACGACGATCGCCACGATCAGAATGAAATGCCGAAGCCTCGTGTTCGCCGATGTGGCGCGAAGCCATATCGGCACCAGCGAAAGCCAGCCAACGTAGAAACCGGCTTGCGTGCGGGTTTCAAAAATCAGAGCCGCGGCGACGCCGACGAGAACCACATTGCGAAGCGACGGCTGCCTGAAATAGCGGCTCGCGGCCCAGATCGAAAAGCAGATGATCGGCACATACCAGTTTTCGATTTGCAGCAAATGCGGTGCGTGACGCAGCGGGTCGACCGTTGCCGCGAGCAGCGATACCAGCAGCACCGCGCCCGAATTCCGGAAGAAATTCCAAGCCGCCAGCGCTAGCAACGGAACGGTGAGCAACGCCAGAAATACATTCGCGATCTGCTGGACGAAAATGAAGTGGCCGAAGGCCCAGTACAGTAGCGCGGAGCCATACTGAAAGAGGGGCATGTAATAGGAGTGCGCCCACGGCATGGACCCGCGAGCGATCGAGATGGCAATCCTGTCGTAGAACTGGGCGTCGCCCCATTGGGCCGCGTTCCATAGTTCCGCAACCGGCTCCGCAGCGGCAAGGGCAGCCAAAAAAGCAAGAACCGCAACAATGCGCTTGAGACAAGGCGGCGACAGTTCGAAACTTTTCGTTCTCAGCATTAGAGCGATGCCAACAATGACTGCCACCATCGCGCCCACGGCAGACAGGATTCCGATGGGTCCGTACGCGTCATAAAGCGCAAAAAGAGCCGGATTGTTATGCGGGGCGCCGCGCGTCAGGATGACCAGCGCAAGTGCGGCGAGCGCGACACACTCGACGAGCGCGCGAGCCGAGAATGAGTGCAGAAGGGTCCTCACGGCGGCCGTGCCGACGGCAATCGCGCCGCACAGGGCAAAGGTGCACTTCAAGGCCAAGAGAATTGCGGCGGAATCCATCATTAGCATACTAGCCCGAATTATTCACGACTAGCAGGCGGTTGTGCCTTAAAGCATAGTACTCGACGCAGTTGGATAAGGCGTTGAGTTGATTCATAAAAGCGATTCTTTGTCTGGCAGCGAAGGATCGCACTCATGCAATCGATATTCTCGAGCGCCTTATCAACG
>CAMAWG010000124.1 GCA_945861855.1 Rhodoplanes serenus
GGGCCGAACACGTTGGTCTCGAAAGCGCGGCGCAGCAGCTCGGGCGGAATCTCTTCCAGCGGTCCGTATTGGCCGTAGCCTGCGTTGTTGACGAGCACTCCAACCGGACCGAAGCGCCGTTCGGCCTCCTCGACCGCGGCACGGCGCGAGGCTTCATCGGTGACGTCGAGCGTCAAGGTTTCACAGCCCAGCGCCGTGAGGCCCGCAAGACCTCCGGTGTTGCGCGCGGTCGCGACGGTGAGATGACCTGCGGCCCGGAACGCCCGCGCTGTGGCGTCGCCGAGGCCGGTGGAGCATCCGGTGATCAGAACCAGGCCGATGCCGGAGGGCGGTGTCATGTCAGGCTCTGGACCTTGGACAGGCGTGTGAGCGCGTTCCCTAGAGATTGGGCGGATAGCCCGGCACCAGCTCGTAGGGGTGCTTCCAGCCGGGCAGCGCTTTGATGCGGTCGAGCCAGGCCGCGATGTTCGTGTGCGTGCCGGCAATATCGAAGCCGAACTCCTCGGCCGGGTAATACAGATAGGCGCAGAGCGAGATGTCGGCGATGGTCGGCCGCTCGCCCAGGACAAACGGCCTGTCCGCGAGCCGCTTGTCGACAATGGCGAGGTTGCCGTCGATGCGGCCCTTGAGGAACGCCATCACCGCGGGGTCGCCGGGGGGCTTGGCGAAGTTCTTCAGGAAACGATAGGGCCCGAGGAAGCCGTTGACCTTCTGGTTGTCGAAGATGATCCAGCGCAGCGCTTCGAGCCGCTCGTCCTCGCCTTCGGGTTTGTATTTTCCCGAACGGTCGGAGAGGTAGGTCAGGATCACGCCCGACTGGGTGAGCTTCTTTGCGCCATGCACCAGCACCGGCACCTCGCCCATCTCGTTGACCTCGGCGCGGTACTTCGGCGTGCGCGTTTCGCCGCCCTTGAAAAAATCGACATAGACCGGCTTCCAGTCCGCGCCGATCAGGTTGAGCATCAGCGCCGCGCGATAGGCGTTGCCGGACTGCGCGAAGCAGTAGAGCTGATATTCGGGCATGATTTCCTCCAGATCGCGCAGGCAGCAGACCACGGCCCGTGCGGCAAGAGAAATGGATTTTGGGAATGGAAAAGATCGCCCGCCCCGATGGGTGCCTTCCGCTGCCGCTCCCGTGCGTCAGCGCAGCAGCGTGACCGGCTCGCCTCCCGTCGCCTTGCCTTCGAAGGTCGAGCCGGCGCGGGAGAGTTGCGCCAGCGGCTGGCCGTTGTGGTCGCGCATGACGAGGCCGCCCTGGTCGTAGGTCCATTTGCGGCTGGTGAAGAATTTTCCGGGACAGCCGCCCTCCGGCGCGATCGTGCCCTCGATGGCGCCGGGCGACGCCGCTCCGAATGTCATGTGACATTGACCGCGGCCCGGTGAGCTGAGCAGCCAGCGGCCTGCCAGATTGACCGGCGGAGCGCTGGACTGCATCGGATCCGGCGGGGCTGTCTTCGATCCCGCCCAGTCGAAGCTGCCCATGCCGCTGCAGCCGCCCAGCGCAAGCGTCGTCAGGATCAAGGCGTACGCACGGAACGCGGGGCGGAGGTCGTGCATGCGTTCCCGTTATTTCATCGTCGGAATGACAAACTCGGCGCCTTCCTTGGTCCCCGACGGCCAGCGTGCGGTCACCGTCTTGGTCTTGGTGTAGAAGCGGATCGAATCCGGCCCGTGCTGGTTGAGATCGCCGAATCCGGAACGCTTCCATCCGCCGAAGGTGTGATACGCCAGCGGCACGGGAATCGCGAAGTTCACGCCGACCATACCGACCTGGACGCGATTGGTGAAGTCGCGCGCGGTGTCGCCGTCGCGGGTGAAGATCGCGACGCCGTTGCCGTATTCGTGCTCGGAGGGCAGGCGCACCGCCTCTTCGTAGTCCTTGGCGCGCACCACCGAGAGCACCGGCCCGAAAATCTCTTCCTTGTAGATTTTCATGTTGGGCGTCACCTCGTCGAACAGGCAGCCGCCGATGAAATTGCCGTTCTCGTAGCCCTGGAGCTTGAAGTTGCGCCCGTCGACCACGAGCTTGGCGCCTTCCTTGACGCCGGAATCGACGTAACCCTTCACCTTTTCGAGCAGCGCCCGCGTCACCATCGGGCCGTAGTCGGCCTGCAGGTCGGTGGAGGGCCCGACCTTGAGGCTCTCGACCCGCGGGATGAGCTTCTGCATCAGCGCGTCGGCGGTCTTCTTGCCTACGGGGACTGCGACCGAGACCGCCATGCAGCGCTCGCCGGCCGAGCCGTAGCCCGCGCCGACCAGCGCATCGACCGCCTGGTCGAGGTCGGCGTCCGGCATCACGATCATGTGGTTCTTGGCGCCGCCGAAGCACTGCACGCGCTTTCCGTGCGCGGTGCCGGTCGCATAGATGTACTGCGCGATGTCGGAGGAGCCGACGAAGCCGATCGCCTTGACGCGGCTGTCGGTCAGGAGCGCATCGACAGCTTCCTTGTCGCCGTTGACGACATTGAGCACGCCCTCGGGCAAGCCCGCCTTGAGGAACAGCTCGGCGATCCGCATCGGCACGGAAGGGTCGCGCTCCGATGGCTTGAGGATGAAGGTGTTGCCGCAGGCGATCGCCGGCGCGCACTTCCACAGCGGGATCATCGCCGGGAAGTTGAACGGGGTGATGCCGGCGACGACGCCGAGCGGTTGGCGCACCGAATAGAGGTCGATGCCCGGGCCTGCGCCGTCGGTGTATTCGCCCTTCATCAGATGCGGAATGCCGCAGGCGAATTCGACCACTTCGAGCCCGCGCTGGATGTCGCCCTTGGCGTCGGCGAAGGTCTTGCCGTGCTCCGACGACAGGAGGCGCGCGAGATCGTCGTATTCGCCCTGGATCAGCTCCAGGAACTTGAACATGACCCGGGCGCGCCGCTGCGGGTTGGTGGCGGCCCAGGCCGGGAAGGCTGACTCGGCGTTGGCGACCGCCTGCGCGACCTCGGACTTGCTGGCGAGCGCGACCTTGGCCTGCACCTCGCCGGTGTTCGGGTTGAACACGTCGCCGGTCCGGCCGGAGCCGCCCTTGACCGCCTTGCCGCCGATGAAGTGGCCGATTTCGCGCATCGATTCCTCCTGCGGACCCGGTTTGCCCAGCCTTCGAGGGCGGGGCCGTCAACGGATCGTTAAGGAGTGGATAGCGCATGCCTTCCCTGCCGGGAAGCCCGCCATTGGCCGCGCTGCGCCGGTCAACGGACCGTTAGCCTTTACAGGTCTTTAAGCCCGGCGGGGCTAATGTCGGGACGCGCAGCACCGGGTCGCGCCCAGTTTGTGCGTTGGAGTGTTCCATGGATATCTCAACCGGCCTCGGCCTTGCGTTCGGCGGCGTCGTGCTCGTCTCCCTGATCATGATGGGCGGCGACCTCAAGATGTTCCTCGACGTGCACGCCTTCATCGTCATTTTCGGCGGCTCGACCGCCGCGACGCTGATCCGGTTTCCCCTGTCCTCCATCATGCATGGCCTGCCGCTTGGCATGAAGTACGTGTTCTCGATGCGCCGCTGGACCTCGCGCGAACTGGTCGACGAGATTGCCCGCCTGGCCGAGGTCGCGCGCAAGCTCGGGCCGATCGGACTCGAAAAGGAGAACGTCGAGGATCCGTTCCTCGCCAAGGGAATGCGCTATGTGGCCGACGGCTACGATCCCACCTTCATCCGCGACAGTCTCGAGCGCGACCGCGACAACTTTCTGGTCCACCTCGACGAGGGCCAGAAGATCTATCGCGCCATCGGCGATTGCGCGCCCGCCTTCGGCATGATCGGCACGCTGATCGGCATGGTGCAGATGTTCGCCAACATGACCGATCCCTCCAAGCTCGGCCCCTACATGGCGGTCGCGCTGCTCGCCACGTTCTACGGCGCCGCGGTCGCCAACCTGTTCTGCCTGCCGATCGCCGACAAGCTGCATCTCAAGCTTGCCGACGAGGAGATCAATCGGTCGCTGATCATCGACGGCGTTCTGATGATCCGCGACGCCAAGAGCCCGACGCTGGTGCGTGAGATGCTGCTCGCCTATCTGCCGGAAAAGCATCGTCATGCCGAGGTCGAGGACGACGAGGCCGCCGAGCCGGCTGCGGCATAGCGCAGGGGCGGCGGGGCGGATCGCGGCATGGCAAAGAAAAAGAAGGCGGCCCACGCCGGCGGTCACGGATGGTTTGTGACCTTCGCGGACCTCATGGGCCTCTTGCTCGCGTTTTTCGTGATGCTGGTCGCGTCCTCCACGCAGGACAAGAAGAAGCTTCAGATCATCGCCGGCTCGATGCGCGAGGCGTTCGGCACGCAGACCGCCATGCGGATGTCCGGCATCATCGAGCTCGATGGGCTGCCGACCCGGCCGCAACTCAAGAACGTCGACAAGATCAAGCCGGAAGAGGCGTCGGCGACGCCGAGCCCCGACGAGAAGAGCCGCAACAGCAATTTCGGCGCGCGCATCGACAACGACGGCGCGTTTGCGCTGGCTTCGGCCTCGCTGCGGCAGGCGATGCAGAACATGCCGGAGATCGCCGAGATTTCGAAGCACGTCATGATCGAGGAGACCAAGCAGGGCCTCAACATCGAGCTGGTCGATCAGAATGGCAGTTCGATGTTTCCGGAAGGATCGAAGGAGCCCTACGAGCGCACGCGCAGGCTGGTGCAGCGGCTGTCGGGCGCGATGAAGGCGCTGCCCTACCGGATATCGATCTCCGGCCACACCGCGGCGAGCAAGCTGCCGGGCAAGCCGGGCTACGGCGCGTGGGAGCTGTCGGCCGACCGCGCCAACGCCATCCGCAAGATCCTCGAAGAGGAGGGCGTGCCGACGGCGAACTTCTTCATGGCCGCCGGGCGGGCCGACACCCAGCCCTTGTTCCCCGACGATCCCTTCGTCGCGGCCAATCGCCGCGTGACCATTACCCTGATGCGCGAGGCGCCGCCCATCCCGGTGAACCTCAAGCCTTGATTCCATTGCCTTATTTTCCGCGCGACATTTGACGCCTGGCGCTGTTGTTTTCGGCGGGGGGGGGTGTATAAAACGCGGCCCTTGTTGTTGCGATGCAACCAACAGCCCATCCATGACATTCGCGTCCCATGATCGTCGCGCTCCATGAGTGAGATCGCAGGCGCCAGCCGCCCGGCCCATGCGCCTGCGGCCGCGGCGCATTCGGGCGGGAGCGTCTGGGCTTTGACGCTCGGCAGCGTCGGCGTGGTCTATGGCGACATCGGCACGAGCCCGCTCTATGCGTTCCGCGTCGCGGTGGTGGCGGCGTCGGAGTCCGGCCCGGTGACCCGCGACACGGTGCTGGGCGTGCTCTCCATGATCCTGTGGGCGCTGATCGTCGTCGTCACGGTCAAATACGTGCTGGTCCTGCTGCGCGCCGACAACAACGGGGAGGGCGGCACGCTGTCGCTGACAGCGCTCGCGACGCGTGTGCTCGGGCGGCGATGGTGGGTGATGCTGCTCGGCATCGTCGGCGCGGCCATGTTCCTCGGCGACTCGGTGATTACGCCGGCGATCTCGGTGCTCTCGGCGGTCGAGGGCCTGGAACTCGCGGCGCCGGGCCTGAAGCATTACGTCATGCCGCTCACCGTGGTCATCCTGGTCGCCTTGTTTGCGGTGCAGCGCCGCGGTACCGCGCGGGTCGCGGCCTTCTTCGGCCCGGTGATGCTGATCTGGTTCGTCACCATCGCCATCGCCGGCGCCACCCACATCCTCGACGATCTCGCGGTGTTTGCCGCGATCAACCCGTTCTACGCCATCAGCTTCGTGTCGACGCACGGGCACATCGGCCTGATCACGCTCGGCGCGGTGTTTCTCGCCGTCACCGGCGGCGAGGCGCTCTATGCCGATCTCGGCCATTTCGGCAGGAAGCCCATCCAGCGCGCATGGCTCGGGCTTGTCCTGCCGGCGCTGCTGATCAACTACTTCGGCCAGGGCGCGCTGGTGCTGGCGCATCCCGAGGCGATCGAGAATCCGTTCTATCGCCTCGTTCCCGAAACGTTGCTGCTGCCGCTGGTGGTGCTTGCCACCGCGGCCACGGTGATCGCAAGCCAAGCCGTGATCACCGGCGCCTATTCGCTGGTGCGGCAGGCGATCCAGCTTGGCCTCTTGCCGAGGCTCACCATCGTGCACACCTCGGCAGAATACTTCGGCCAGATTTATCTGCCGCGCGTCAACGGCGCGCTGCTGATCGGCGTTCTGCTGCTGGTCGGCATGTTCCACACCTCGGGGGCGCTTGCCTCGGCCTACGGCATCGCCGTCGCCACCACCATGGTGGTCGATGGGGTGCTGGGCTTCATTGTCATCTGGAAGCTGTGGAACTGGCCGGCCTGGAAGGCCGCGCTGCTGATGGTGCCGCTCGTGGTCGTCGATGCGACATTCTTATCCGCCAATCTGCTCAAGCTCCTGGAAGGGGCCTGGGTGCCGCTGCTGTTCGGCGTCGCGATGGTGATGCTGATCCTGACCTGGCGGCGCGGCACGCGCATCCTCGGAAACAAGACGCGCAAGACCGAAGTGCCGCTCGAAGCGCTGCTGCACAGCCTGGAAAAGAAGCCGCCGCATATCGTGCCGGGGACGGCGGTGTTCCTCACCAGCGATCCGGAATTCGCGCCGACCGCGCTGCTGCACAACCTCAAGCACAACAAGGTTCTGCACGAGCAGAACGTGGTGCTCACCATCATCACCGAGGACACGCCGCGCGTGCGCGAGGAGGACCGGGTGACCATGTCGCCGGTGTCCAAGCACTTCATGCGGGTGTCGCTGAAGTTCGGCTACATGGAGACGCCGAACGTGCCCAAGGCGCTCGCCATCGCCCGCAAGCAGGGCTGGCAGGTCGACATCATGTCGACCTCGTTCTTCCTGTCGCGGCGGGCGCTCAAGCCCGCGGCGCATTCGGGCATGCCGCGCTGGCAGGACCACCTGTTCATCCGACTCGCCAAGAGCGCATCCGACGCCACCGACTTCTTCCAGATCCCGACCGGCCGGGTGGTGGAGGTCGGCACCCAGGTCACGGTCTGACTTGGCGCGCCCGTCTAAGCATCTGAATCAACGAATATTTACTTATATTTCGGGTTCCGTTGGTATCCCGTGGCAACGATTTTTCCTGCATGGCTGGCCTGCCGCGATGCGGCCCGCGCGGCCTGTACGCGGCGCCCGGGAGGGCGATATAAGCCCCGACCCTGATTTATTGCAGTGCAGCAATACTGACCTAATTCAACGGCCCAACCAAACCCCAACGAGAATCCCATGACCCAGGACGCCGCTTCGGCAGGCGAGGCGCTGCCTCACGCCGCCACCACGGTCCGCAATCGCTTCTGGCTGCTGACGCTCGGCAGCATCGGCGTCGTCTACGGCGATATCGGTACGAGCCCGCTCTACGCGGTGCGCGAGTCGGTGCTGGCCGCGGCCGGTCCAGGCAATCCGGCCAGCGAGCCTGTCGTGCTGGGTATTCTTTCGCTGATCGTGTGGGCGCTGATCCTTGTCGTGACGCTGAAATACGTCGTGATCCTGCTGCGCGCCGACAACAATGGCGAAGGCGGGACGCTCGCGCTGATGGCGCTGGCGCACCGGGCCGTTCAGCGCGGCGGCTCGACCGTGATGCTGCTCGGCATCGTCAGCGCGGCGCTGTTCTACGGCGACGCGATGATCACGCCGGCTCTGTCGGTGCTGTCCGCGGTCGAAGGGCTGAAGGTGGTGACGCCGGCCCTCGAGCCCTATGTCGTGCCGCTGACGGTCGTGATCCTGATTGCGCTGTTTGCGGTGCAGTCGCGCGGCACTGCAAAGGTCGCCACCTTCTTCGGTCCGATCACTCTCGTCTGGTTCATCGCCATCGCGCTCGCCGGGCTCTGGCAGATTGCGCAGAATCCCGCCGTTCTGTGGGCCTTCAATCCCATCCACGGGGTGAGCTTCGTGCTTGGCCACGGCCTGATCGGACTGTTGACGCTGGGCGCGGTGTTCCTTGTCGTCACCGGCGCGGAGGCGCTCTACGCCGACCTCGGACATTTCGGCCGTGGACCGATCCGCACCGCCTGGCTCACCGTCGTGCTGCCTGCGCTCACCATCAATTATCTCGGGCAGGGTGCGCTCGTGCTGGCCGATCCCAAGGCGATCGAGAATCCGTTCTTCCTTCTGTTCCCGAACTGGGCACTGCTGCCGATGGTGGGTCTCGCCACCGCGGCCACGGTGATCGCAAGCCAGGCCGTGATCACCGGCGCCTATTCCATCACCCAGCAGGCGATCCAGCTCGGGCTGCTGCCGCGGCTCGAAATCCGCCATACGTCGGCGACGCAGGTCGGACAAATCTACATGCCGCGGGTGAACGCGCTGCTGCTGGCCGGTGTTCTGTTGCTGGTCCTGCTGTTTCGCTCATCGGGCGCGTTGGCTTCGGCCTATGGCATCGCCGTCACCGGCACCATGGTGGTCACGGCGATGATGGCTTTCGTCGTCATCTGGAAGGTCTGGAAATGGTCGCCCTGGACGGCGGCGGCCTTGATCGTGCCGTTTCTGCTGATCGATCTCACCTTCCTCGGCGCAAACCTGCTCAAGGTGTTCGAGGGCGGCTGGATGCCGCTCGCGTTCGGCGCCCTTGTCATGGTGCTGATGTACTCGTGGCGCCGCGGTAGCCGGCTGCTGTTCGAAAAGACCCGCAAATCTGAGGTGCCGCTCGATCCGCTGGTGGCGACGCTGGAAAGAAGGCCGCCGCACCGCGTGCCGGGAACGGCGGTGTTCCTCACCAGCGACCCGACCTGCGCGCCGACGGCGATGATGCACAGCCTCAAGCACTACAAGGTGCTGCACGAGAAGAACGTCATCCTCACCATCGAACACGCGCCGGTGCCGCGCATCGACCCGGAGGAACGCGTGCAGATCGAGCCGATCGGGGAGACGTTCTCTCGGGTCCGGCTGCGCTTCGGGTTCATGGAGCAGCCCAACGTGCCGAAGGCGCTCGCCATCGCGCGCCGGCTCGGCTGGCAGTTCGACATCATGTCGACGTCGTTCTTCCTCTCCCGCCGCGCGCTCAAGCCGGCCGCGCATTCCGGCATGCCGGTCTGGCAGGACCGGCTGTTCATCGGCCTTGCGCGCAGCGCCAACGACGCCGCCGACCATTTCCAGATTCCGACCGAGCGGGTGGTGGAGGTGGGAACGCAGGTGACCATATAATTTGCACCGCCCGGCGTGACGGTTCCGCGCGCTCGTTATAGGATCGCGCGGAAATCGGGGAGATTGCGTCATGTCCGAACAGAGAGATCCGCCGGTCCACGACCTGACGCCGGAGGACGTGGCGCGGGGCATGGCCGAAGGCAAGGTGCTGCTGGTGGACGTGCGCGAATTGAACGAGACCGCGGTGGAGCGCTATCCGGAAGCCGTGATCGTGCCGCTGTCGAGCTTCGATCCGTCGCAGATTCCCGACCCCGCGGGCCGTCAGGTGGTATTTGCCTGCCGCTCCGGACGGCGCTCGGTCACCGCGTCCCAGGCGGCGCAGGCCACTGGCTTGCCCTACGACTCCCATCTCGCCGGCGGCATCCTGGCCTGGAAGGCCGCGGGCTTGCCCACCGAAAGCTGAACGGAAATCGCCGATGTCGCGCCTGCTTGCCGTTGTCGCCGTCCTGCTGCTGGCCGTGGCGGGTCACAACACCCCGCTCTCGGGCCAGACGCGCAACCTCAACGTCTACAACTGGTCGGACTATGTCGAGCCGACGGTGATCGAGGCGTTCAGCAAGGAAACCGGCATCAAGGTCAAATACGACACGTTCGATTCCAACGACACGCTGGAAACCAAGCTGCTCGCCGGCAAATCGGGTTACGACATGGTGGTGCCGACCGCCTATTTCCTGGAGCGCCAGATCAAGGCAGGCGTGTTCCAGAAGCTCGACAAGTCGAAGCTGCCGAACCTCGGCAATGTCTGGCCCGACATCGCGCAGCGGCTTGCCACCTACGATCCGGGCAATCAATACGCCGTCAACTACATGTGGGGCACGACCGGCATCGGCTACAACGTCAGGAAGGCGCGCGAGGCTCTCAAGACCGAGGGGCCGATTGAGGCGGCCATGTCGTCCTGGGACGTCGTGTTCAAGCCGGAACAGCTCGCCAGGTTCAAGAATTGCGGCGTCCACATGCTGGACTCCGCCGACGACATCCTGCCCGCGGCCTTGCACCATCTCGGGCTCAATCCCAACACCACGCAGCAGGCGGAGCTGGAGAAGGCCGCCGACCTCCTGACCAAGGTCCGGCCCAACGTTCGTAAATTCAACTCGTCGGAATATCTGAACGCGCTGGCGACCGGCGAGATTTGCCTGATCGTCGGCTGGTCCGGCGACATCAAGCAGGCGCAGAAGCGTGCGGCCGAGGCCAAGGGCAGCGTGGAGATCGGCTATTCCATCCCCAAAAGCGGCGCACAGATGTTCTTCGACAATTTCGCCATCCCGAAGGATGCGAAGAACGTCGCCGAGGCGCACGCCTTCATCGACTACATGCTGCGGCCGGAGGTGGCGGCGAAGAACTCGAATTTCCTCGGCTACGCCAACGGCAACCTCGCGAGCCAGAAGCTGATGGACAAGGCCGTGCTGGACGACCGCACCGTCTATCCAGACGCCGAGACCATGAAGAGCCTGTACATCATCACCGCGCGCGACCAGAAGACGCAGCGGCTGATGAACCGGCTGTGGACCAAGATCAAAACCGGACGTTAAAGATTCTTGTCTTCATCCCGCCAGCGGCGGTGGACCCATAGCCACTGCTCGGGATGCTCGCGCACCCAGCCCTCGATCACGTCGGTGATGGCCTGGGTGGCTCCCTCGATGTCGATCTTGCCTTCGGCGTCGCGCGGCACGGCGATGGCCTCGGTCAGCCTCAACTGGAAGCGGTTGCCGGGGTGGCGCACCATGCGGATGCCGTGGATCGGGCAATCGATGTTGCGCGCAAGCCGCGCGATCAGCGAGTTGGCGCGGGTGCGCCGGCCGAAGAAGGTCACCGGAACGCCCTGGACCGTGTACTGATCCGCCAGAATGGCGACATGCGAGCCGCGCTGCAGCGCCTCGGCAAGCTTGAGCGGTGCCTGCATGCTCGACGGCACCAGCGTTCCCATGCAGCTTTCGCGCAAGGCGATGACGGCATCGGAAATGACGCCGACATTCGGCCGGCGGTAGAGCACATGGCTTTCGACGCCGTAGCTGTGCGCGGCCACCGCCGCCAGCTCCCAGTTCGCCAGATGCGCCGAGAAAACCAGCGCTGGCTTGCCGTCGTCGCGGAGCCGGATTGCGATCCTTTCGCTTTCGTCCGAAGGCATGATGCGCCCCCGCCCGTGCTCGCGCGGGTAGTCCCACAGCCGGTCGATATGGGCGAACTCGGCGCCGACGCGGCCGAGGTTGTCCCAGACGCCGCGCAGGATCTGCTCGATCTCGGCGGCGGATTTTTCCGGAAACGCCGCCACGAGATTTTCGCGGCCCAGGCGATGCTCCGGCACCCAGGGCCCGAGCCGCCGCATGAAGCCGCCGCAGAAATTCGACATGACGTCGGGATCGATCAGCCGGATCGCGCGGAGCGCATGCACGGCGAGAAAGCCGAACGCCGCGTCGGCGATGCGGCGCAGGCGCGATGAATGCCGGTGTCTGCCGCGCGCCATGCCGCCCTGCGCTCTAGAAATTCACGACGATCTTGCCGAACACCTGGCGGCTTTCCAGTCGCTCGATGCCGCGTTCGAGATCGGCAAGCCCGATCTCGGTGTCGATCACCGGGGTGAGCCCGCCCGCCATCTTGGCGAGGCTGTCGCGGATGTTGCGCATCGAGGCGCCGAACGAGCCGAAGATCTTGTACTGCTGCTGGAAGAGCTGCATCAGGTTGAAGGTGATGGTCGGCCCGGCGGTCGAGCCGCAGGTCACCAGCCGCCCGCCGCGCTTGAGCACCAGCAGCGAGCCATTGAAACCCTCGCCGCCGACGTGCTCGAACACCACGTCGACGCCCTTCTTGCCGGTGAGCTTGCGCGTGATGGTCTCGAACCGCTCGGTCCGGTAGTTGATGACGTGATCGGCGCCGAGCGCCTTGGCCTTTTTCGCCTTCTCGTCGTCGCCGACGGTGGTGATGACGGTGCAGCCGATCGCCTTGGCCATCTTGATCGCCGCGGTGCCGATGCCGGAGCCGCCGGCCTGCACCAGGATGGTCTCGCCGGGCTGCAGCTTGGCGTTATCGAACAGCATGTGCTCGACGGTCGAGAACGCGATCGGCGCGCAGGCCGCGTCGCGCATGCTCACGCCCTTCGGCACGGGAATGACCAGCCGCGCCGGCATGTTCAGGCGATCGCGGGCGAAGCCGTCGACGTGGAAGCCCATGATGCCTGCGACGTTTTCGCAGAGGTTGTCGCGGCCCTCGGTGCAGGCCTTGCAGGTGCCGCAGGTCAGCGCCCCGTACATCACCACCGGGTCGCCGGGCGCAAATCCCGTGACGCCTTCGCCGACCGCGGCGATCTCGCCCGCGGCCTCGGCGCCGACAATGAGCGGCATCTTGCGTTTGGCGAAGGCCATGCCGCGGAAGCCCCACAGGTCGAGGTGGTTAAGGGCGACCGCCTTCACCGCGATCTGCACCTCGCCGGGTGCCGGTGCCGGCGGGGCAGGGACCTGCATCGGTTCGAGCTTGCGGTCGCCCAGAAGGGTCAGCGCACGGATGGTCGCAGTCACGCCGGTTCGCGCCCCATCACCAACGACACATTCTGGCCGCCGAAGCCGAACGAATTGGAGATGACGTTGCGGACCTTGGCGTCGCGCGCCTCATTCGGCACCACGTCCATCGGGATCGCCGGATCGGGCACCTGATAGTTGATGGTCGGCGGGATGCGCTGGTGCTGCAGGGTCAGCAGGGAGAACACCGCCTCGACCGCGCCCGCCGCCGACAGCGTGTGGCCGACCATCGACTTGTTGGAGGACATCGGCAGGGTCTTGGCGCGCTCGCCGAACACGGCCATGACGCCCATCGCTTCCATCTTGTCGTTCTCCGGCGTGCCGGTGCCGTGCGGATTGACGTAGTCGATGTCGTCGGGCTTGAGGCCTGCGTCGGTGAGCGCATTGCGAATGCAGCCGATGATCGGCTTGCCGTCCGGGCTCGAGCGCGTGCGGTGGAACGCGTCGGCCATCTCGCCGCAACCTTTCATGACGCCTAGGATTTTCGCGCCGCGGGCCTTGGCCGATTCCATGCTCTCCAGCACCAGCGCGCCGGCGCCCTCGGCCATGACGAAGCCGTCGCGGTTCTTGGCGAAGGGCTTCGCCGCCTGCTCGGGCGGGTCCACCGAGGTCGACAGCGCCGAGAGCAGCGAGAAGCGGATCAGCGATTCCTGATTGATCGAGCCGTCCGAACCTATGCAGAGCGCCGCGTCGGTCTCGCCGCGGCGGATCGCCTCGACGCCGAGCTGGATCGCCGTCGCGCCGGACGCGCAGGCCGTGGACAGCGAGATCGGCGAGCCCTTGGTGCCGAACTTGTCCGCCAGGTGGCTTGCGACCGAGCCGA
>CAMAWG010000125.1 GCA_945861855.1 Rhodoplanes serenus
ATACAGCCAATACGGCGAGGGCGTCGCCTTCGGCAAGGCTGTCCCGCGCGCCGGCAACGATTCCGGCGGCGGCCAGCCGGGCTGGATACTCACGTGCAAGGGCTTGGAGACCGATCCCGACGCCTACATCTATTTCATCACCCAGGCGCCGGTGTGGGAGGCGATCTGCGATCTGATCGGCAAGCCGGAGTGGAAGACCGATCCGGACTACGCCAAGCCGCCGGCCCGGCTGCCGCGGCTTAAAGCTATCTTCGCCACCATCGAAGAATGGACCATGACCAAGACCAAGTTCGAGGTCATGGACCTGTGCAACGCGGTCGATATTCCGGTCGGACCGATCCTGTCGATGAAGGAGATCGCCGAGGAGAAGTCGCTGCGCGACACCGGTACGGTGGTCGAGGTCGATCATCCGACGCGAGGAAAGTATCTCACCGTCGGCAATCCGGTGAAGATGTCGGACTCGATCACCGAGGTGAAGCGCTCGCCGTTGTTGGGCGAGCACACCGACGAGATTTTGTCCAAGGTGCTCGGCTATTCGGCGAAGCATGTCGAGGCGATCAAGGCCTCCGGCGCGATCACCCCGCCGGACAAGCCTTCGAAGGCGGAAGCGGCGTAGTGGAGACTCGTGTCCCGGACGCGGTGCAGCGCGAAGCGATGCACCGCTGATCCGGGACCGTTAAGAAGATTGAATTTGTTGCGGTCCCGGTTCTGCAGCGCATCACTTCGTGCTGCGCTGCGCCCGGGACAAGAGTGGGGCGGGAGAGGAAGAATTACATGCGTATCGTGGTTCACGGTCAGCAGGCTTTTGGAAAGGCCGTGCTGGAGGCGCTGATCAAGCGCGGCGAGAACGTCGTCGCGGTCTATGTCGCGCCGGAGAAGGAGGGCGCCCGGGCCGACCCGCTGAAGGAGGCGGCGATCGCGGCGAAGCTTCCGGTCTATCAGCCCGCGTCCTACAAGGACGCAAAAGTCTGGGAGGAGTTCAAGGCGCTCAAGCCCGACCTGCAGGTGATGGCCTTCGTCACGCTGTTCGTGCCGGAAGAATTCCTCAACATCCCGACCCACGGCTCGATCCAGTATCACCCGTCGCTGCTGCCGCTCTATCGCGGCGCCGCGGCGATCAACTGGCCGATCATCAAGGGCGAGACCGAGACCGGCCTGTCGATCTTCTGGCCCGACAACGGCCTCGACACCGGCGACGTGCTTCTGCAGAAAAAGACTCCAATCGGCCCCACCGACACACTCGGCACCGTCTATTTCGACCGCCTGTTCCCGCAGGGCGTCGAGGCCATGATGGAATCCGTCGATCTGGTGAAGGCCGGCAAGGCGCCGCGCATCAAGCAGGACGAGTCCAGGGCCACCTACGAAAGCCGCTGCGGCGCCGACCACGCCCACATCGACTGGGGCCGCCCGTGGGAGCAGATCGACCGGCTCATTCGCGGCTGCAATCCCGCGCCCGGCGCCTGGTCCGGTCTCGACGGCACGGTGCTGAAGATCTTCGACGCCAAGCCGCTGCCCGCCAAGGACCCCAAGGGCATCGCCGGCAAGATGGGCGAGATCGTCGCCATCGACGAGGAGGGCTTCACGGTGGTCTGCGCCGACGGCCGCTTCAAGGTCACCCGCGTGCAGCCCGCCGACGGCAAGAAGATAGGCGCCGGCGAATGGGCCAAGTCCGCAAACATTCAGGTCAAGGCAAGATTCACCTAGCTCTCCACGTCATGGCCGGGCTTGTCCCGGCCATCCACGCCTTACTTTGCCAGGAAGAAAGGCGTGGATGCCCGGCACAAGGCCGGGCATGACGAACTCAAAGGTTCAGCCCCGTTACCCTTTCATTTGATGGATCACCCCCATGCCCGCCTCGCAGCATCAATCGCCGAAATCCGACATCGAAATCTCCCAGTCCGCCACCAAGCGGCGCATCCTCGACATCGCCAAGGAAAAGCTCGGCATCGCACCGGAGAATCTCGACCCCTACGGCCACTACAAGGCCAAGGTGTCGATGGACTTCGTCAAGTCGCTCAAGGACAAGAAGAACGGCAAGCTGATCCTGGTCACCGCGATCTCGCCGACGCCGGCGGGCGAGGGCAAGACCACGACCACCGTCGGCCTCACCGACGCGCTCAATTTTATTGGCAAGAAGGCGATGCTCTGCCTGCGCGAGCCCTCGCTTGGGCCCTCGTTCGGCGTCAAGGGCGGCGCCGCCGGTGGCGGCTACGCCCAGGTGATCCCGATGGAGGACATCAACCTCCACTTCACCGGCGACTTCCACGCCATCACCTCGGCGCACAACCTCCTCTCGGCGCTGATCGACAACCACATCTACTGGGGCAACGGGCTCGGCCTCGATTCCCGCCGCATCGCCTGGCGCCGCGTCATGGACATGAACGACCGCGCGCTCCGCGAGATCGTCTGCTCGCTCGGCGGCGTCGCCAACGGCTATCCGCGCGAAGCCGGCTTCGACATCACCGTGGCGTCGGAGGTCATGGCGATCTTCTGCCTCGCCACCGACCTGGAAGACCTCAAGAAGCGCCTCGGCAACATCATCGTCGGCTACACCCGCGAGCGTAAGCCGGTGCGCGCCAGCGAGTTGAACGCCCACGGCGCCATGGCGGCGCTGCTCAAGGACGCGATCGCGCCGAACCTCGTGCAGACGCTCGAAGGCACGCCCGCCTTCATCCACGGCGGCCCCTTCGCCAACATCGCCCACGGCTGCAACTCGGTGTCGGCGACGGCAACCGCCCTCAAGCTCGCCGATTACGTGGTGACGGAAGCAGGCTTTGGCGCCGACCTCGGCGCGGAGAAGTTCCTCGACATCAAGTGCCGCAAGGCCGGCCTCAAGCCCGACTGCGTGGTCATCGTCGCCACCATCCGCGCGCTGAAGATGCACGGCGGCGTCAAGAAAGAGGACCTGAAGAAGGAAAACCTCAAGGCGCTAGAAGTGGGCATGTCGAACCTGCAGCGTCATGTCGAGAACATCAAGAAGTTCAACCTGCCGGCGGTGGTCTCGATCAACCGCTTCTCCGCCGACACCGAAGCCGAGATCAATCTCGTCAAGGAGAAGTGCAAGGCGCTCGGCGTCGAGGCGCTGATGGCCGACCACTGGGCGATGGGCGGCGAGGGCGCGGCGGACGTCGCCAAGGCGGTGGTCAAGACCATCGACCAGGGCAAGGCCGACCTCAAGCT
The DNA here is from genome assembly GCA_945861855.1 of Rhodoplanes serenus. Taxonomy (GTDB): domain Bacteria; phylum Pseudomonadota; class Alphaproteobacteria; order Rhizobiales; family Xanthobacteraceae; genus Z2-YC6860. Next base: position 3,181 of record CAMAWG010000125.1, read on the forward strand.
GCTCTATCCCGACGACATGCCGCTGTTCGAGAAGATCCGAACCATCGCCAAGGAAATCTACCGCGCCGATGACGCCACCGCCGACAAGGCGGTAAAGGATCAGCTCAAGACCTGGGAAGACATGGGCTTCGGCAAATTGCCGGTGTGCATCGCGAAGACCCAGTACTCGTTCTCGACCAACCCGGACGCCAAGGGTGCGCCGACCGGGTTCAGCATCCCCGTGCGCGAGGTGCGGCTGTCCGCGGGCGCCGAATTCGTGGTGGCGATCTGCGGTGAGATCATGACGATGCCGGGCCTGCCGAAGGTGCCGTCCGCCGACTCGATCGACGTCGGCGCCGACGGCAAGATCGTGGGCTTGTTCTAGTTCGACCCGTCAGCGAGTTCTCTTCACCTCTCCCCGCTTGCGGGGAGAGGTCGACCGCCCAACGGGTCCGGCCGAAGGCCGGCCCGATGGCAGGCTCCGCCCGAAGGGCAAAGGTGGTCGGGTGAGGGGGCGTATCCAGAAGTTTCCGCGTTTGCTACTACCCCCTCACCCCGACCCTCTCCCCGCAAGCGGGGAGAGGGAGGCGCGCTGCCTTCGTGGCCGCGCTTCAGCTAGAATTGCTCAATCCCCATCAACAAGGAATCGACCATGCTCAAGTTCTATTACTCTGCCGCTCCGAACCCGACCAAGATCGCGCTTTTTCTCGAAGAAACCGGTCTGCCCCACGAGGCGATTCCGGTCGACACCCGCAAGGGCGACCAGCACAAGCCGGAATATCTGGCGATCAACCCGAACGCCAAGGTGCCGGCCATCGTCGACGGCGACGCGGTGGTGTTCGATTCGAGTGCAATCCTGCTCTACCTCGCCGAGAAGACCGGGAAATTCCTGCCGGAGAAGACCGACAAGGCACGCGGCGAGCTGTTGTCGTGGATGATGTTTGTGGCCTCGGGCGTCGGCCCCTATTCCGGCCAGTCGGTGCACTTCCGCAACTACGCGCCGGAGAAGCTGCCCTACGCGATCAACCGCTACGCCTTCGAGGCGCAGCGCCATTTCGGAATTCTGGACAAGCGCCTCGCCACGCGGAAGTACATGCTGGGAGACACCTACACCATCGTCGACATGAACGTCTGGGGCTGGGCGCGTCTCATCCCGAATGTGCTGGGCGAGGGCGGCTGGGCCAAGTTCGGAAACCTCAAGCGGCTGGTCGACGAGATCAACGCGCGGCCGGCGGCGCAGCGAGCGCTGACGCTCAAGGACAAGCACAAGTTCAAGTCCGAGATGGACGCCGAGGCGCTGAACGCGATGTTCCCGCACCTGAAGGAAAAGGTGGCGTAGCGTTCAATCGTCGAGGCCTCGTGTCCCGGACGAGCGAGCGTCTTAGCGAGCGACGATCCGGGACCCAGGAGAAAATCAAACGCGGCCGTGAGGCCGCGTTTTCTTTTGTGCTTCTTGCGCTGGATCCCGGATCGCCGCTGCGCGGCGTCCGGGATGACGGCTACGCCGTCACTTCCCAGGCTCTGCCGCCTTCAGCACCGGGGCCCAGCGCGCGATCTCCGCTTTCACGTAAGCCTCGAACGCGGCGGGGCTGCGCTCCGCCTTGCCCGGAATCGAGCCGCCCAGCGCATTGATGCGCGACCGCACGCGGCGTCGTCGAGCGCCTTGTCGAGCGCGTCGGAAAGCCTGCTCACCGCCGCGGGCGGCGTCCCCGTCGGCGCGAAGATACCGGCCCAGATGCTCATGTCGTATTTGATGCCCGCCTCCTTCGCGGTCGGCACAGCCGGCAGCGAGGCGAGCCGCTCGCCCGCCGACACCGCATAGGCCTTGATCGCGCCGGACTTGATCTGTTCGGTCACGCTGACCGACTGCTCGCAGAAGAAATCGACGTGGCCGCCGACCAGATCGTTCATCGCAGGCCCGGTTCCGCGGTAGGCGACCAGCGTGGGCTTGGCGCCGGTCTCGATGGTGAACAGAAGGCACGCCATGTGCGACGACGAGCCGATGCCGCCGTGCGCCTGCTTGAAGCCGTTGCCCTTCTCCTTGAGGTCGGCGACGAACTCGCGAAGGTCCTTGGCGGGAAAATCCTTGCGCGCGACGATGACCGCGGGCGAATGCGCGGTCGGGCCGATCGGCAGGAAATCCTTCGCCGGATCGTACTTGAGGTTCGGCGTGAGCACCGGCGCGGCCACGTGCGAGCCCATCGAGCCCGCGAGCAGCGTGTAGCCGTCCGGCGCCGCGGCCGCGACCCGGCCGCTGCCGAGCGCGCCGCCCGCGCCGCCGACGTTCTCGATCACCAGCGTCTGGCCGAGCGTGCGGCCCATGTGCTCGGTCACGATGCGCGCGACCACGTCGCTCGGTCCGCCCGCCGGGAACGGAACCACCACGGTGATGGACCGGTTGGGAAAGTCCTGCGCCTGGACCGGTGACGCCAACGCGAGTGCCACGACAACGGCTGCTGGAATTTGCTTCGCCGACTTCATTGCTTCCTCCCATGTTTTTTCGGGCCCCCACCTCGTTCGGGTGAGGTCAGTTGGCATCAATCGTTCTTCAGCACCTCCGCCACCTCCACGCGCCTGCCTTCCCGCGCCGACAGAATCCCCGCGCGCACCACGGCGAGCGAGACCGTCGCATAGTCGCCGCCTACCTCGGGCTTGCCCATGCCGCGAATGGCCGCGGCGAATTCCTCCAGCTCCTCCACGAACGTGTCGTTCGTCGGAGCCGCCACGGCCTTGGGCTTGTCCTCGCCGCGCTTGAGCAGGCGCAGCCCGTTGTGCATGTCGTAATAGGCTGTGGCGTCCTTGCCGTAGATGTTCATCAGGTAATATTCCGACGCCGAGGCGTAGCTCGCATTGAGCGTCGAAAGCGCGCCGCTTTCGTGCTCCAGGATCAGGCTCGCCACGTCGGGATTGTCGCCGGGCAGCACGAGCTGCGCGAACTGCCCGCGCACCGCCTTCACCGGACCCATCAGGTAGGTCAGCACGTCGGTGTAGTGGATGCCGATCTGCAGCATCACGCCGCCCGGCATTCCGGACGCCTGGTAGCGCCAGGAGCTGAGATCGATCTTGCCGAGCCGGTCACGGCTGATGTTGGCCTCGGCGTTGACCAGCTTGCCGAACATGCCGGCGTCGATCTGCTGCCTGATCCAGCGGAAGTGGCTCTCGCGGCGGCGCTGGTAGCCCATGCCCAGCACCACGCCGGCCTTGCGGCACACCTCGGTGATGGCGCGGCCCTCGGTGACGTTGTTGGCAATGGGCTTGTCGAGGAAGACGTGCTTCCCCGCCTCCGCCGCGGCCCGCGTGGTCGGCAGATGCACGTCGTTCGGCGTGGTGTTGACGATCGCCTCGATTTCGGGATCGGCCAGCACCGCTTCGTAAGTCGCCACCGGCCGGCAGCCGTATTTCTTCGCGAACGCCGCGCGCTTGTCTTCGGAGCGCGTGTAGCAGGCGACGATCCTGATCTTGTCTGAACGCTTCATCGCGTCGGCGAGCACGTCCGACCACCATCCCATGCCGACGCAGGCGACGCGAAGAGGTTCACTGGACATGTTGCTGACTCTCGTGTCCCGGACGCGGCGCAGCGCGAAGCGCCAAAGGCGCGGAGCGGTGCTCCGCCGATCCGGGACCGTTCCACGTTCCGATTCCGTGACGGTCCCGGGTCGGCAGCGCATCGCTTCGCTGCGCTTCGCGCTGCGCTGCGCCCGGGACACACACCGCCCTGATGCGAGACATCACTTCCAGCTCGCGCCGATCGACTCGACCGCGGCCTGCGCGATCTTCAGGTCGGTCTGCCAGTCACCGCCGCTGACGCCGACGCCGCCGATGCACTGGCCGTCCGCCAGCACCGGCACGCCGCCCTCCATGGCGGTCCAGCGCTCCGGGCCCGCGGCGAGCGCCAGCCCCAGCGCGTGCATCACGTCGAGCTCCTGCCCAACCGCGCCCATCGCCGAGGTGATACGCCGGTTCGACGCCGCGCAGACTGCCTTGGTGGTGCAGGAATGCAGCGTGTGAAACCGGCCGCCGTCCATGCGTTCCAGGATGATGACGTGCCCGCCGGCATCGACGATGCAGCATGAGATCGCGATCCCGGTCTCGCGGGCCATGGCGATGGCGACAGCCATCATCTTGGTCGCACCTTCGTGGGTCAGTCGCTTGGCGTCGGCAATGTGCATGGAATCGGTGTCTCCCGGCGGAGCGGAATAGTGGGCCAGCGCGGATGCGGCGGCAAGGGCGGGGGCGCGTTCCTACTCGCGGTCGAGTGACGCGGCGACCGCGCGCGCCTCCACCACCAGCGCGGCGGTGTTCGGCATCATCGGCTCGCGCGCCGGAACGACCAGGCCGATGGTCTGCACCGCCTCGGGCTCGGTGATCGGAATGGCGCGGAGCGTGTCGGTGAGGCCTAAGGTCTCGGCGAGCTTGGCAGGCATGACGCTCGCCCAGCGGCCGGTGCGCACATGCGAGAACAGCAGGATCATCGAATCCGATTCCAGCGTCGGCCGCGACTCGCCACCCGCGCTTTTCAAAAGCCCGTCGATGATGCGGCGGTTCTGCATGTCCGGCGTGAGCAGGCAGAGCGGCACCTGCGCCACCTCGGCCCATGTCACCGTGTCGCGGTTGCCGAGCGGCGCATCGGCGGACGTGAGCAGCCGGTAGCGCTCGTGATAGAGCGGCAGCGCGCTCACCCGCCCGAGCGGCTCGTTGCCGAGATAGGTGATGCCGGCGTCGATCTCGAGATTGTCGAGCAGGTCGAGGATCTCGATCGAGGTCCGCGAGTAGATCGTGAAGCGCACGTTGGGATGCCGCTCGCGGTACGGCGTGGTCAGCGCGGCGACCATGGCGAGCGCGGTCGGGATCGCGGCGATGCGCAACTGCCCGGACAGGCCGTGGCGCAGCGCATTGATCTCCTCGCGCATCGAGCGGGTGTCGCCGACGATGCGCCGCGCCCATTCGAGCACGCGCTCGCCCTCAGGGGTGAAGCTCTGGAACCGCGAGCCGCGGTTCACCAGCAGCACGCCCATCTGCTCTTCGAGGTGCTTCAGGCCGGCCGAAAGTGTTGGCTGGGTGACGCCGCAGGCCTCGGCGGCCCGGCCGAAATGCTTCTCGCGGGCCAGCGCCAGAATGAAATCGAGCTTGTCGATCACCGCCAAACACCCTTTAGTTTCAATTGGTTATAAGCCGACCCAGCTTGATACTCAAGTATTTCGGGGTAAACATAGCCTTTTCGATAGATAATTCCTAACAGTTGATCCGGAGGAGGGGATTGTCCCGCACTTTGGATGAGTTCAACTTTACGGCTTCGGAGACAGTAATGAACATCCAGAACCCGCCGCGGTCCGGCGGCAACGGCGCCGAACCTCGTCGCAAGTCCCGCCGCACGCCGAAGGGCCGTCAGATCGATCCACGCGCGGCCGAAGAGGTCGGCGCGCTTCTTGGCGATCGTTCGCGCCAGCGCGATCTGCTGATCGAGCATCTGCATCTCATCCAGGACAAGTACGGCCATATCTCCGGCGCGCACATGGCGGCGCTCGCGGCCGAGATGAAGCTGTCGCAGACCGAGGTCTACGAGGTCGCGACCTTCTATGCGCATTTCGACGTGGTGAAGGAGGGCGAGACTCCGCCGCCGCCGGTCACCGTGCGCGTCTGCGATTCGTTGTCCTGCGCGATGGCCGGCGCCGACCGCCTCCTGAAGGATTTGCCGAAGACGCTCGGCCCGGACGTGCGTGTCGTCCGCGCGCCCTGCATGGGCGCCTGCGACCGCGCGCCGGTCTGCGCCGTCGGCCATGTGCAGGTGATGAAGGCGAACGAATCTTCGGTGAAGAACGTCGCCTATCCGACGACCCACGCGCACGCGCTTCATCCCGGCACCGACTTCGAGCATTACATGGCGGCCGGCGGCTATCGCCTGCTCGGCGAGGCGTTCACCGGCAAGCGCACCCGCGACGAGTTGATCAAGATCGTGAGCGACGCGGGCCTTCGCGGCCTCGGCGGCGCGGGCTTTCCCACCGGACGCAAGTGGTCGCTGGTTCGCGCCGAACCCGGTCCCCGGCTGATGGCGGTGAACGCCGACGAGGGCGAGCCCGGCACCTTCAAGGACCGTTACTACATCGCGCTCGATCCGCACCGCTTCCTCGAAGGCATGCTGCTCGCGGCCTGGGTGGTCGAGGCGGCCGAGGTCTACATCTACATCCGCGACGAATATCCCGAGCTTCGGCTGATGCTCGTCGAGGAGATCGCCAAGCTCGAGCGCGCGGGCCTGAACAAGTTCACGAAAATCCATCTACGCCGCGGCGCCGGCGCCTACATCTGCGGCGAAGAATCCGCGATGATCGAATCGATCGAAGGCAAGCGCGGCCTGCCGCGCCACCGCCCGCCCTACGTCGCGCAGGTCGGCCTGTTCGGGCGCCCGACCTTGGAGCAGAACGTCGAGACGCTCTACTGGATTCGCGACATCGTCGAGAAGGGCGCCGCGTGGGTGACCTCACAGGGGCGCAAGGAACGCAAGGGCTTCCGCAGCTTTTCGGTCTCCGGCCGGGTCAAGAAGCCCGGCGTGGTGCTGGCGCCGGCCGGGGTCACCGCGCGCGAGCTGATCGACGAATACTGCGGCGGCATGATCGACGGCGAGACCTTCAAGGCCTATCTCCCCGGCGGCGCCTCGGGCGGCATCCTGCCGGCCTCGATGGCCGACGAGCCGCTCGACTTCGGCACGCTGGAGAAATTCGGCTGCTTCGTCGGCTCCCACGCCGTCGTGATCCTGTCCGGGAAGGACGACATGAAGGCCGTGGCATTGAACCTGATGAAGTTCTTCGAGGACGAAAGCTGCGGCCAGTGCACGCCCTGCCGCGTCGGCAGCGAGAAGGCGGTCAAGCTGATGGAGCGCGGCCCGTGGGACGTAGCCCTTCTGACCGAACTGTCCGACCTGATGCGCGACGCCTCGATCTGCGGCCTCGGCCAGGCCGCGCCGAACCCGCTGTTGTGCGTTTTGAAATTCTTTCCTGAGGAGCTTGCGAAGCCGCTACGCGCTTGGTGATCGGCTGATAGAGCGAGGCGAACATGGGAAACCTTGAATGTCCGAACTGCCACAAGCCCGCGATCCCGGCGTGGCGAAAGATGACGATCGGTCCAATGACTTCGGCGATCTGCAGAGGGTGTGGCGGTAAGGTCAGCGTGCCGTGGTCGGCCATGTGGACGCTCATTCCGTTCTTGGCAGCGATTTTGATCGAGCCATACTTCAAATCAGATGCGCTTTCGGTTGTGTTGTGGGTCGCAGGCGCGATGGTGATGGGATTGCTCTATCACTTCTTTGTTCCGTTGATCGCGCGAAGATAACAATGGTGATTCGATGAATACCAACGACAAGCCCAACACCTTCTTCATGGACGGCAAGGAGATTGACATCCGCCCCGGCGAGACGATCTTCCGCGCCGGACGCCGCCACGACATCAAGCTGCCGCACCTGTGCTATTCGCCCAAGCCCGGCTACCGGCCGGACGGCAATTGCCGCGTCTGCATGGTCGAGATCGATGGCGAGCGCGTGCTCGCCGCGAGCTGCCTGCGCACGCCGTCGCCCGGCATGAAGGTGCAGACCCAGACCGACCGCGCCAAGACCGCGCGCCGCATGGTCGCCGAGCTGCTGATGACCGATCAGCCGGACCTGGCGCATGCGCACGACCCGGATTCCGAGCTCTGGAAGATCGCCAAGCGCCAGAACATCGAAGTGGGCCGCTTCCCCAGGCGCGAGCGCATCGAAGTTCCCCCGCCCGACCGCAGCCATGTGGCGATGGCGGTCAATCTCGACGCCTGCATCCAGTGCAACCTCTGCGTCCGCGCCTGCCGCGAGGTCCAGGTCAACGACGTCATCGGCATGGCCGGCCGCGGCCATCTGGAAAAAATCGTGTTCGACTTCGACGATCCGATGGGCGCCAGCACCTGCGTCGCCTGCGGCGAATGCGTGCAGCTCTGCCCGACCGGCGCGCTGATGCCGGCGACGATGGTCGACGAGAAAAACGTCTATCTCGGCAAGCCGGACCGCAAGGTGGATAGCGTCTGCCCCTATTGCGGCGTCGGCTGCCAACTCACCTACCAGATCAAGGATGACAAAATCGTTGCCGTGGAGGGCAAGAACGGCCCGGCGAACCAGGGCCGGCTCTGCGTGAAAGGCCGCTTCGGCTTCGACTACGTCGCCAATCCGCAGCGCCTCCTGAAACCGATGATCCGCAAGGACGGCGTGCCGAAGGTGCCGCACGAGTTCATCGACCCATCGAATCCGTGGACGCATTTCCGCGAGGCGACATGGGAGGAGGCGCTCGACCGCGCCGCCAATGGCTTGAAGAAAATCCGCGACCGCGACGGCCCGGACGCGCTGGCGGGCTTCGGCTCGGCCAAGGGCTCCAACGAAGAGGCGTACCTTTTCCAGAAGCTCGTCCGCACCGGCTTCGGCACCAACAACGTCGATCACTGCACGCGGCTCTGCCACGCTTCGTCGGTGTCGGCGCTGCTCGAAGGCGTCGGGTCGGCGGCGGTGACCGCTACCTTCAACGAGTGCAAGAACTCCGAACTCATCATCGTCATCGGCGCCAATCCGACCGAGAACCATCCGGTCGCGGCGACCTTCTTCAAGCAGGCGGCCAAGCGCGGCGCAAAGCTCGTGGTGATGGACCCGCGCGGCCAGGCGCTCAAGCGTCACGCTTGGAAGATGATGCAGTTCAAGAACGGCACCGATGTGGCGATGCTCAACGCCATGCTCAACGTCATCGTCACCGAGAAGCTCTACGACCAGCAGTACATCCAGACCTACGTCGAAGGCTTCGACGCCTGGAAGGAAAACGTCAAGGCCTTCACTCCGGAGGAGATGGCGCCGATCTGCGGCATCGACGCCGACACCTTGCGCGAGGTGGCGCGCGCCTATGCCCGCGCCGAAAGCTCGATCATCTTCTGGGGCATGGGCGTGTCGCAGCACACCCACGGCACCGACAATGCGCGCTGCCTCATTGCGCTCGCGCTGATCACCGGCCAGATCGGCCGGCCGGGCACGGGGCTGCATCCGCTGCGCGGCCAGAATAACGTGCAGGGCGCCTCCGACGCGGGGCTCATTCCGATGTTCTTTCCGGACTACAAATCGGTCGAGAATCCGGAAATTCGCGCGCAGTACGAGACCAAATGGGGCGTCAAGCTGCCGCCCAAGCGCGGCAAGACCGTCGTCGAGATCATGGACGCGGTGCATGCCGACGAGATCAAGGGCATGTACATCGAGGGCGAGAACCCCGCGATGTCCGACCCGGACTTGAATCACGCCCGCGTGGCGCTGGCGCATCTTGAGCATCTGGTCGTGCAGGACCTGTTCCTCACCGAGACTGCGGTCTATGCCGACGTCATCCTGCCGGCGTCCGGCTGGCCGGAAAAGGACGGCACCGTCACCAACACCAATCGCCAGGTGCAGATGGGCCGTCAGGCGTTGCCGCTGCCGGGCGACACGCGTCACGACTTGTGGATCATCACGGAAATCGCCAACCGCATGGGCTGCGGCTGGAACTACAAGCACGTCGGCGAGGTGTTCAACGAAATGGCGTCGATGATGCCGGCGCTCAACAACATCACCTGGGAGCGTGTCGACTGCGAGTACGCCGTCACCTATCCGACCGACGGGCCGGACATTCCGGGCCGCGACGTGGTGTTCGAGGATGGCTTCCCGCGCCCGGGCGGCTTCGCCAAGCTGGTCGCGACCAAGCTCCAGCCGCCGGACGAGGTGCCGGACGCGGAGTATCCGTTCATCCTCTCGACCGGTCGCCAGCTCGAGCATTGGCACACCGGTTCGATGACGCGGCGCGCCAAGGTGCTCGACGCGCTGGAGCCTTCCGCGAGCGCGCAGCTCTCGCGCGGCACCATCGTCAAGCTCGGCATCCAGCCGGGCGACCTGGTGCGCGTGACGACGCGGCGCGGCACGGTGGAACTGGCGGCGCGGCAGGACGACGCGATACCGGAGGGCGTGGTGTTCATCCCGTTCGCCTATGTCGAGGCGGCGGCGAATCTTCTGACCAACCCTAAGCTCGATCCGTTCGGCAAGATCCCCGAGTTCAAATTCTGCGCCGCCAAGGTCGAGGCGGTCGATCCGATGACGCGGGTGGCGGCGGAGTAGGGCGCCTACTTCTTATCGCCTACCGGGCCACAGCGATCCCTCCCCCTTGTGGGGAGGGTGGCCGT
>CAMAWG010000126.1 GCA_945861855.1 Rhodoplanes serenus
GACGACAATCTGCCTGGCATGGTCGAGCGCATCGTCAAGGCCGAGATCGAACGGGTCTCGCGCGGAAGAAGTTGATCAGCGGAGCGTCAGCCGCCGCGTGACCCAGAACGCCAGCGCCGGCAGCAGCACCGCCGAAATCACGAACAGCGGCTGCGCGCCGTAGCGGTCCATCACCGGCGCGCCGAGCGCCGCGCCCAGGCTCTGGCCGATATAGAAAATCGAGGAGAACAGCCCAAGCGCGGTGCCGCGCGCCCGCGGCGTCATCTGCGAGCCCACGGTCTGCAGCGTGTTGTGGTGCATGTAGAAGCCGAAGCCGATGGCGGCCGTGGCGGCGGGCGCGAACCACCAGACCGGCTGCACGGCGAGCGCAAGGAACGCGACCGCCATGATCGCGCCGCCCGCCCTGGCTATTCCGATCGGGCCGAGCCAGGCCGTCAGCGGCCGGACCGCCGCCGAGTAGGCGATGCCGCCCACCCCGAATACGGCGACGACCAGTCCGACCGCCGTGAACGACAGGCCGAAGCGCAGGTGCAGATCCGCGCCGACGTAGGTGTACACGCCCCACATCAGGCCGCCTTCCAGGCCAACGACCAGCAGCACGAAACGCGCCCAGGGGTCGGACAGCACTGCGGCGTAGTCGCCGAACAGGCCGCGCGGCTTGGTTCCCGGCCCATCGGCCGACCGCGTCAGCGGATTGGTGGCAAGCTCATAGGCCAGCAGAGCCGCGGCAATCGCAAACAGTGCCGCGAGCGTGAAGAACACCGCGCGCCACCCGAAATGATCGCCCAGCACGCCGCCGGCCGCCTGGCCGATCAGCGCACCCGCGATCTGTCCCGACAGGAAGCTTCCGAGCACCTGATGGCGCCGTTCGTAGGGGACGACGTCGCCGATGTAGGCGATGCCGAGCGGCACGATCCAGGCGGCGGTTGCGCCGGAGGCAAGCCGCGCGATCGCCAGCATGCCGAGCGATTGCGCGAGCCCGCAGATCGCGACCGTGACCGCCGAAAGAACGCAGGCCAGCGCGATGGTGCGGTACTTGCCCATCCGGTCGCCGATCGGGCCGATGATGAGCTGGACGGTGCCGTGGGTGAGGGCATAGGCCGTCACCACGATCGAGGCGGTGCCGACGGTGGTGCCGACGTCGGCGGCGATCTGCGGCAGCAGGCTGTCCACCGAGCGCACCATGGCCTGGCTCGCGAAACTCGCGACTGCGAGGAAGGCGATGGCGCGATGGGGCGATGGGGATGGCGTTGACAGCATCGGGACTGGCGGGCTTTGTACCGCGCCACCAGATTCAAGCACAATGATCGACAAGACATACCAGCCGGCCGAAGTCGAAACCCGCATCTACGCGGAATGGGAACAGGCGGGCGCGTTCCGGGCAGGCACCCCGGAGCGCGCGGCAGCCGCGCCCTACAGCATCGTCATCCCGCCGCCCAATGTGACCGGCTCGCTGCACATGGGCCACGCGCTCAACAACACGCTGCAGGACATCCTGGCGCGGTTCGAGCGGATGCGCGGCAGGGACGTGCTGTGGCAGCCCGGCACCGACCACGCCGGCATCGCGACGCAAATGGTGGTCGAGCGGCAGTTGATGGAGCGCCAGGAGCCCGGCCGCCGCGAGATGGGGCGGGCGAAGTTTTTGGAGCGGGTCTGGGCCTGGAAGGCGGAATCCGGCGGCACCATCACCCGCCAGCTCAAGCGGCTCGGTGCGTCGTGCGACTGGTCGCGCGAGCGCTTCACCATGGATGAGGGCCTGTCGCGCGCGGTGTTGAAGGTGTTCGTCGCGCTCTACAACGAGGGCCTGATCTACAAGGACAAGCGGCTGGTCAACTGGGACCCGAAGCTGCTCACGGCGATCTCCGATCTGGAGGTGCAGCAGGTCGAGGTGAGGGGCCATCTCTGGCACATCAAATATCCGATCGAGGGCTCGGACGAGTTCATCACCGTCGCCACCACGCGGCCCGAGACCATGCTGGGCGACGTCGCGGTCGCTGTGCATCCCGAAAATGAAAAGCTGAAGCACCTGATTGGCAGAAAGGCGGTATTGCCACTTGTTGGCAAACTCATACCGATCATCGGAGATGACTACGCCGATCCTGAGAAAGGCACTGGTGCGGTGAAGATCACGCCGGCGCATGATTTCAATGATTTCGAGGTCGGCAAGCGGCATGGGCTGACGCCAGTGAGCGTGCTCACCATTGAGGCCAAGCTGACACTGACAGACAATTCTTTTCATTCGAATCTTCAACGGTCGCCGGACCTTGAAGAAACGTTGAAGATGGAAGGTATGGATCGTTTTGCCGCGCGCAAAATGATTGTCTCGCGGTTGGAGGAAAAGGGTCTGCTCGACAAGATAGAGCCGCACACACACGTTGTGCCTCACGGTGATCGCTCCAATGTGGTGATCGAGCCGTATCTAACTGACCAATGGTACGTCGATGCGAAGACGCTCGCTCAGCCCGCGCTCAAGGCGGTGCGCGAGGGCAAGACCACGTTTGTCCCAAAGAACTGGGAGAAGACTTATTTCGAATGGATGGAGAACATCCAACCGTGGTGCATCTCGCGGCAACTATGGTGGGGCCATCAGATTCCAGCGTGGTATGGGCCAGGCGAAAAAAGATTTGTGGCGGAGACAGAAGCGGAGGCGTGTGCTCAAGCTCTGAAGTTTTATCGAACCGCCCCGATGGAGGATGGCAAGCCGTATGCGCCAAACCTCCGGGAAGTAGGCATTGATGCGGTGATGCCTGCACTTAGTTCTGCTATACGCGAGGAAATTACCGGCCTTTCAATTAAGCGCGACGAGGACGTGCTCGACACCTGGTTCTCCTCCGCGCTCTGGCCGTTCTCCACGCTCGGCTGGCCGGACGACACGCGGGAGGTCGCGCGCTTCTATCCGACATCGGCGCTGGTCACCGGCTTCGACATCATCTTCTTCTGGGTCGCCCGCATGATGATGATGGGGCTGCACTTTCGGAAAGAGGTGCCGTTCCGCGACGTCTACATCCACCGTCTCGTCCGCGACGAGAAGGGCGCCAAGATGTCGAAGTCGAAGGGCAACGTCATCGACCCGCTCGGCATCATCGACGAATACGGCGCCGACGCGCTGCGCTTCACGCTGGCGCGCGAAGCCGCCCAGGGCCACGACATCAGGCTGTCGCCGCAGTCGGTCGAGAACAACCGCAACTTCGCGACCAAGCTGTGGAACGCGGCGCGCTTCGTCGAGTTCAACGGCGCGGGCCGGGTCGCGGGCTTTAATCCGAACGGCGCCAGGGAGACGCTCAACCGCTGGATCGCCCACGAAACCGCCAAGGCCACGCGTGAAGTCACCGAAGCGATCGAGCAGTACCGGTTCAACGAGGCGGCGGCGGCGGCCTACCGCTTCGTCTGGAACGTCTACTGCGACTGGTATGTGGAACTGTCCAAGCCGCTGCTCACCGGGCCGGATGGGCCTGCGAAGGACGAGACCCGCGCCACGGCCGCCTGGGCGCTCGACGAGATTCTGAAGCTGCTGCACCCGTTCATGCCGTTCATCACCGAGGAGCTGTGGCGCGTCACCGCCGAAACCGGCCCCCGGCGCGACAGCCTTCTTGTGCTTGCGCCGTGGCCCAAGCACGACGGCCTGGACGATCCGGACGCCGAGGCCGAGATCGGCTGGTTCATCGACTTAGTCACAGCTATCCGTTCTGTTCGAGTTGAAATGAACGTCCCAGGAAATGCGTTGCTCAATCTTGAGATGATAAATCCTTCCAATGAGACACTTGAAAGAGCACAGCGCTGGGACGAAGTCGGGGCATTTAATCGGCTTGCGAGGATTGCCGGAACGACAACAGTTCGAGCGGCCTCAAAGGGTTCAATTCAATTGGTCGTTAGCAACAGCACATTCGCCTTACCGCTTTTTGGCGTGATCGACGTCGAGGCCGAGCGCGTGCGGCTGGAAAAGGAAATGCAGAAGGCCGAAGCCGACATCAAGCGCGTGGACCAAAAACTCGGCAATCCCAACTTCGTCGCCAACGCCCCCGAGGAGATCATCGAGGGCGAGAAGGAAAAGCGCGAGGAGGCCGAGGGCCGCCGCCGGAAAATCGTCGAGGCTTTGGATCGGCTGAAAAGCGCCCAATGAGCGCCCAATGAGCGCCGGAACGAGCGCCAAAATGAGCCTGGCGTGAGCAATCGACGGCCCCTTGAGGAGCGGTTGCTCGGCAAGCTGCTGCGCCGGCCGTATGGCGACGCGCAGGGCCGCAAGGGCTGGTTCACCCCCTTTGCCCATGCTCAGCCGCATGTGGTGCGGCACTACGCGCTGACCCTGCCGGGCTGGCCGCGGTTCGAGCGGCCGCTTCGCATCGCCTTCTTGTCGGATTTTCACGTCGGCACGCACACCGGCGACATGGCGCGCTACGCGGCCATCGCCAAGGAGGTCGCGTCTTTCCTGCCGGACCTCGTTCTGTTCGGCGGCGACTACATGAACATGCAGCCCTTCGGCGGCGGCCGGGTGCCGCCGCGGATCATCGCCCGGACGCTGGCGCGGATGATGGGCCGTCACGGCCGCTTCGCGGTCCTCGGCAACCACGATTACATCTACGGCGAGCAGGAGGTCGCGGCGGCGTTCCGCGCGCACGGCATCGCCGTGCTCGATCACGAGCGCGGCACGTTTGCGTTCGGACGCCACGCCATCGACGTGATCGGCGTGCCCGATGCCCGGCTGGTCCGCCCGCAGGCGCAGGCCTTGCTCGCGGGCCTCGATCCGGCGCGGCCGGCGATCGTGCTGGCGCACGACCCGATGTGGTTCAAGGACGTGCCGTCCGGCCCGTTCCTGACGCTGTCCGGCCACACCCACGGCGGCCAGATCAAGCTTCCCGGCCTGGGCGTCGTGTACAACGGCAGCAGCGCCCCGCTGCGCTGGAGCTACGGGCTCATCGTGGAGGGCGGCCGGCACCTGATCGTGACGGCAGGCCTCGGCACCAGCAACATCCCGTTGCGGATCGGCGTGCCCCCGGAGTTCGTCATCATTGAGGTGACCGGCCCCTGACGTTGCGCGACTCTCCGCCATGCGGTTTGATGGCATTGGGGATTGGGGAGACGGCTATGTCCGATGAAGCACGTAACGTCGAAATCTTGAAGCAGGCCTACAGGCGCTGGAGCGATACGCTGGGCGGCAGCGTCGATGAGTGGATGCAGATTTGCGCCGACAACATCTCATTCGGCTCGCTCGCCCAGGGCGCGCCGGCGGGGGCGAAGTATCTGACCGCGTACCAGAGCCGGGATACGCTGAAGGAGTACTTCGCCGGCCTCGAACGCGACTGGCAGATGATGGAGTTCGCGACCGAACATTTCGTCGCCCAGGGCGACCGCGTGGTGATGCTCGGCCGCTGCGCCTGGCGCTACAAGAAGACCGGCAAGGTGGTCTGGACGCACAAGGTCGATTCCTGGCGTTTCGAGGGCGGCAAGGCGATCGAGTATTTCGAATATTACGACACCGCCCAGGTTCACGCGGCGGTGGCGTGAGCGGGGCTGGATCGCGGCCGTGAATATTTTCGTGGCCGGCGCGACCGGCGTGATCGGGCAGCCGCTGCTCAGGCTCCTGCGCGACGCGGGCCATGCGGTCACCGGCACGACCCGGTCGGCATCCAAGGCGGCGGCGATCGAGGCGCTCGGCGCCCGCGCTGTCGTCGCCGATGCGTTCGACGAGGGCGCGCTGCGGCGGGCGATGGCTGCGGCGAAGCCCCAGGTCGTCATCCATCAACTGACCGACCTGCCGGACACCATGGACCCGGCCAACGCGGCAGGGGTGCGCGAGGCCAATGCGCGCCTCCGCATCGAGGGCACGCGGAACCTGATGGCCGCTGCGAAGGCTGCGGGCGCCCGCCGCGTGGTGGCGCAGAGCATCGCCTTCATCTACGCGAAGGGGCCCACGCCGCACCGGGAGGGCGATCCGCTCGACGAAAGCGAAGCCCACCGCACGACCATTGCCGGCGTGGTCGGGCTCGAAGACGCGGTGCTGAAAACGGCGGGCATCGACGGGATCGTTCTTCGCTACGGCAGGCTCTACGGCCCTGGCACCTGGTTCGACCGGCCGGGCGGGCCGGGGCCGCTGACCACGGATGCCGCCGCCCACGCGGCGTTCCTTGCCGTCACCCGCGGCGCGCCGGGCATCTACAACCTCGCCGAGGACGACGGCGAGTTGTCGATTGAGAAGGCACGCCGCGAACTCGGCTTCGATCCCAATTTCCGGCTTTAGACGCGGCGTGTCCCGGGCGCGCTGCAGCACGCAGTGATGCAGCGCAGACCCGGGACCCCGGTTTCTTCCCGAAGCAAGCTGGGTCCCGGATCGGCGGTGCACCGTTCCGCGCTTCGCGCTCCACGCTGCACCGCATCCGGGACACGAACCTCATCAGCCTTGAATCCGGGGCGTTACCCTGTAAATAGGCCCCATGAATGCACCCGTTCGCGCACCCGGCACTGGCCACAACCGTTCGCCGCTGGCGGGCGAAATCGAGCGGCGGCGCACCTTCGCCATCATCTCCCATCCCGACGCGGGCAAGACCACGCTGACTGAGAAGCTTTTGCTGTTCGGCGGCGCGATCCAGCTCGCCGGCCAGGTCAAGGCCAAGCGCAACCGCCGCACCACCCAGTCCGACTGGATGGCGATCGAGAAGGAGCGCGGCATTTCGGTCGTCACCTCGGTGATGACCTTCGAATACGACGGCCGGGTGTTCAACCTGCTCGACACGCCGGGCCACGAGGACTTTTCCGAGGACACCTACCGCACGCTGACCGCGGTCGATTCAGCCGTGATGGTGATCGACGCCGCCAAGGGCATCGAGGCGCGCACCCGGAAGCTGTTCGAGGTTTGCCGCCTGCGCGACATCCCGATCATCACCTTCATCAACAAGATGGACCGCGAGAGCCGCGACCCGTTCGACCTGCTCGACGAGATCGAGAAGACGCTGGCGCTCGACACCACGCCGGTGAACTGGCCGGTCGGCCGCGGCCGCGATTTCGTCGGCACCATCGCGGTCGAGGGCGGCGGCGTGCGTTTGCTGGAGGGCGACGCCGGCAAGGCCGGCACGCTGCGCGAGATGAGCATCGGCGACGTCGCAGCCCTCAATCCCAACCTGGATGGCGACGCGATTTCGAGCGAGATAGCGCTCGTTCGCGACGCCTGCAAGCCGTTCGATCTGGACAGCTTCCGCGAGGGGCATCTGAGCCCGGTGTTCTTCGGCTCGGCGCTGAAGAATTTTGGTGTCGGCGATCTGCTCGACGCCATCGGCCGCATGGCGCCGTCGCCGCGGGCGCAGAAGGCCGACAAGCGCGTGGTCGAAGCCGACGAGCAGAGCATGTCGGCCTTCGTGTTCAAGATCCAGGCCAACATGGACCCGAACCATCGCGACCGTATCGCGTTTGCGCGGCTGTGCTCGGGCAAGCTCACCCGCGGCATGAAGGTCACGCAGGTCCGCACCGGCAAATCGATCTCGCTCAACGCGCCGCAGTTCTTCTTCGCGCAGGACCGCTCGGTCGCCGACGAGGCCTATGCCGGCGACGTGGTCGGCATCCCGAACCACGGCGCAATTTCGATCGGCGACACCCTGACCGAGGGCGAGGACATCAACTTCATGGGCGTGCCGAACTTCGCGCCGGAAATCCTGCGCCGGGTGCGGCTGCCGGATGCCATGAAAGCGAAGAAGCTGAAGGAGGCGCTGCAGCAGCTTGCGGAGGAGGGCGTGGTGCAGGTGTTCCGCCCGCAGGACGGCTCGCCGGCGCTGGTGGGCGTGGTCGGCCCGTTGCAGCTCGACGTGCTCCGCGTGCGGCTGAAGGACGAATACGGCCTCGAAGTCTTGTGGGACACCGCCGAGTTCGCGCTCGCCCGCTGGATCACCTCGGACGACCCGAAGGTGATGACGAAATTCATCGCCGACAATGGGCTCAGCATCGCCGACGACCTCGACGGCGATCCGGTGTACCTCGCGCGCAACGAGTTCTACCTGGGCTACACCCGCGACCGCGCGCCCGGCATCGCGTTCACCGACGTGAAGGACCGCCATGCCAAGGCGGCGTGACATCGCCCCGTCATTCGGGCGCGCTCCGGAATGACGCCGGCGGAAACGGCTTGCTCAGAAACCTCGATCCCGCGAGCCCATAGCGCCACGGCAAGTCCGCCGCCTTGGTGATGCCGACCCGCACGCCCGCGGCGATCTCCGGCACCTCCTCGCGCGCATAAAGCTCGAACGGCAGCCGGTCGAGGGCCAGGCCGTTGTGCGCCCGGGTGACCCCCATCGCCTGCGCCAGCCGGCCGGGGCCGGAGCAGAGCAGTCGCTCGTCTTCGAGTTTTCGCCGCCGGCGCATCTTGGCCAGTCCCTGCAGCGGTTCGACCGCCCGGATCAGCACCGCGCTGGCCGAGCCCTCCGGCTCGCAGACGAAGTTCAGGCACCAGTGGATGCCGTAGGAGCGATAGACATAGGCAAAGCCCGGCGGCCCGAACATCACGGCGTTGCGCTCCGTCTCGCCCCGGAAGCTGTGCGCTGCAGGGTCAGCGTGGTGATAGGCCTCGACCTCGACGATCCGGCCGCCGACGTCATCGACGAGCAGGGTCGCTCCGATCAGTTCGGGCGCAACCTCGTGGACGCTGCGGGCGAAGAAGCTGCGCTTGAGCCTGAGCGATGACATTTGCCGATGCTGCACTGCGGCCGCCGCCTGTGGCGCGGCGGCAACATCTCTGGAACATTTCCATCATACCGCGCCGGGCGCTCACTCGTGCCGCGATTTGGCCATACCCTTCGCCGAGATCGAAGGCCGTCCCAAGCTGTTGTGACATTTCCTGTTTTTCAACCGGATCGGATAGCAGCAGGGCGGAAACGATAATCCGCAAGCGATTTCCCGCGGGGGGAAAGCGGCGGCCGGGCCAGGAACGTCAATGGACGCCAAGACCAAGTTGAAGGCCAGGCTGCCCAGTCGGCATGTGACCGAGGGTCCCGAGCGCGCTCCCCATCGCTCCTACTATTACGCCATGGGTCTGACGACGGCACAGATCCACCAGCCGTTCGTCGGCGTGGCGTCCTGCTGGAACGAAGCCGCGCCCTGCAACATCGCGCTGATGCGCCAAGCCCAGGCCGCCAAGAAGGGCGTCGCCGCGGGCGGCGGCACGCCGCGCGAGTTCTGCACCATCACCGTCACCGACGGCATCGCCATGGGCCACGAGGGCATGAAGGCCTCGCTGCCGTCCCGCGAGGTCATTGCCGATTCCGTCGAACTCACCATGCGCGGCCATGCCTACGACGCGCTCATTGGCATCGCCGGCTGCGACAAGTCCTTGCCCGGCATGATGATGGCGATGTGCCGGCTGAACGTGCCGTCGATCTTCATCTACGGCGGCTCGATCCTGCCCGGCACCTTCAAGGGCCTGCCGGTGACCGTGCAGGACGTGTTCGAGGCGGTCGGCAAGTATTCCGTCGGCAAGATGTCGGCGGCCGACCTTGAAGACTTGGAGCAGCACGCCTGCCCCTCGGCAGGCGCCTGCGGCGCGCAGTTCACCGCCAACACCATGGCGACGGTGTCCGAGGCGATCGGCCTCGCGCTGCCCTATTCCGCGGGCGCGCCGGCGCCCTACGAGATCCGCGATTCCTTCTGCATGACCGCCGGCGAGCAGGTGATGAACCTGATCCGCGACAATCTTCGCCCGCGCGACATTGTGACGAAAAAAGCGCTGGAAAATGCCGCGGCCGTGGTCGCGGCCTCCGGCGGCTCGACCAATGCCGCGCTGCATCTGCCTGCAATTGCACATGAATGTGGGATCGAATTCACGCTGTTCGACGTCGCCGAAGTCTTCAAAAGAACACCTTATGTCGCGGATTTGAAGCCGGGCGGCCGTTATGTCGCCAAGGACATGTTCGAAGCAGGTGGCGTTCCGCTCCTGATGAAAACGCTGCTGGATCATGGCTTCCTGCACGGCAACTGCATGACCGTGACCGGCCGCACCATCGCGCAGAACCTCAAGAGCGTGAAATGGAATCCGGATCAGGACGTGATCCGTCCCGCCAACAGGCCGCTGACCAAGACCGGCGGCGTGGTGGGCCTGAAAGGCAATCTCGCGCCCGAGGGCGCGATCGTGAAGGTCGCCGGCATGGAGGAGCTGAAATTCTCCGGCCCGGCGCGTTGCTTCGACCGCGAGGAGCAAGCCTTCGCCGCGGTCCGGGCGCGCAAGTACAAGGAAGGCGACGTGTTCGTGATCCGTTACGAGGGTCCCAAGGGCGGACCGGGCATGCGTGAGATGCTGGCGACGACGGCCGCGCTCTACGGCCAGGGCACCGGCGGCAAGGTCGCGCTCATCACCGATGGCCGGTTCTCCGGGGCCACCCGCGGATTCTGCGTTGGCCATGTCGGGCCGGAGGCCGCGGTCGGCGGCCCGATCGCGCTCGTCCGCGACGGCGACATCATCGAGATCGACGCCGTCAAGGGCACCATGAATGTGAAGGTTTCGGACGCCGAGCTTGAGAAGCGCCGCAAGGCGTGGAAGCCGCATCCGGACAATGTCGCTTCCGGTTACATCTGGAAATACGCCCAGCAGGTCGGTGATGCGCTTCACGGAGCCGTCACCCATCCGGGCGGTGCTGCAGAGTCGTCGTGCTATGCGGATATTTAGCGTCCTTGCCAGCGCCACGGCGATCGCGCTCACCTTCGGGGTCGCGCCGACGCGGTCGCTCGACGGCAGCCCGTCGCCGGCGACGGCCGCGCTGTCGCCGGTCGATGCGATGCGCAACGCCACCGAGGCGCTCAAGACCGGCGAGAAGAAGCGGGCGGTGACGTCGCTGCAATACGCGGCCGACCACGGTCACGCCTTCGCGCTCTGGCAGCTCGGCCGCATGTATGCCGAGGGCGATGGCGTCAAGCGCGACGACTACCGCGCCTTCGAGTATTTCCAGAAGTTCGCCGACACCCATGCCGACGACAATCCGGCGATGCCGCGGGCGCGCTTCGTCGCCAACGCCTTCGTCGCGCTCGGCCAGTATTATCTCGAGGGCATCCCCAACACGACGGTGCCGCAGAGCCCCGAGCTCGCGCGCCGCATGTTCGCCCATGCCGCGTCCTATTTCGGCGATCCCGAGGCCCAGTACCAGCTCGCCTCGCTCTATCTCGACGGCAACGGCGTCACCCGCGATACCAAGCGCGCGGTGCCGTGGCTGGTGCTCGCCGCCAACAAGGGGCATTACAAGTCGCAGGCGGTGCTCGGCCGCATCCTGTTCAACGGCGAGCATGGCATGCGCCAGCGCGCATCCGGCCTGATGTGGCTCACCGTCGCCTGCGACGGGCCGGGCGCCAAGGAGCCGTGGATCGCGCAACTGCGCGAGAGCTCGGTGCAGCAGGCCAGCGACGACGAGCGCGCGCTCGCCCTCATCCTGCTCAAGCGCTGGGTCCAAGGCCGGCGGGAGTAATCAGGCGAAACGTTGGCTCAGCACTCCGCCGTCATCATCCGCGTAAGCGGATGATCCAGTACCCATGGAATCGACGTTTCGGATGGCGTCTCACCAATGAATTCGGTGAGTACTGGATGCCCGCCTTCGCGGGCATGACAGGCCCGGGCTAAATCAAGCCGCCTCGATATCCAGATCGACATACACCGGCACATGGTCGGACGGCCGCTCCCAGGAGCGGACGTGCTTGTCGATGCCCGCGGTCGTGAGCCGGTCGGCCGCCTGGGACGACAGCAACAGGTGGTCGATGCGGATGCCCCAGTTCTTCGGCCAGGCGCCGGCCTGGTAGTCCCAGAACGTGTAGAGCCCTTTCTCGTCGCTCACGGCGCGGATGGCGTCGGTCAGGCCCAGATTCGTCAACGTGCGGAACTTCTCCCGGGTCAGCGGCAGGAACAACGCGTCGGCTGCCCAGGCGGCCGGATTGTGCACGTCGTCGGCGGTCGGAATGACGTTGTAGTCGCCCGCCAGGACCAGCGGCTCTTCCAGTTGAAGCCGCTCATGTGTGTATTTAGTAAGCCGCTCCATCCATTTGATTTTGTATGAATATTTTTCGGTATCGGGAGGGTTGCCGTTGGGCAGATAGATCGAGGCAACCCGCAACACGCCGCTCTTGGTCGACACCGTCGCCTCGATGAACCGCGCATGGTAGTCGGCCGGGTCCCCCGGCAGCCCGGGGGTGACCTCGTCGAACTTGTATTTGGACAGGATCGCCACCCCGTTGAAGGTCTTCTGGCCATGCACCGCAACATTGTATCCTAGGGCCTCGAACGGCTGGCGCGGGAACGCCTCGTCCACGGTCTTGGTTTCCTGCAGGCAGACGATGTCGGGGGCCCGCTCGGTGAGCCAGGCGGTCAGGTTCTCGATTCGCTGTTTGACCGAATTCACGTTCCAGGTGGCGATGCGCATCCGTGGCTCTCGGTCGGGTTTTGGGCCGGCGACATTAACCAACATGCCCGACTTCTCGAACCGCCAAAAGGATTTGAAGGAAATTAGGGTTCCGGGGTTGTACGAGTGTGTGTTGTACCGCCGGGGCGGGACGTGCAAGCGGGCGGCGCAATGTGCTAAAGGACCCTGTGAAACTGGGGGTTCGGGCCGCCGCGGCGGAATGACGGAGTGCGGGACACCGGCCTTCGGGCCGGGGCCGAGAGAGCCAGATGAAGAAACGAACGATGGTTGTGGGGGCGGTTGCGGGGCTCGCCCTTGCCGGACTTGGCGCATTTCTCTGGAACGGATCGGCGTCGCAGAAGGCTGCGGCGCAGGCTCCGCGCGCCGAGGGACGGGTGGTGCCCGTCGGCGTCGCCAAGGCGGTCAAGCAGTCGGTCCCGATCCGGCTCGAGGCGCTGGGCACTGTGACGACCATCGCCAGCGTCGCCATCAAGCCGCGCCTGGACAGCGAGATCGTCGCGGTGAAGTTCGAGGACGGTGCCCGCGTCAAGCAGGGCGACGTCCTGTTCGTCCTTGACAGCCGGACCATCGAATCCGAGATCAAGCGGGTCGAGGCGGTGATCACTGGCGCCGAGGCGCAATTCGAGCAGGCGACCCGCGACGTGCAGCGCTACGCCGAACTGGTGGCCAAGAACGCCACCACGCAGGTGACGCTCAACAACGCCCAGACCCAGGTCAATGTCTTTCGTGCGCTCGCCGACTCCAACAAGGCCACGCTGCAGGGCCTGAAGGTGCAGCTCAGCTACTCCACCATCCGCGCGCCGATCTCCGGCCGCATCAGCACGGCCAACGTCAAGGTCGGCAATATCGTGCGGCAGGCCGACATAGCCTCGCTTGCGACCATCAACCAGGTCGCGCCGATCTACGTGTCCTTCACCGTGCC
>CAMAWG010000127.1 GCA_945861855.1 Rhodoplanes serenus
TCAACCCGCAAACCCTCTCCAACCCGCACGCTGGCCCGCCGCCGGTGACGAAGAGCCGTGTCCGAGAAGCGGCGAAAGCGCAAACCAGTCAAGCCAAAACGCAGGTTTGCGCGACGGGAGAGTCAATGGGATGAATAATGCGGGTTAGAAGCTTGGCGCAAACACCGCGAGCGCCAACGGGGGCCGCTCGTACTACCCAAAGAGCCTCCGGATTCTCCGACCGAGGGGTACTCGCCCGTGATCGAGGACGACGAGCCGATGACGCTAGGGGCGATGTCGCCGGAGGCGTGGAAGGCGGCGCACCAGCAAGCGATGGCGGCGGCCGAGGCGCGCGGAACGTCAGCGAGGCCGGACTCTCTGCCGGGGAGAGAGCGGCGATCCTCCGCGAGGCTACCCTCAGAACACTACGCCGAGAACATGGATCAGTTACTCCCCTCTCTGAGGGAGCGCTTCCCGCATCTTACCGACGCGCAGTTACAGAAACTGATCGACGACGAGCCGCTGGCAACGTAGCGGCGTCGTTTAGTGTCGCAGCCTAGCCGCGATTCGGCGTGGCGATTGTCGCGCCCTCGAACGGGTTATCGGTCCAACGCTCGGCCCGCTCGATGATGTGAGCGACTTGAGCGGCGTTCCACGTTCCGCCACGTGCCGTCGCAACACCGCGCGCCGTCAACGCCACCGCGATGCCCCGCAATGATGTGATGCCGCTCGCCTTCACCTGCTCGATGATGGGCCAGACGTTCGAGGCGAACCGTTCCGCGTTGCGCCGGTTGCCTTCTGCACCCAGAACGCGGGCCTTGGCGAGCTTGCGACGGGGCGCACCGAGCTTCTGACCGCGCGCCTTGGCGGCGGCGAGCGCGGCCTTGGTTCGCTCCGAGATGTTGCGGGCCTCCTGCTCGGCCACCGCGCTGTAAATGTGCAACATCATCGGCGTGGCTTCCGGCATGTCGCAAGCGACGAACTCAATCTTGCGCTCCATCAGGCTTGCGACGAACGCCACATTGCGAGCGAGCCGATCCAAGCGGGCGATGACCAGCTTGGCCTTGAGCTTTTTGCAAGCTGCTATCGCTTTTGCCAATTCGGGCCGGTCGCTGCGCTTGCCGCTTTCCTGCTCGATGAACTCGGCTTCCAGCTTCCATTTCCCGCCGTTGAGATAGTCGAAAACGGCCTGACGCTGCGCCTCAATCCCAAGGCCAGAACGGCCTTGTTTGTCAGTCGAGACTCGAAGGTAGGAAACCCATTTTCCGCTGTGCTTAGGCATAATTTCCTCTCCATCGCGAATATTATACGAACGTATAGAGTTTTTACAATTAGCTGCGGGTCGCATTCTGCGAAGCGCGGCGCTGAAAAATAGCTGTTGCTTATGTGCAGAATCCGAACTTCTCTGTCCCCAGTTCCAAGCAGTCGACGATGAACTGGGAGAACATAGTCGTGTCTCGAGGTGTCGCTCGAGGTGTCGCAACCTTTAAGCAGAGCGATCTGACAAGGGCTATGAAGGCTGCTGAAAAAGCAGGGCTGGCGGTTCGGCGGTACGAAATTGAAAAAACTGGGAAGATCGTAATCATCCCGGCTAAAGCCAACGACTCGACAGGCACGTTGCTCGAACCGAACGAATGGGACGGGGCGGCATGACGAAGATCAGACTCGACTACGTGCATCAGTTTGTAGATCGGCACGGCAAGATCAGGCGCTATGTCCGCCTGCCCGGCCGCAAGCAGACGCCGCTAAAGGGTGCACCCGGTACCCCTGAATTCATGGAATGCTACAGCGCCGCGTTGGCTGGCGAAGCACCTCGCGTCGAGATTGGTGCAAGCCGCACCAAACTCGGCACCATCAACGCTCTGGTGGTGGCCTACCTAACTTCGGTGGAGTTCCGAACGCTTGCGCTTGCAACTCAGGCTTCTCGACGGAATATCCTCCAAAGGTTCCGGGCCGCGCATGGCGAGAAGCGATACGCGCTATTGCAGCGCAGTCATATTCAAAAAATGGTGGCGGAGAAATTCGACACGCCGTTCGCTGCGCGGGTCTTTTCGAAAACCCTTCGTGGGTTGATGCAGTTTGCGGTCGCGGAACGCTTCCTCTCCGAGGACCCGACGCAAGGGATTGCCAATGTGAAGGCAACCTCGAACGGCCATAAGACTTGGACGGAGGACCATATCGCCGCATACGAAGCCCATCACCCGGTCGGCACTAAGGCGCGGCTGGCGATGGCGCTGATGCTCTACACGGGGTGCCGTATCGGCGACGTTGTCGCTCTGGGCCGTCAGCACGTCAGGGATGGCTGGTTGACCTACACGCAGGAAAAAAATGGCCAGTCACGGTTTCGCAAGCCCGTGACATTGACTATCCCCATACATGCAGAGTTGCGCCGAGTGATTGCTGCAACTCCAAACGACCATCTTACGTTCTTGGTGACAGCCTACGGCAAGCCTCACTCGAAGAAGGCTTTTGGAAGCAAGATGCGCGAGTGGTGCGACCAAGCCGGTTGCCCCGACGTGTCGTCGCATGGGCTGCGGAAGGCGATTGCGAGGCGTATGGCGGAGGCCACCAAGTCGACCCAGGAGATCATGGCCGTGACTGGCCATCGCACGCTGTCCGAGGTCGAGCGGTACACCAAGGACGCTTCGCAGAAGAAACTTGCCGCGACTGGAATGGACTTCACGACCCCATCGATGGACGGATCGCGAACATATATTGGCAAACCCAAGTGACAGGTTTGCCAATCCACCACCTAACCGATTGATATATCAGGAGCGAGAAATGGACATGGCGTCCCCACGGGGAATCGAACCCCGGTCTTC
This sequence comes from Rhodoplanes serenus, assembly GCA_945861855.1. GTDB lineage: Bacteria > Pseudomonadota > Alphaproteobacteria > Rhizobiales > Xanthobacteraceae > Z2-YC6860. Next base: position 2,802 of record CAMAWG010000127.1, read on the forward strand.
ACCGTGAAAGGGTGATGTCCTGACCGCTAGACGATGGGGACGGAAAGACGCTGCACCCTATAATGGCCCCCGGCCTGACCGGCAAGCCGCTTCACCATCTCCCGGTGTTGGGCATCGACGCCCACGGTTCCCGAGGGGCCTGAGGCTTGCCCTTCTGCAGCAGCTCGATCGAATGCAGATCGGGCGAGCGCACGAACGCCATGTTGCCGTCGCGCGGCGGGCGGTTGATGGTGACGCCGCCTTTCTGCAACTTCTCGCAGGTCGCATAGATGTCGTCGACCTCGTAGGCGAGATGGCCGAAGTAGCGCGCCTCGCCGTAGTCCTCGGTGTCCCAGTTGAAGGTAAGCTCCACCATCGGCGAATCCCGGCGGCCGGCGTCGAGCGCGGCCTTCGCGACGGCGACATCCTCCTTCGCCGCCAGGAAGACCAGGGTGAACTTGTTCTTCTCGTCGACCCTGCGGCGGACCTCCTCGAGGCCGAGCAGGTTGACGTAAAAATTCAGCGCCGCATCGAGATTGCGCACGCGCAGCATGGTGTGCAGAAATCGCATGGTGACCTCTTACATGACATCGGCCGCCGGCCGCTTGAGGACATTATACAGATGATCGCGCCCGATCTTGAGACCGGCATCCGGCATCTGCGGGACCTGTTGGAGCAGGCCGCCGTGGTGGTGCCCTTCACCGGCGCCGGCATATCCACGGAGTGCGGCATCCCCGACTTCCGCTCCCCCGGCGGCATCTGGACCAAGATGCGCCCGATCGAGTTCGGGGACTTCCTGGCCAGCCAGGAGATGCGCGACGAAAGCTGGCGGCGGCGGTTCGCCATGCAGGAGCAGTTCGGCGGCGCAAAACCGGGCCGCGGCCACCGGGCACTGGCTTCTCTCTACAAGTCCGGCAAGATTCCGGGGATCATCACCCAGAATATCGACAATCTGCATCAGGATTCGGGGTTTGCGGCCCAGGACGTGGTTGAGTTGCATGGTAATACCACCTATGCGGCCTGCCTCGACTGCGCCAAACGCTACGAATTGTCGTGGGTGAAGCAGAGTCTCGACCAGTCGGGCGGACGTTCGCCGGAATGCACCGTCTGCGACGGCTATATCAAGACCGCGACGGTATCGTTTGGGCAGGCCATGCCCGAGCAGGCCATGCAACGCGCCCAGGAGCTGACCGACTCGTGCGATCTCTTCCTCGTCATCGGCTCGTCGCTGGTGGTTTGGCCGGCGGCGGGCTTCCCCTTGGCCGCCAAGCGCAACGGGGCGCGGCTCGTGATCGTCAACCGGGACGAGACGGAGTTCGACGAGATCGCCGATCTCGTGCTGCACGACGACATCGGGACCGTGCTCGCGCCGTTCATAGCGCATTGATGCGCCGAACGATATCCACGCGTTTTTCACAGGCCGTCATACATTCCGTTGCGCAACGCCATTGCCGGTGCGACTGTTGACGTTGTTAGAGAGATTCGCGGCAGCGTCCTCAAGAGACGCAACTCAGGGGCAACCGCGTCGTCATGGCGTCGGACGATTTTCCAAAAGGCTTGGGGCTTGGACCGCAACCGGTCGGCGATGTCTCTGACGAGACAGCAACCGTCGTCGAGTTGTCCGGCGTCATCAAATGGTTCGATGTCTCCAAAGGTTATGGATTCATCGTGCTGGACGGCGGCGGCGCGGACATCCTGCTCCACGTGACCTGCCTGCGGCGCGACGGCTTCCAGACCGCCTATGAAGGCGCGCGCGTGGTCGCCGAGGTGCTGCAGCGGCCAAAGGGCTATCAGTGCTTCCGAATCCTGTCGATGGACGAATCGACGGCGGTCCATCCCTCGACGCTGCCGCCGGCGCGCACCCACGTCACGGTGACGCCGACCAGCGGGCTCGAGCGGGCGATGGTGAAGTGGTTCAACCGGCTCCGCGGCTTCGGCTTCCTGACCCGCGGCGAGGGCACCCCCGACATCTTCGTCCATATGGAGACGTTGCGGTGCTTCGGCCTCGCAGAACTCCGGCCCGGCCAGACCGTTCTGGTGCGCTTCGGGCCTGGCCCGAAGGGCCTGATGGCGGCCGAGGTGCGGCCGGATGTCGGCACGCAGACCGGACCGGCTTCGCACTAGATTCTCGTTCGGCCGCCGGCTCCGCGAATGGAGCCGGATCAAGAAACCTCCTCAAACCTTCCAACTTCGGCGCGGCGGCCCCTGCGGCAGCCGCGCTTTCGTTGTCTTTTTGCCACAGCTTGCCTATTTGTGGGGGTGCGACACACCGCGCTCCGCCCATGCGGCGAGGGACGGTGTTGTGTGGGGGCGCGGTTTTTCGGAAAGGCCCAAGCGTGATGCGGAAATGGTGTTTGCCCCGGCGGATGGCCTTCGCCGGTCTCGCGAGCCTTGCGATCGTTGCGGTTCTGGCGCCGGTCGCGGCCGCGGCGAACGAACTGCTTGAGAAGCGCGAGTCGCTCTACAACAACATCTTCATCTTCGGCGACAAAGACGCCGTCAGCATGACGTTCGGCCAGAACAAACGCTACTACACCGAAAGCGCCATGCAGCTCTCGGACCCGGGCGGGCTGTCGGTCGAATACACCCGCTATATGACGGTCGGCGTCGCCTATCCGCCAAAGATCGAGCGGATCGCCGAGATCGGGCTCGGCGGCGGGCGCACGGTGTCCTATCTCAGCGCCTCGCTGCCCGACACCGGCATCCTCGCCATCGAGCTCGACAAGGACGTGGTCGATCTCGCCAAGAAGTATTTCAAGTTCCAGGAGAGCGCGCGGCTGCGCGCGGTGGTGTCCGACGGGCGCGCGTTCCTGCTCAAGGACAGCGCCAAGTGGGACGTCATCCTGATCGACGCCTACCGCGGGCCGTTCGTGCCGTTCCATCTGCTGACCCGGGAGTTCTACACGCTGGTGAAATCGCGGCTCAATCCGGGCGGCGTGGTGGTGCAGAACATCGAGCCCTCGACCATGCTGTTCGACTCGGCGTCGGCGACGCTGAAGAGCGTGTTCCCGTCGGTCGATCTCTACGACGGCGGCGGCAACGTGGTCGCCGTGGGCTATGACGGGCCGCAACTGTCGCAGGCGGAACTCCTGGCGCGCGCCGCCAAGGTGCAGGCGCGCTACAAGCTGCGCTACGACCTGACCAAGCTCGCCGCCGAACGGCGCGTGCTCAACCGCCCCACCGGCAAGATCCTGACCGACGACTTCGCGCCGGTCGAGACCATGCGCGCGATCGAGCAGAAGAACGAGAAGTGGAAAGAGCAGACGGAAGCGCCCCGCTGATGCAGAGCTCGCACCTCCGCGGCATCCTGCTGCTCTCGCTCGCCCTCATTCTCGGCTTCGCGCTGATGGGCTTCGAGATGCTGGGCAGCCGCTACCTCTATCCGTACTTCGGCGGCGGCATCAACACCTGGGCTTCTTTGATAGCAACGGTGCTGGTGGCGCTGATGCTTGGCTATCTGATCGGCGGCGCGCTGGTCGACCGCACCATGAGCCCGCGCCTGTGCGGCGCGCTGCTCGTGGTCGCAGGCATCTATCTCTTCACCATCCCGCTGTGGGTCGATCCGCTGTTCGCCTGGATGCTGACCAGCGTCGGCGACGGCATGGCCGGGATCACCTTCGCCGCGACCATGCTGCTGATGCTGCCGCTCACGCTGATCAGCGTGTTCACCCCGTTCGCGGTCCGGCTGCTGCTCGTTTCGGTCGCGTTCGGCGGGCGGATCGTCAGCTATGTCTACGGCGTCTCGACCATCGGCAACGTGCTCGGCACCCTGGTCACGACCTTCTTGCTGGTGCCGTCGTTCGGCTCGCGCGCGCTCACCATGTTTTTCGCCGGCGTCACCATCGCCTGCGGCATCGTCATGATGCTGTGCGACCGGTTCTTGCGCGGGACGCAGGCGTGACGACGCGCGGGCTCGTGCTGGCGCTCTCGCTGCTCGCCGGCGGCGCGCAGGCCGAGCCCGTGGTGGTTGCGTCCGGGTCCTATCCCGAGGGCCTCTTGTGGCACGGCGGCCGCATGTACTTCACCGAAATGGGAGCCGACCGCGTCTCCATCATCGAGAACGGCGGGACGCGCGAGTTCTGGAAGCTGCCCGGCTGCGGGCCGACCCAGATCGTTCCGTTCGGCATCAACGGCTTCGTGGTCGATTGCCATCTCGGCCGGGCGATGGTGGAGGTTTCGGCGACCGGCGTCACCGGCCGCCGCTTCACCACCAACCGGGAGGGGCAGCCGCTCCAGGATCCCAACGCCGCGGCGAGCGACGGGCAGGGCGGGGCCTACTTTTCCGACGCCGGCGCGTTCGATCTCAACGCGCCGCCGACCGGCCGCGTCTATCATCTCAGCCCGATGGGCGTGATGACCGAGGTGGTGGGCGGGGTCCGCTACGCCAACGGCGTCAACTTCGATCCGGCGACCCGCACGCTCTATCTGTCCGAGCATCTGGCGCGGAAGGTGCACGCGCTGACGCTGGACACCCGCCAGCGCGTGACCGCGCGGCGCGTGCTGATCGATTTCGCGCAGGTTCCCGCGGCACGTCAGTTCTCCTATCCGCTGGCCGGGCCGGACGGCATCGCCTTGCGGCCGGGGTGGCTTGCGGTCGCGGAATACGGCGAGGGTCGCGTCCACCTGTTCGACCGCGAAGGGCGCCACCGCAATACGCTCAAGGTGTCGATGCCGTTCGTCGATACGGTGGCCTGGGATGGCTCGGGCAACCTTTATGCGGGAGGGGCGTTCCAGAACACGCGGCTGCCGTTCGAGGGCGCGGTGGTGCGGTTTGCGCCGGAGGAATGGGAGAAGCAGAAATAGGGCCGCATTGACCCGGACGGGCTCGGCGTGCGATTCACACCCTATATTCGGAATATTCGGAGCATAGCGCAGCCCGGTAGCGCACCTCGTTTGGGACGAGGGGGTCGCAGGTTCGAATCCTGCTGCTCCGACCAGCCTTCGCTGAGGGAAAAATGACCGCACGGATCTACAAGCCGGCCAAGACCGCGATGCAGTCCGGCCACGCCAAGACCCGCGATTGGGTGCTCGATTACGAGCCTGAGGAGCCGCGCGTGGTCGAGTCGCTGATGGGCTGGACCAGTTCGGGCGACATGAAGAGCCAGCTCCGGCTGAACTTCGCGACCAAGGAGGAAGCCGTCGCCTACGCCGAGCGCCACGGCATTCCCTATCAGGTGCAGGAAGCCAAGCACGCGCCACGCCACGGCCTGTCCTACGCCGACAACTTTGCTTTCAGCCGGCGCGGGTCCTGGACGCACTGAGTCCTGGAGTCACCAAGCCGTCGGATCAGACACCCTGAAGCGCGGCCTCGGCCACAGCGGCGGAGGGAGGCGCCGGCGCGCGCACCGTGACGCGCTGCTTGAGGAGCGCGATGAAGCGTTCCTCCGGCATCGGCTGGCCGAACAGGAAGCCCTGGCCCAGATCGCAGCCCATGCTCACCATCGCCATGGTGTCGGAGGCCTTTTCCAGGCCGACCCCGACCGCCAGCGCGCCGAAGCTGTGGGCGAGATCGATCATGGTCTTGCAGATCGGCGCATGGACCTTGTCGGTGCTGCAGCCGACGACCAGGGAGCGATCGAGCTTCATCTCGGCGAACGGCAGCTTCTTCAGCTTCATCAGCGCGGCATAGGCCTTGCCGAAGTCGTCGATCGCGAGCCTGACATTGTGCTCGGCGAACCGCTTGCTCAGCTCGTCGGCCAGCATCATTTCCGGGACGATCTGGTCTTCGGTGACGTCGATCATGAGGCCAGCCCAGTCGTCCACCTTGGGGCGGTGCGCGCGCACGATTTCGCCGACCGGCAGCTTGACCAGGCTTTTGACCGGCACGTTGATCGCGATCCGCAGATTGACGCCGAAGCGCGACAGGTTCAGCCCGGACTTGAGCGCGCTGACCAGCGCCCGCTCGGCCAGCGTCAGCAGGCTTGCGTCGTCGGCGTCGGGGATAAAGGTTCGCGGCTTGATGATGCCGTGCTGCGGGTGGCAGACGCGCGCGAAGGCCTCGGCGCCGGCGAGCTGCTTGCGGCGCAGGTCGACCTTCGGCTGGTACCAGAACTCGACCCAGTTGTTCTTGAGCGCCTCGGCCAGCGAGACCTTGACCCCGGATGCCGGCAGGCCGTGACCGAGCTTGAGCCCGGAAACGATCTTCTGGATGGCCGATGTCTCGAACGGCTTCTTGAGCACCGGGAGCATGTGCAGCTTGAGCTGTTCGCCCGCCTGCTTGACGGTGTCGAGCACGGCCGAGCCGCGGTTGCTCACCACCTGGACGGAGCCGGTGAACCCGGACTTGCTCAGCACCTCGATCGACTGAACCGCGTCCTGAACCTCGAGATTGACGTTGAGGAAGACCAGGTCCGGCGCCCGCGCGATCGGCACCTCGCGGAACGACGCGCCGTCGATGAATTCGATGGTGTCGATGCCGCTGCCCTGCAGGATCAGGGAGACGAATTGCCGGATGTTGCTTTCTTCGTCGATGATGAAGGCGAGCGGTGCGCGGCGTGCGCCGGCGTCGGCCGTCGCTTGAGGCGGTGCGGGATTTTCGACCGGTGCAGACATCTTATGGCGCGCCAACGACGGACACGAGTGCCCCGAAGTTATGAGCGATAAGAGCGCCGCTCTGGTTAATTATCGGTTGCGGGCAGGTATGTTGTTGCCTCTATAGTGGGCTGCGGTCGCCGCATGGGGCGGCGGCCAAGCCAGTTCGGCGGCATTGCGGGGCTTCAGACCATGGCATCCAACACGCGTTTCATGAATCCTCCGGCGATCGCCAAGCCGGGCGGCTACACCCATGTGGTCGAGATCACCGGGCCGGCCCGGATCGTCTATATCGCCGGGCAACTGGGGCTGAAGCCCGACGGCAGCATCGCCGGCGACTTCCGGGCCCAGGCGGTGCAGGCGTTCGAGAACCTCAAGGCGGCGCTGGCTGCGGTCGGCGCGGGCTTCGATGATGTGGTCAAGCTCAACAACTACCTGGTCGACATCAAGACCAACCTGTCGATCTATCGCGAGGTGCGCGACAAATACGTCAACACCGCGCAGCCGCCGGCCAGCACCACGGTCGGCGTACCGGCGCTGGCGCGTCCCGATGCGTTGTTCGAGGCCGAAGCGATCGTGATGCTGGCGAAGTGACGGCGCAAACGCCGCCACGTCATTCCGGGGCGGCCGAAGGCCGGACCCGGAGTGACGGATCGAGTCTCTAACCCACCGCGTTGAGCACCTTGCCGCCCGCCGTCACCGGCTTGGCGTCGATCAGGGCAACGGCGAGGATGCAGGACTCGGTGCCGTTGTTGATCCAGTTGTGGATCGTGCCGCGCTGCACCATCACGTCGCCGGCCTTGATGTGGACCACGGTGCCGTCCATCTCCATGTCGATCTCGCCGGCCATGACGACGATGTAATCGATCGAGTCGGTGCGGTGATTGCGCGCCTGCACGCCGGGCTTGAATTCGATGACGCGCAGGATGGTGCCGCCGGCGAGCGTGGTCTGGACCGGACGCGCGGCGGCGTCCTCCTGGCCGTCGTTGTTCACCGGAAATCCTTCGGTGGTCCAGATCGCATGCGCCATCGCGCCGGGCCGGCCCTCCCGCACATTGGTGACGATCTCGTCGATCTTGACGATCGCCTTGCCGTTGCTGTCGTGGCCGGTGATCACCCGCCGTACTTGGAAAGCCATGTCGTTCCTCCCGGTTTTGAGTTTTACGGTTGGCCCGGACGCTATTGGGAAGCGCAATTGGTCGCAAGCCCGGGAACTTCCCTGCCGCCGCTGCAATGGGTAGGCTCACGGAAATTCCGGGAGGAAGCAATGAATTCGAAATGGATCGGGCTGGTGGCGCTGGCGCTGATGACGACGCTCGCCGGCGGCGCACTGGCGCAGCAGTACCCGACGCGGCCGATCAAGATTTTGGTGACGATCCCGCCCGGCGGCGCGCCCGACCTCGCGGCACGGCTGCTGGCGCAGCGCCTGACCGAAACCCTGGGGCAGGCGGTGTTCGTCGAGAACCGCAGCGGCGCCAACGGCAATGTCGCGGGCGAGGCCGTCGCCAAGGGCGAGCCCGACGGCTACACGCTGATCCTTGCGGCCGACAGCCTGATCACCATCAATCCGCAGGTCTATCCGTCGATGCCCTACGACACGCTCAAGGATCTGCTGCCGGTGTCGAGCGTGGCATCGAACCAGTTCTTCCTCGCGATCAATCCGGAGGTGCCGGCGAAGACGCTGCCGGAGTTCATCGAATACGCGCGCAAGACCAAGCCGCCGCTGCCCTATGCGTCCGGCGGCAACGGAAGCCAGCATCAACTCGGCATCGAGATGCTCAAGCAGCGCGCCGGCATCGATCTGCTGCACGTTCCCTACCGCGGCGGTTCGCCGGCCGGGACGGCGACGGTCGCCGGCGAGACCAAGGTGGTGCTGGCCGGCGCGTCCAGCGCGGGGTTGCTTAAGTCCGGCCGGCTGCGCGGGCTTGCCACCACCGGCACCAAGCGCTCGCCGGCGTTTCCCGAACTGCCGGCCATCGCCGAGTTCTATCCGGGCTACGATCTGACGATCTGGCTCGGACTGTTTGCGCCCCGGGCCACGCCGGAGCCGATCGTGGCGAAGCTTCGCGCCGAGGTGCAGAAGGTGCTGGCTGAGCCTGAGCTCGCGCAGAAGCTCAACGTCACCGGCGCGCTTGAGCCGCTGATCCTGACGCCCGCGGCGTTCAACGACCTGATCCGGAAGGACTTCGAGAAGTACCGCAAGCTCGTGAACGACATCGGTGTGAAGATCCAGTAGGGCGAGCCTCCAGCCGCGGCCGGGATCGTTAACGTCTCGTTAACGATCCCGGCTCCAACCTCGGACTGTTAGGTCTTCGATTCCCGTCGCGCGATTTAGCCGCAGCGGGTCGGGCCTGTGGGGCGTTTTTTCATTCACCGCGTCAATTTTGGGACAGCAGCCCGGCGGCGCGTGCCTTTCGCGCCGGCTGCGCGAATTCGCTGCGGGCAAATTGGCGGCTGCAATCATCACCAGGGCGGGGTGGCTAGGGCTCGGCGCGGCCTTGGCGATGGCCTTCGCTGCGGCCGCGCATGGCGCGGACCGGGCCGCACCGTTCGAATTGCGCGCGGAGGGTTCGTTCCCGCTGCAATATATCGAAACCGTCACCGCCAACTCCCGCCGGCATGCGCTCACAGGCGCGCCCTTTCTCGGCCTGACCGCAACAACCCATCTGCAATCCGATCTCAGCACCTCGCTCTACACCGAGGCCGGCCACAGCCCGCTCGGCAGCTTCCGCGACAACGACGACACGTTTGCCGGTATCGGCGGCAATATCGTCAAGCGGTGGGGCGCGTTCAGCGCCACAATCAATTTCGAGCACTCGCGTCTCTACGATGGTGTCTTCGGTGCGACGGACAATATCGCAAACGACGTCAATTTTTCCGCACGCCATATCTGGCGGCCGGACCGCGACCACCGGATCGTCGCGGGGGCGAGCGTGACGATGCGTCTCGACGAAGCATTCGCGGCGCAGCGCTATAGCTATGGCGCGCGCTTCGACATCGAGCGGCGGCTGACCGGCTCGTGGTGGGCCGTTGGCGCAGCGCGGATTCGCTTCTCCGACTATCTCGGGGACGCCGCCGGCCGCCGGGATACCAGGCTGGCCGTCGTCGGCGGCCTGAAGTACGAGTTCAACGACAGCGTCAGCGCCCGGATGATCGCCGGATACGAGGACAGGATATCGAACGTCGCGGGCCGGAACTCGGACAAGTTCTCGGTGGGCGCAAGCCTCGACTTCGACATCGAACTGACGCGCCCGCGCTGGCCGACCGGCCGTTAGCTGCCTTTGTACCCCGTGCGGTCGAAGTTGCCGATCTCGGCCCGGTACTCCTTGGGCACCTCGCAGCCGCAGCGCAGGTGCCAGCGGCGCACCAGATAGCTGAAGGCGTTGCCCTGGGAGTCGCCGCGGTTGGTGCGGCTGCGCTTGGCGGCGAGTTCCTCGTCCTTGACGAACAGCTTGGGGCCGCCGGCTGCTCCCGCGAGCATCTGGATGCGGCAGGCGCGCTCGAGCTTGATCGCGACGAACACCGCCTCGTCGATGGTGGTGCCGGCGGTGACGATGCCGTGGTTGCGCAGGATCAGCGCGCGGCGGTCGCCCAGCGTCTTCGCCACCGCCTTGCCGCGCGGCTGGTCTGTGATCAGGTCGGTGGTCTCGGCAAAGATCGGCACGCCGTCGGAGAACATGGTGCCGTCGTTGCTCATGGCGGAGAGCGGCTTGCCGAGCGAGGAGAAGGCGATGGCGTGCTCGGGATGGGTGTGGATGACGCAGTTGATCTCCGGCCGCGCGCGCATCACCTCGGAGTGGATATAGACCTCGTTGTGGCGCGGCCCATAGTACTCGACGCAGTTGGATAAGGCGTTGAGTTGATTCATAAAAGCGATTCTTTGTCTGGCAGCGAAGGATCGCACTCATGCAATCGATATTCTCGAGCGCCTTATCAACGGCGGTAGCAAAACACATCGACCTGTCGGTCACA
>CAMAWG010000128.1 GCA_945861855.1 Rhodoplanes serenus
TCGCCTTGATGGCCACGCACTCTTGCCAAAACTTATCCTGGGGGTAAAGTTCACTAACGGGTTGGAGGTCATCGCCAAGGCGAGCGACCTTCAGGACGAAACCGCCGCCTAAAAGATCAGGCCGTCACCAACTTTAGGCGATAGCTCCGACGGCGATCGCGCCGCCCTCAGGCGCTGGCGAAACCGGCTTCGAATCCGTCGGCGGCATCCGCAAGAAGAAGGCGAAGCGCAAGCCCGGCGATCCGCGGCCGCTGCCGCCTCCGCCGCCACCTTTGCCCGGTCCGCCGCAGGCGGCCGACGGCCGCGTCGGCGCGCCGCAGACCAAGGTGCGCGCGGCCTATGCCGACGTTTACAAGCCGGCGAACGCGCCGGTGCGCCGGCCGCTCGTGCCACTGCACGAGGCTTACGAGCCGGTCGGATTTCGCGTCGGCACCTTCCTCTTGAAGCCCTCGATCGAGGTCACCCGCGGCCACGACAGCAATCCCTCGCGCCGGCCGGACGGCAAGGCATCGGCCTTCACGACAGTGGAGCCCGCGCTGAAGTTGCAGTCGGAATGGTCGCGCCATGAGTATCGCGCCGATCTGCGCGGCAGCTTCACGAGCTACGACTCGCTGGCTTCGTCGAACAGCCCGTTGCTCGACGCCAAGAGCTTCACGCGCTTCGACCTGACGCGCGACACCAAAATCAACCTGGAAAGCCGCCTGTTCCTTTCGACCGATTACCCGGGCAGTCCGAACCTGCCGGCCGATATCGCCAAGCTGCCGACCTACGTCGCTTACGGCAGCTCCGCAGGGCTCAGCCACCGCTTCGACCATCTCGAACTGTCGGCCAAGGCGAGCATGGATCAGACCAAATATCAGGATTCCAAGCTCGTCGATGGCCAGAGCTCGAGCAACGAGGATCGCGACTACACCCAATACGGAGGGGCGATGCGCGCGAGCTACGAGGTCTATCCCGGGGTCAAGCCGTTCGCGGAGCTCGGCGCCGACACCCGCAAGCACGAACTGCAATATGACCGCGACGGCTATCAGCGCGACTCGCAGGCGATCACGCCCAAGGTCGGCGGCACCTTCGAGATCACCCGAAAGCTGACCGGCGAGGTCGCGGTGGGCTATCTGACGCGGCACTATCAGGACCCGCGGCTACGGGACTTGCGCGGCGTGATTTTCGACGCCTCGTTGAAATGGGAGGCCACCGGCCTGACCACCGCGACGCTCACCGCAAGCTCCCGCGGCGAGGAAACGGTCGTCCCCGGCTGGTCGGGCGCGCTGCGGCGCGACGTCGGCGTCCAGGTCGACCATTTGTTCCGCCGCTGGCTGATCGGCACCGTGAAGATCGGCACCGGCTTCGACGAATACGTCGGCTCGGAGCGCGCCGACACGCGGACCTCGCTCGGCGCCGCGCTCACCTACAAGTTCAACCGCGATCTCTCGCTGAAGGGCGAATACCGCTACGACTGGCTACGCTCCAACGTCACCGGCGTGGACTACAACGCCAGCGTCTTCCTGGTCGGGTTGAAGTTGCAGCGCTGACGGGCCATCGTCCCATCCCAACATTCCTGGAAGAGGGCGCGATGACCGAACCCGCCGAAGGCCGATCTCAAGGCGAGCCCGAAGTGCGGCGCTGGACCGAGCAGCGCTGGGTGCTCGACAACGTACTCCGTTCGGTCGGCATCGACTGGGACCAGCCGCGCTCGTTCTACCTCAATGCCGCTTGCGGCATCGAGGCCGGCGCCGATTTCGCCGCGATCCGCGAGCGGGTCAAGAAATACGCCGACATCGAGCCAGCCTTCGCCAATTCGGCGCGCCGCCGCGAGGGGAAGGCCCGCGCCGCCGAAGCGGACGGCTCGCCGGTCACCGCGCGCGACAATTATTTCATGGCGTCGATCCACTGGGGCTCGGCGCAGTGGTCGCACTACGAGAACGATGCGACGAACCTCGCCTACAACAAGAGCAAGCGCGATTGCTACACGCGCTACGTGGCGCTGGCAGATCACAAGATCGAGCCGGTGATGATCCCGTTCAAGGGCAAGGTGCTGCCGGGCTGGTTTCACCTGCCGCCGAACTACAAAGGCGGCCGCATCCCGGTGGTGATCTCGTTCCCCGGCATGGACACCTACAAGGAGGTGTTCGTGGCGCTCAAAGGCGATCGCTGGCTCGAGCGCGGCATCGCGGTGCTGGCGCTCGACGGGCCGGGCCAGGCGGAATGCCGGGTGCTGGGCCTCACCGTCAGCATGGAGAACTGGACAGCGGTGGGCAAAGCCGCGGTCGACTGGCTCGTCGCGCGGCCGGAGATCGATCCCGAGAGGATCGGCGCCTTCGGCAATAGTTTCGGCTCGTTCTTCGTCACGATCGTCGCGGCGAACGAGCCGCGCATCTGCGCCGCTGTCGCCAACTCCAACAATCTCGAGCCCGGCTTCCACGCCATCTTCGAGGAGGCGAGCCCGAGCTACAAGAAGCGATTCATGTACATGTCGGGCTTCACCGACGAGGCGGAGTTCGACGCCTTCCGCCAGACGCTGACCTGGGAGGGCCACGCCGAGAAAATCCGCGTGCCCTATCTCTGCGTCACCGGCGAGTGGGATGAGCTGAGCCCGATGGTGCACACCGAACGGATGCTCTCGACCATGACCAATCCGCGGCGCCTCGTGGTCTATCAAGATGCGCGCCACGCCATCGGCGCCTGCCCTTCGGTTAATCTCGGTCCGCACCCGCCGACGATGGTGGCCGACTGGATGGCGGCGCGGTTTGCCGGAAAGCCGATGCCGAGCGAGCGCTGGTATGTGGACAACAGCGGTGCGGTGACGAAGACGGCGCTGTAGATGCGGCTCACTTGCCGCCGAGCAGCTTCTTGATTTCCTCGCGCAGTGCCGGACCGAGGTCGGGGCGTTCCATCGCATAGGCGACGTTGGCGGTGAGGAAGCCGATCTTGGAACCGCAGTCGAAGCTGCGGCCCTCAAACTTCAGGCCGTAGAATGGCTGCGTTCTGGCGAGCGTGATCATCGAATCGGTGATCTGGATTTCGCCGCCGGCGCCGCCCGTCTGGGTTTCGAGCAGATCGAAGATTTCCGGCTGCAGGATGTAACGGCCGGTGATGATCAGGTTCGACGGCGCCTTGTCGCGCGGCGGCTTCTCCACCATTTCGCTGATCGAGAACATCTTGCCCTTAGGGGGGCCTACTCCGACCACGCCGTAGGAGCTGATGCGCTCCATCGGCACCTCTTCGACGGCGATGACGTTGGCGTTGTCGTCCGCCGAGCGGTAGGCGTCGATCATCTGCGCCAGGCAGCCGGGCTTGTGCTGCACCAGCACGTCGGGAAGCAGCAGCGCGAACGGCTCGCGGCCGACCAGCTCCCGCGCGCACCAGACGGCGTGGCCCAGGCCCAGCGGCGATTGCTGCCGGGTGAAGCTCGCGGTTCCGGCTTCCGGCAGGTCGGCGGAGAGGAGCTTCAGGTCGGCGAGCCTGTTCCGCTCTTTCAGGGTCAGTTCGAGTTCGAACTGCCGGTCGAAATAATCCTCGATCACCGCCTTGTTGCGGCCGGTGACGAAGATGAAATGCTCGATCCCGGCCTCGCGCGCCTCGTCCACCAAGTGCTGGATCAGCGGCCGGTCCACCACCGGCAGCATCTCCTTCGGCATGGCCTTGGTGGCGGGCAGGAAGCGGGTGCCGAGCCCGGCAACGGGGAAAATGGCTTTGCGAATCGGTTTCATGTCGGGGGCATAATGAGCGAGAGCGCGGGATCAGGCCACCGGGTGCTGCGGCTCGTTCCGGGCGTCCGGGACCGGGGGTGCTGCTTCAATCGGTCGCCCCGCCACGCTTTGACCGCGATTGGACCGCCAACTTGCCGGTAATAAGTCGATGGCACAGTGGGTTTGCATTCTCACGATCGGGGCGGCGGCAATGTGGCGGCGAATTCTGGCGGTGAGCGGCGCGGCGGCGTTGGCGGTTACGGTGCTGTCGGGATCGGTCGATGCCGCTCCGCGTTGCCGCAACACCGGCAGCTTCGAGGCTTGGCTCGCGGCCTTCAAGAAGGACGCAGAACAGCAGGGAATTTCGCGCCAGGCGATTTCGGCGGCGCTCGATGGCGTGACCTTCGACCCGGCGATCATCCGGCGCGACAGCGGGCAGGGCGTGTTCCAGCAGAGCTTTCTGCAGTTCGCTGGCCGCATGACGGGAGCGGGGCGCTACCAGAACGGGCTGAAGCAGTTGAAGGCCAACGCGGCGCTCCTGTCGCGCATCGAGCAGCGCACCGGCGTGCCGCCGCCGGTGGTGGTCGCGCTGTGGGGTCTCGAAAGCGACTACGGTGCCTACAAGGGCGGCACCTACAGCATCATCCGTTCGGTCGCGACGCTCGCCTACGACTGCCGGCGGTCGGAATTCTTCCGTGCCCAGTTGATGGGCGCGCTGCGTATCGTCGAACGCGGCGACCTGCGGCCGGACCAGATGATCGGCAACTGGGCCGGTGAGCTTGGGCCGACCCAGTTCACGCCGGGCGACTACTTCAAGCACGGCATCGATTTCGACGGCGACGGCCGCGTCGACATGGTGCACAGCGTGCCGGACGCGCTCGCCTCCGCCGCCAACCTGATGAAGAGCTTTGGCTGGCAGAAAGGCCAGCCCTGGCTGCAGGAGGTTCGCGTGCCGGCCGAGATGCCGTGGCAGGAATCCGGCCTCGACAATCAGCACCCGCGCTCGCAGTGGGTGAAGTGGGGCGTGAGTGCCGCGCAAGGCCAGCTTACGGCTGACAGCCTCCCGGCGTCGCTGATCCTGCCGATGGGGCGCCTGGGACCTGCTTTCCTCGCCTATCCGAATTTCAAGTCCTACACCGAATGGAACGCGGCTATCGTCTATGCCACGACCGCGGCCTATTTCGGCACGCGGCTCGCGGGCGCCCCGCCGGTCGGTCCTGGCAACGGCCAGCCGGTGGTGCCGACCACCGAACAGATTGTGGAGCTTCAGCGGTTGCTGATCGCCCGCCGCCTGTTGATCGGCGAGGCCGACGGGCGGCTTGGCTCCGCCAGCCGGGCCGCGGTGAAGCAGGGCCAGATGAAGGTCGGCCTGCCGGCGGACGCCTATCCGACGCAGGAACTGATCGAGCGGTTGCGGGTGGGGCGGTAGGCCCTAAAAGGCCGCCGTTTGCAGCCTCGCAGGCTTGTGAATTGCGGCATTAACGCTCGCTCAACCATATCTTGCCCCAATGGGCGGCGAGGATTGGACAAGGGCACAAGGCTGACGACATGACGGCCTGGAGCACGGCTTGAGGCGCGTTCCGTTTGCGGTTGGTGAGCATGCAGAATCATTTTGCACCGATGGTCCGGTTGGCGCTGGGCAGCGTGTTGCTGCTCGGCGCGGCCATTCCCGGCTTCGCGCAGGGCGATCGCGTGATCCCGCCGATGCCGATGGGCAAGCGGACCTCGCCGGTGTCGGTGACGGCTCAGGCGCCGGCCCCGGCCGTTGCGGCGCCCGCGGTCGCGCCGGCACCGTCGCCTCCAAAGGAGTGGACCGGCGAGTCCGGTTCCTCCGGCCATCCGCTGATGCAGGCCGGCGCCATCCGGCAGGCCGCCGCCAATTTCGAAACCTGCCTCGAAGGCCTCTGGCCGATGGCGAGCAAGCGCAGCATCTCGCGCGCGAGCTTCGAGAAATTCGTGCACGGGCTCACACCCGACCTGCGCATCATGGATCTGATGGACGCCCAGCCGGAATTCACCAAGGCGTTCTGGGACTATCTCGACATCCTGGTGAACGACGCGCGCATCGCCAACGGCCGCGACGTCCTCGCCAAGCACAAAGCGATCTTCGACAAGGTCGAAAAGCAGTATGGCGTCGATCGCTACATCATCACCGCGATCTGGGGCGTCGAGTCGAACTACGGCACGCTCGGTGGCGACCGGCCGGTGATCCGCTCGACCGCGACGCTGGCCTGCGTCGGCCGCCGCCAGGCCTATTTCCGCGACGAATTTCTCTCGGCATTGGAAATCCTGCACCGCGGCGACCTCAAGCCCGATCAATTGATCGGTTCCTGGGCCGGCGCGTTCGGCCCGACCCAGTTCATGCCGACGTCGTTCAAGCGCTATGCCGTCGATTTCGACGGCGACGGCCGTCGCGACGTGGTGAGTTCGTCCGCCGATCTCATTGCCTCGACCGCCAACAATCTGAAGAAGGACGGCTGGGTCCCGGCCGAGACATGGGGCTACGAGGTCGTCATCCCGAAGGGCTTCAACTATCTGCTGGCGGATCGCTCCAAGCAGCTCACGCTCGCCGATTGGCAAGGCCACGGCATCAAGCGGGCCGGCAACAAGCCGTTCCCGCATCTGCACGAAAAGGCCTATCTGCTGGTGCCCGCGGGCAATCAGGGGCCGGGCTTCCTGATGCTGCACAACTTCCGCGTCATCATGAAATACAACCCCGCGGAGGCTTATGCGCTGGCGATCGGTCATCTTGCCGACCGGCTGCGCGGCGGCGATGCGTTCGTCCAGCCTTGGCCGCGGCACGAGCCGGTGCTGACGCTGGCCGAGCGGCGCGAGATGCAGGAACTGCTGAACCGCAAGGGCTTCGATACGGGCCAGCCGAACGGGCGGCTGGGGCCCCGGGCCCGTGCCGCGGTGCGCGACTACCAGTCCTCGGTTGGGCTCGTTCCGGACGGCTTTGCCACCGCCACGATCCTGGCCCGGCTGCGTGGGCGGTAACCAAGCGCAAGCCGGCCGAAGGCCGGTAACCAAGCACAGGCCATCAGGTTGACAATTTCCCGCGGTTAACGACCGATAGCGGCTCGGCGGCCCTCGATCGGGGGCGCCGGAGGCACCTCCACCGGTCGATGTTTTGATGGCGGCAAAAGGCCAGTTTTTGCAGCGGTTTGGCAATGGCGCCCGATTCGGCGCCGCGGCCGTCTGCGGGCTTGCCCTGATGACGGTCCCGGTCCTCGCGCAATTCGGCGGCCGGGGCGGCTCGTTCGACTCTTTTTTCAGCCCGTTCTCGGCGCCGCGCCCGCCCGTGGAGCGCCCGGTCGATTCCAGCCGCGCGCCAGCCCCCCGCAAGATGGACACCCAGCCCAGCGGCGGCAGCGTGCTGGTCTTGGGCGATTCCATGGCCGACTGGCTGGCCCACGGCCTCGAGGATGCGCTGGGCGAGCCGCCCGATCTCGCTGTCGTGCGCAGGAACCGCGCCACCAGCGGATTGATCCGCTACGACTCCCGCAGTGAGACCCAAGATTGGCCCCAGGTGATCCGCGAGGCGATCGCCGCGACCAAGCCGAAGTTCATCGTGATGATGGTCGGATTGAACGACCGTGCGTCGATCCGCGAGCGCGTGACGGCACCGGCGCCGGGCTCGCTGCCTGTCGCGGCGGCGGCACCGGCGCAGCCCGCGCCTCAGGCCGGAGGCGCGGCGCCCGATGCCACGGACACCGAACGCCCGCCCGAACAGCCGGTGATCGTTGCGCCTGAGGCGCAGCCGAAGGGCGGCAACACCGTCACCCGCACCTATGAATTCCGCAGCGACGAATGGGCCGCCTACTATACCAGGCGGATCGACGCGACGATTGCCGCGTTGAAGAGCGCGGGCGTGCCGGTGTTCTGGGTCGGCCTGCCGTCCATCCGCGGGCCGAAATCGACGAGCGACATGCAGTATCTGAACGACCTCTACCGCGCCCGCGTCGAAAGGGCTTCGACCAATTACATCGACATATGGGATGGCTTCATCGACGAGACCGGCCGCTTCAATGTGCAGGGCCCCGACTTCGAGGGTCAGATTCGCCGGCTGCGCACCGGCGACGGCGTTCATTTCACCAAGGCCGGCGCGCGCAAGCTTGCGCATTATCTCGAGCGCGAGATCCGGCGCGTGTCGCTGCCGGGTTCGGAGCCGATCGCGCTGCCTCAGAGTGAGCCGTTGGCGCCGGCCGCTGCCGCGAAGCCCAGCGGGCCGGCCGCTCGCCCGCTCGCCGGTCCGGTGGTGCCGCTGACCGTCTCGGCGAGCTCCGGTCAGGAGCTGATCGGCATGAGCGACACCTCGGCTGCGGCGAGCCCCAGGGCCGTGACCCGCGCGCTGGTGAACGGCGAGGCGATCGTGCCACCGGCCGGGCGCGCCGATGATTTCTCGTGGCCGCGGCGCGGGATCGCGCCGCTCGGCACCGATCCGGTCGTCGCCACCACCACCGAGCCGATCCCGGTGATGAAGCCTGCGCCGGAAACCACGGTTGCCGCTCCGAATGCGGAGATTCGACCCGTCGCCGCCGCAGGTGCGCGGAAGCCCGCCACCACCGGCCGCGCGCCGACGCAGCAGCCGTTCCAGCAGCCGTCGCGCAACCCGGGGTTCTTCTCTTTTTTCCGGTGACGGCTTGATCGTCCGCGCGGTGTGGTGTCACCGCGGCAGCGAGGTCGATCCCATCAGGAACTTGTCGATCGCGTGGGCGCACTGCCGCCCCTCGCGGATCGCCCAGACCACCAGCGACTGGCCGCGGCGCATGTCGCCGGCCGAGAACACCTTCGGCAGCGAGGTCGCATAGGCGATCTGGTCCGCCTTCACGTTGCCGCGCGGATCGAGGTCGAGGCCGAGCGACTTGATCATGCCGTCGTGCACCGGATGCACGAAGCCCATCGCCAGCAGCACGAGATCGGCGGGAAGCTCGAACTCGAAGCCGGGGATCGGCTGGAACTTGGCGTCGGCGCGCGCGCAATGAAGTTTCTTCACCTGGCCGTTCTCGCCAGTGAACTTCGTCGTCAGCACGGCGAAGTCGCGCGTCACGCCCTCCTCGTGGCTCGACGAGGTGCGAAGCTTTAAGGGCCACAGCGGCCAGGTCATCGGCTTGTTCTCGTGCTCGGGCGGCTGCGGCATGATCTCGAAGTTCATCACCGACTTGGCGCCCTGCCGGATCGAGGTGCCGATGCAGTCGGAGCCGGTGTCGCCGCCGCCGATGACGACGACGTGCTTGTCCTTGGCGAGGATCGGGGGGATCGAGTCCAGCAGCGCTTCGCCGCTGTTGCGGCGGTTCTGCTGCGGCAGGAAATCCATGGCGAAGTGGATGCCGCCAAGCTCGCGGCCCGGGATCGGCAGGTCGCGCGCCTTCTCGGCGCCGCCGGTCAGCGCCACCGCATCGTAGTCCTTGAGCAGCGTTTCGACCGGCAGGTCGGCGCCGACATGGACGCCGTAGTGAAAGGTGACGCCTTCGCCTTCCATCTGCGCGACGCGGACATCGACGATTCGCTTTTCCATCTTGAAGTCGGGGATGCCGTAGCGCATCAGGCCGCCGGCCTTGGCATTCTTCTCGAACAGATGCACGTCGTGGCCGGCGCGCGCGAGCTGTTGGGCGCAGGCCATGCCGGCGGGGCCCGAGCCGATCACCGCGACCTTCCTGCCGGTTTTCGCGGCGTAGCGCTCCGGCTTCACCCAGCCGTTGGCGATGGCGCGGTCGGCGATCTCCTGCTCGATCGTCTTGATGGTGACCGGATTGTCGTCGATGTTGAGGGTGCAGGACGCCTCGCACGGCGCCGGGCAAACGCGGCCGGTGACTTCGGGAAAATTATTGGTCGAGTGCAGGTTGCGCGCGGCCTCTTCCCAGTTGCCGGAATAGACCAGGTCGTTCCAGTCCGGGATCTGGTTGTTGACCGGGCAGCCGGTCGGCATGGCGGTGATGGTGTTGGTGCCGTGGCAATAGGGCACGCCGCAGTTCATGCAGCGCGCGGCCTGATCGCGGATGTCCTTCTCCGGCAGCGGAAGGACGAATTCCTTGTAGTGACGAACCCGCTCCTCGACCGGCTGATAGTCCCGGTCGTTGCGCTCGAATTCGAGAAAACCTGTGACCTTACCCATCCGCCGTCACTCAGCCGCCTGCATCGAGTTCGCCTTGCTTTTCTCGGCCAGCGCGCGGCTGAACTCAAGCGGCATCACCTTGCGGACTTTCGGCAGGACTTCGCGCCAGTTGGCGAGAATCTCGGCGGCGCGCTTGGAGCCGGTGAATCTCGCGTGCCGCGCGATCAGGATGTGCAGCCGCTGGCCGTCGAATTGCGTCATGTCGCTGAGATCGCCGTGCATCTCGCCGTCGATCCAATCCGGCATCTCCTGCAACTCGACCATGGCCCGGTTGCAGCGCCGCTCGAACGTGCCGTCCTCGTCGAGCACGTAGGCGATGCCGCCCGACATGCCGGCGGCGAAGTTGCGGCCGGTCGAGCCCAGAACCACGACGATGCCGCCGGTCATGTATTCGCAGCCGTGGTCGCCGGTGCCTTCGACGACCACCGTGGCGCCGGAGTTGCGGACGGCGAAGCGCTCGCCCGCGATGCCGCGAAAATAGGCCTCGCCGGCGATCGCGCCGTAGAGCACGGTGTTGCCGACGATGATCGATTCCTCCGGCACGATGCCGGCGTCGGCCGCGGGCCGGATGACGATGCGGCCGCCCGAGAGCCCCTTGCCGACGTAGTCGTTGCCTTCGCCTTCGAGCTCGAAGGTCACGCCCTTGGCGAGGAACGCGCCGAAGCTCTGGCCGGCGGTGCCCTTGAGGCTGACGTGGATGGTCTCGTCCGGCAGCCCGGCGTGGCCGTAGCGCTTGGCGACCTCGCCCGAGAGCATGGCGCCGGCGGTGCGGTCGACATTGCGGATGGCCGCCGTGATGCGCACCGGCGCGCCGCGATCCAGCGCCGCCTGCGACTGCGCGATCAGCTTGCGGTCGAGGATGTCATGGATCTTGTGGTCCTGCGCCTCGCAGCGATAGATCGGCACGCTGTCGGGCGCGACCGGCTTGGTGAACAGCTTGGAGAAGTCGAGGCCCTTGGCCTTCCAATGCTCGATCACCTTGCGCTGGTCGAGCATCTGCATCTGCCCGATCATCTCGTTGAAGGTGCGATAGCCCATCGCCGCCATGATCTCGCGCACCTCTTCGGCGACAAAGAAGAAGTAGTTGATGACGTGCTCGGGCTGGCCGGTAAATTTCTTGCGCAGCAGCGGGTCCTGGGTCGCGACGCCGACCGGGCAGGTGTTGAGATGGCACTTGCGCATCATGATGCAGCCGGCCGCGATCAGGGGCGCGGTGGAGAACCCGAATTCGTCGGCGCCGAGCAGCGCGCCGATCACGACGTCGCGGCCGGTGCGGATGCCGCCGTCGACCTGCACGGCGATGCGGCTGCGGAGGCGATTGGCGACCAGCGTCTGGTGGGTCTCGGCCAGGCCGATCTCCCACGGCGAGCCCGCATGCTTGAGCGAGGTGAGGGGGGAGGCGCCGGTGCCGCCCTCGAATCCCGAGATCGTCACATGATCGGAGCGCGCCTTCGAAACGCCCGCGGCGACAGTGCCGACGCCGACCTCGGAGACAAGCTTCACCGACACGTCGCCGGTCGGATTGACGTTCTTCAGGTCGAAGATGAGCTGCGCCAGGTCCTCGATCGAATAGATGTCGTGATGCGGCGGCGGCGAAATGAGGCCCACTCCCGGTGTCGAATGGCGCACCTTGGCAATGGTGGCGTCGACCTTGTGGCCCGGCAATTGGCCGCCTTCGCCCGGCTTGGCGCCCTGCGCCATCTTGATCTGCATCATGTCCGAGTTGACGAGATACTCGGCGGTGACGCCGAAGCGGCCCGAGGCGACCTGCTTGATCGCCGAGCGCATCGAGTCGCCGTTCGGCAGCGGCTTGAAGCGGTCGGCCTCCTCGCCGCCTTCGCCGGTGTTCGACTTGCCGCCGATCCGGTTCATGGCGATGGCGAGCGTGGTGTGCGCCTCGCGCGAGATCGAGCCGAACGACATCGCCCCGGTCGCGAAGCGCTTGACGATGGTCTTGGCCGGCTCGACCTCTTCGATCGGCACGGGCTTGCGCTCGTCCTCCTCCGCGGTCTTGACGCGGAACAGGCCGCGGATGGTGACCAGCGTGTCCTGCTCGTTGAGAACCTTCGCGAACGCCCGGTACTTCTCCTGCGAGTTGCCGCGGACGGCGTGCTGCAAGGTCGAGACCGTGGTGGCGTTCCAGACGTGGTCCTCGCCGCGCACGCGCACGGCATATTCGCCGCCGACGTCGAGCATGCCGCGGAACACCGGCGAATCGCCGAATGCGTCGCGGTGGCGGTGCACCGCCTCCTCGGCGATCTCTTCGAGTCCGACGCCCTCGATCCGGGTCGCGGTGCCGGTGAAATATTTGGCGACAAAATCGGCCTTCAAGCCCACGGCGTCGAAGATCTGCGCGCCGCAATAGGATTGGTAGGTGGAGATGCCCATCTTGGACATCACCTTGAGCAGCCCCTTGCCGACCGCCTTGATGTAGCGCTTGACGATTTCCTTCTTGTCGAGCTTGCCGGGCAGCGCGGCGTGCATCGCAACCAGCGTCTCGAAGGCGAGGTAGGGGTTGATCGCTTCCGCGCCGTAGCCCGCGAGACAGCCGAAATGGTGCACCTCGCGGGGTTCGGCGGACTCGACCACGAGGCCGACGGAGGTGCGCAGCCCCCGGCGGATCAGGTGGTGATGCACGGCCGCGCACCCGAGCAGCGACGGCATCGGCACGCGGTCGGTGCCGGCCTTGCGGTCGGACAGGATGATGATGTTGATGCCGTCGCGCACTGCCTTCTCGGCCTGGGCGCTCAGCGCATCGATTGCCCTCTCCATGCCCGCCGCGCCGTCAACCGCCGGCCAGGTCATGTCCAGCGTGATCGACTTGAAGTGGCCGTCGCCGACGTCGGAGATCGCGCGGATTTTCTCCAGGTCCTCGTCGGCGAGGATCGGCTGGCGTGCTTCGAGCCTCTTGGTCTGCGAGGTGCCTTCGAGATCGAACAGGTTCGGGCGCGGTCCGATGATCGAAACCAGGCTCATGACGATCTCTTCGCGGATCGGATCGATCGGCGGGTTCGTCACCTGGGCGAAGTTCTGCTTGAAGTAGGTGAACAAGAGCTTCGATTTGTCCGACAGCGCCGAGATCGGCGTGTCGGTTCCCATCGAGCCGACCGCTTCCTCGCCCAGCGCCGCCATCGGCGTCATCAGGAGATTGAGGTCTTCCTGCGTGTAGCCGAAGGTCTGCTGGCGATCGAGCAGCGTGAGGTTTGAGATCGGCGCCGCGGCGGACGTGGCTGGCAGATCCTCCAGCACGATCTGGGTGTTGTGAAGGAACTGCTTGTAGGGATGGCTGCGTGCGAGCTCAGCCTTGAGCTCCTCGTCCGGAACCAGCCGGCCCTGTTCGAGATCGACCAGCAGCATCTTGCCGGGCTGCAGCCGCCACTTCTGCACGATGTCCTTTTCCGGGATCGGCAGCACGCCCATCTCGGAGGCCATGATGATGCGGTCGTCGCGGGTGACGAAGTAGCGCGCCGG
>CAMAWG010000129.1 GCA_945861855.1 Rhodoplanes serenus
AACATCTGCCGGCATTGCGAGCCGCCCTCGCAGCTCATCAACAAAGAGGCTCAACACACGGCATCCTTGCTCACCAAGCCAGCGCCGCGTAACGTCAATCTTGGCAGCGACCGCTTCGCAATGTTCAACAAAAAACGGGACATCCCCCCTGATGGTCCGAACATCAATATGTTCCGATACTTAGATGGTTAACGCAATCCCTTTTTCCGCGCCCAGGCTGGCGCGCCAAGGCGTCCGGCACGGCTTCGCTAAGCCTTACAAATCCATCGTACTCGGGGCAAAAATCTCCTCCAGACCGACGCGGCGCGGGGTCAGGCCCTGCTCGTGGATGTATTGCGTGATGGTCTCCAGCACCTTGCGGTTGGCTTTCACGCCATAGACCATCGGGTCGGTTGTGAGCGTGCGCCGTACGTCGTCGCCAAGGAGGCCCGGCTCGAAATGCCGGTGCAGCGATGTGTCGCGGGCGCGGATGACGTCGCCGCGCGCCTTGGCGAAGGCGTTGTAGATGTTGAGCGCGGCCCAGGGGTGGTGCTCGAAGATCGAGCGGCGGATCACCATGCCGTGGTTGATCTGGTAGATGCCGGTCTTGGCGAAATAGCGCTTTGCCTCGGCGGCGCGGTCGAACAGCGGGCGAAAGCGACTGTCGCCGGCGAGATCGATACGGCTCCTGTCCACCAGATTGCGGCTCGTGAGATAGAGCAGCGTGGCGTCGAGCTCGCCCCGCACCATCATCTCGCCGATGTTGGTGGTTTGCGGGATGCGATTGACGGTGACGCCTTCGGGCGCCTTGAAGCCGGTCGAACCGCCGTGGCTCGTGTCTTCGGTGCGCTCCATGAACCATTCGATCTCGCGCGGATGCACACCGAACTCGTGCTGCAGCACGCCGCGGCCCCAGATCGCGGCGGTCTGCTGATACTCCGGCACGCCCACGCGCTTGCCCTTGAGGTCGGCCGGCGACTGGATGCCGGAAGCAACCCGCACCAGAGCGCGCAAATGGAAGAACTCGCGCGTCGTGAACACCGGAAGCGCGACCCATTGCGTCGGGCCCTGCGATGTCGCGATGGTCAGCGACGAAATCGACATTTCCGAGACGTCGAACTCGGCGAACTTGAGCTGCCGCCAGAACATCTCGGACGGGTGCAGCGCGGTGGCATGCAGCTTGATGGCGTCCGGCGCGATCCGGCCGTCGAGGATGGCACGGGTGTTCTCGTTCTCGGACAGCGCGATGCTCAGGTCGAGCCTTTCGGTCATGATGTTCATTCGACCCTGATGTTGGCGTCGCGGATCACGCGTTCCCATTTCCGCACGTCGGCGCGGATGTAGTCGGTGAATTGCTGCGGCGAGCCCGCGAGCGGCGCGAACATATACGGATCGAGAGAACGCTCGCGGAATACGCCGTCGGCGAGGATCTTCTGCACCTCGGAATTGATCCGGGCGACGATGTCGGATGGCGTGCTGCCGGGCGCGAACAGCCCGAACCAGAACTCCGCCACGAATGTGGGAAGCCCGCCTTCGGCGATGGTCGGCACGTCGGGCAGTTGCGGGACACGCTTGCTCCCCGTCACCGCGAGCAGCTTGATCTTGCCAGCGCGCGCCTGAGGCGCGGCAAGGCCGACGCTCACCACCATCATCGGCACATGGCCGGCGATCACGTCATTCATTGCCGGCGCCGAGCCGCGATAGGGCACGCCTGTGAATTTCGCTCCGGTCATGCTCGACAAGAGCGCCATGTTGAGCTGTCCGCCTGCGCCGAAGTTAGCGTAGTTCAGGCCTTCGGGCTTCGATTTGGCCAGTGCGACAAGCTCCGCGACGTTGCTCACCGGCAGGGCAGTGTTGGTCACCACACCCTGGCTGATGGTGATGAGGCCGGAAATCGGCGCCAGATCCTTCTCGGTGTCGTATGGCAGGCTCTTGTACAGGCTCGGGATCAGCGCGGTGCCTTCGGTGAGCAGCAGCGTGTAACCGTCGGGTGTGGATTTCACGACCGCCGCGGCGCCGATCGTGTGTGCCGCGCCGCCGCGGTTCTCGACGATCACCTGCTGGCCGAGCGACTGCGTGAGCCGCAGCGCCAGCGCGCGGGCAAGGGTGTCAGAGACGCCGCCGGGCGCAACCGGCACGACGATGGTGATGACGCGGCTCGGATAGGTCTGTGCCGCCGCGAAGCCAACGCAGGCGGCGAGGCAGGTCAGCGCGAGCGCCAGCCGCGGCAGCCATATAGTCATCAGCGTGCTCCGGCGTTTTCGAGGATGCGCGCCATCTCCACATAACCGCGGCGGCGGGCGTGCTGCAGCGGCGTGGCGCCCTGTTTGTCTGCGATGTTGACGTCGGCGCCGGCCTCGACCAGCGCGCGGACTGTGGCGGTGTGGTTGGCGCCGCCATTGCCGAGCACGACCGCTTCCATCAGCGCGGTCCAGCCGAGGTTGTTGACGTGGTTGAGCGGAGCCTTGGCGGCGATCAACATCTTCACCACCTCGACATGGCCGATATGCGCCGCCGCAATCAGCGCTGTGCCGTCATAGCGGCTGGTGATGTTTTTTGCGCTGGCGCCGCCGTCCAGCGCCACTTTCAGCATTTCGAGATCGTTGGCGACCGCCGCGATGGTGACGATGTCGTAACGGTCGATCTCCAGCGCGTTCGGGTTGGCGCCGAGCCTGAGCAACGCGCGGGCGGCGGCAGGCTGCTTTATATAGGCGGCGACATGCAGCGGCGTGCGGCTCTTGGAATCCTGGATGTTGGGTTTCTCGCCTTCCTTGATCAGCTTTTCGATCTCGGTGATGTCGCCTTTGGCGGCGGCCTCGTGCAGTCCGGCATAGACGGCAAGTTCCTCCCGTGTCGGCGCGTTCTGCGCCGAGGCGGGCAGGGTCAGGATCATCAGCCAGCAGGCAGGGGAGGCAAGAGCTAGGATCGTGGTCAGAACTGAGCGAATGCCAGCCATACGTCGCACCCCAAGACTCCGCCGCCTACGGCATCGGCACGGATAGGGTATTAAGACGGGGAGGCCCGGCACAAGGCCGGAGGACGGAGTTTCAGACGGACATGAGTGACAATGTTGCAGTCGTCGGTGCCGGAATCGGGGGCCTAACCGCGGCGTTGGCGCTTATCCGGCAAGGGATCGGCGTCGATGTGTATGAGCAGGCGCCGGAGCTCAAGGAACTCGGCGCAGGCGTACAGATCAGCTCGAATGGCACGCGCGTTCTCTATGCACTAGGTCTTGGGCCGGCGATCGAAAAGGTCGGCGTGATCGTCTCGGGCAAGGAAATCCGCCTCTGGAGCACCGGCCAGACCTGGAAGCTGTTCGATCTCGGCGGCGAGTCGGTCGAACGCTATGGCTTCCCATACATGATGTTCCATCGGGGCGATCTGCACACGGTCCTGCTGGACGCGATCCGAAGCGAGCGTCCGGATGCGATCCATCTCAAACACAAATGCGTCGGCATCACTCAGGATGAGAAGGCCGCCACCATCCGGTTCGAGGGCGGCGAGACGGTCACGGCACCGATCGTCATCGGCGCCGACGGAGTACAGTCGCGCGTTCGCGCCGCTCTGTTCGGTGCCGACCGGCCGGAGTTCACCGGCATCGTTGCCTGGCGCGTGCTGGTGCCCCGCGACCGCGTGCCGGCCGGCATCCGGATGCATGTCGGCACCAACTGGGTCGGGCCGGGCGGCCACTGCGTGCACTATCCGGTGCGGGGTGGACAGTTGCTCAATCTCGTAGGCCTGCTGGAGCGCGACGACTGGCGGGTGGAAAGCTGGACGGTGCAGGGCAGCGCTGATGAATTCTGCAACGACTTCCGCAACTGGCATCCCGACATCCATGCCACAATCCGCAGCGGCGACACGCCCTACAAGTGGGCGCTGTTCGCGCGACCGCCGATGCCGGCCTGGACGCAAGGGCGCGTCACGCTGATGGGCGACGCCTGCCACTCGATGTTGCCGATGATGGCGCAAGGCGCTGTCATGGCGCTGGAGGACGGCCTTGTGCTCGGCCG
Organism: Rhodoplanes serenus; assembly: GCA_945861855.1. Lineage (GTDB taxonomy): Bacteria > Pseudomonadota > Alphaproteobacteria > Rhizobiales > Xanthobacteraceae > Z2-YC6860. Next base: position 3,990 of record CAMAWG010000129.1, read on the forward strand.
CTGCGTGAAGAAATACGGCGTCGGGCCGGAGGCGCTGCAGCACTACGAGGCGGCGCGGCGCGAGCGCGCCAACCAATGCGTGCAGGCCGCGATCGAGAACACCAAGCGATTCCACAATCCCGAAATGGCGGACGCCGCCGGGGCCGAGGCCTATGTCACGCGCGAATGGCAGGAAGACAAGGTAAAGGCGCGCTACGAGTGGCTGTTTACCTACGATGCGACCGGCGTGCCGGTGTAGAGCCTTCTGCACTTCACCGCTCCCCCGCCTTCGCATATGGTCCCGCCCGCATGATCCAGTTCTTTCCGCAACCATCGGGGCTGACTGTCCGCGAGATCGTCGGTCTGACCGGCGCCGTGCCGCGCGGCGGCGCGCGGTTCGATGGCGTCATCATCGGCATCGCCGCGCTTGAGCGCGCGCGTCCATCCGACCTTACCTTCATCGACAATGAAAAAAACCTCGATCGGCTGGCGACGACAGCCGCCGGCATCTGCCTGACCAGCGAGCGGTTGGCCGCGCGCGCGCCGGCCGGACTGGCGGTGTTGATCACGGCAGAGCCGTTCCGCGATTTCGTGACGGTGGCGCGCAGGCTCTATCCGGATTCGCTCCGCCCGCACTCGCTGTTCGAAACAGGCGGGATAGCCGAAGGCGCGATCGTGCATCCGACGGCGGAGATCGAGGACGGCGCAACCATCGATCCGGGTGCGGTGATCGGCCCGCGCGCCGGCATCGGCCAGGGTACCGTGATCGGCGCCACCGCCGTGATCGGGCCGGACGTCCAGATCGGCCGCGACTGCTCGATCGGCCCCGGCGCCTCGGTGGTGCATGCGCTGATCGGCGACGGCGTCATCCTGCATGCCGGCTGCCGCATCGGGCAGGAGGGGTTCCGCTACCATCCGGATGCCAAGGGCCACATCAAGGTGCCGCAGGTCCGCCGTGTCATCGTTCAGGACAACGTCGAAATCGGCGCAAACACCACGATCGACCGCGGCGGCCGCGACGACACCGTGATCGGCGAGGGCACCAAGATCGACAATCTCGTGCAGATCGGCCACAACTGCATGATCGGCCGACACTGCATGATCGCCACCGGATGCGGACTGTCCGGCGGCGTCATGCTCGGCGATCGTGTGACGCTGGCGGGCCAGGTCGGGGTGGCGGAGCACGTCCGCATCGGCGAGGGCGCGCTGGTCGGCGCGAAATGCAGAGTGGTTGCGGATATTCCGGCCGGTGAAACGTGGTCAGGGGCGCGCGATGGGTGATGTAACGGCCGAGGTGATCGCCATCATCGGCAAGAAGCTGCCGCCCGACAAGCGCAATCTGCAGATGGCCGACCGGCTGGACGAGATCGGCGTCGATTCGTTGATGGCGGTCGAGATGATCTTCGATCTGGAGGAGAAATTCGACATCGAGATTCCCTTCAATGCCAACGACGCCAAGCTCGAGTTCGAGACCGTGGGCGAGATCGTCGAAGCCATCAAGAAGATCACCGGAAAAGCCTAGATGCCTCACCGCGTCGTCGTCACGGGCTGGGGCGTCCTGTCGTCGATCGGCCACACCGCCGAAACCTACTGGTCCAATCTCTCGCGCGGCGTCTGCGGGATCGCGCCTGCGGCGACCATCCCGACCGATCAACTGACCCAGAAAGTGGTTGCCGAGGTCAAGGATTACGACCCGCTCAAGTTCTTCGAGGAGCGCGAGGCCTCGCCGATGGACCGCGTGGCGCAGTTCGGCGTGATCGCGGCGCGCGAGGCGATCGCGCATTCGGGTCTGACCTTCGATGATGGCCTTTCCGAGCAGACCGCGACCATCATCGGCTGCGGCGTTGGCGGGCAATCGACCCAGGACGAGAATTACAAGCGCCTTTATCGCGACAACGCCAAGCGGCTGCATCCGCTCACCATCCCGAGGCTGATGGTGAATGCGCCGGCGAGCCAGATCTCCATGTCCTGCGGATTGCGCGGGCCGGCCTTCGTGGTCGCCAGCGCCTGCGCATCGGCGACGCACGCCATCGGGCTTGCGTTCCAGATGGTGCGCGGGGGCCAGGTGCCGGTCGCGGTCACCGGCGGCGCCGAGGCGTGCATTGCATTTGGCACAATGAAAGGCTGGGAGGCGTTGCGCGTGCTCGCGCCTGACACCTGCCGGCCATTCTCGCGCGACCGCAAGGGTCTGGTGATCGGCGAGGGCGCCGCCGTCATGGTGATCGAGAGCCTCGATCACGCGAAAAATCGCTCGGCGAACATTTTAGGCGAAATCGCGGGCTTCGGCATGAGCGCGGACGCCGGCGATCTGCTCAGCCCCGATGCCGGCGGCATGTGCCGCGCCATCGACGGCGCACTCAAGGACGGCGGGCTGGGCGCTTCCGACATCCAATACGTCAACGCGCATGGCACCGGCACCGCGGCCAACGACGAGACCGAGACCGAGGCGCTCAAGCGTGCGTTCGGCGCGCATGCGAAGAAACTCGCGATCTCGTCGAACAAGTCGATGATCGGGCATGCGCTGGGCGCGGCCGGTGCGCTGGAGCTCGTGGCGACGCTGATGTCGATCCGCGAGGGGCTGGTGCCGCCGACGGTCAACTACCTCGGGCCGGACCCAGCCTGCGATCTCGATTGCGTGCCGAACGAGGCCCGCGCGATGCGGGTCGACGCGGCGCTGTCGAACTCGTTCGCGTTCGGCGGGCTCAACGCCGTGCTGGCGGTGCGGCGGTTCGCTTAGCGGCCGTCGGAGATCCGGTCGGCGGTGACAACCCGTGCCGGCTTGACCTTGCCCATCGACGCGCGCGTGTCGCGCAGGCAATTCGCCTCGAAGTACGGCCACGCATTCTCCGAGCATTGGGTGCCGAGCGGCCGGATATCGAGCCGGTCGCCCTTGCCGCTGTGCATCGGCGCCTTCGCGACCACCTTGTCGCTGAAGCTTGGCAGAATCGTCACCGTGCCTGCGATCAATGCCGCAAGCGCAATCGCCGAAAGGGATCCAAAAATCTTCTTCATGAGACGCCCCTGTCGAACAGCCGCTTTCGCGGCCTCTTCATGATTGGTCGCACGAGGGGGCGATCGGGTTCAGTGACATGGATCACATTTCGGCGTTTCTTTCACCGATCTGGATTTTGCATTTCGTGTTGAAATCGTTGATGTTTTCTGGATTTGCGGCGGAAAGGCCCCTTGCCGGGCGGGGCATGGCGGGTTAGACCGCCGGTCATGCCTCGGATCGCGCTTTACGCCGGCTCGTTCGACCCGGTCACCAACGGCCACATGGATGTGGTGCGCCAGGCCGTCCGGCTGACCGACAAGCTGGTGCTGGCGATCGGCGTTCATCCCGGCAAGACGCCGTTATTTCCGACCGCGGAGCGCCGCGCCATGCTGGAGGAGACCTGCGGCCCGCTGGCCAAGGAGCAGGGCTGCACGCTGGAAGTCGTCACCTTCGACGGGCTGGTCGTGACCGCGGCCCAACGCGCCGGTGCGACGGCCCTGATCCGGGGACTCCGCGATGGTAGCGACTTCGACTATGAGATGCAGATGGCTGGCATGAACGGCGCCATGGCGCCCGACGTGCAGACCGTCTTTTTGCCGGCTTCACCGGCGTCCCGCCCGATCACAGCCACTTTGGTGCGCCAGATCGCAGGCATGGGCGGCGACGTCTCCGGCTTCGTGCCCGCGCCGGTCGCGGCCCGCCTGAAGAAGAGATTCGCCGGCAAGCCCGGTATCTAACATCATTCAAGGAGCTCACTGACATGCGTCGCCCGCTCATCACGCTTGCGCTGTTGCTTGCCGCCTTTGCCACACCGGCCCTCGGCCAGCCGGCAAACCTCGCCAGTCCGGCCGCGCTCCGCGAGCAGGCTCCGCCGACCTACAAGGCCAAATTCGACACCAGCAAGGGCGTGTTCGTGATCGAGGTGAATCGCGACTGGGCGCCGCTCGGCGCCGACCGCTTCTACAACCTGGTCAAGAACGGCTTCTACGACAACGTGCGCTTCTTCCGCGTGATCTCGGGCTTCATGGTGCAGTTCGGCATCCACGGCGACCCCGCGATTTCGGCGCCATGGCGTGCGGCGCAGATCAAGGACGATCCGGTCAAGCAGAGCAACAAACGCGGCTATATCACCTACGCGATGGCAGGGCCCAACACCCGCACCAGCCAGGTGTTCATCAACTTCGGCGACAACGCGAGCCTGGACAGCCAGGGCTTCTCGCCGTTCGGCCGCGTGGTCTCGGGCATGAATGTGGTGGACGCGCTTAATGCCGAATACGGCGAAGGCGCGCCGCGCGGCCGCGGTCCCGATCAGGGCCGCATGCAGATGGAAGGCAACGCCTATCTGACGAAGGACTTCGGCAAGCTCGACTTCGTCAAGAAGGCGACCATCGAGAAGTAGCGCAACAAGAATCCGGATTGGTGGCGATGCGGCTCGGGCTGTGTCTCGGCGCGATCATGCTGGCGGCAACGGCGCTGCCGTCGATGGCCGCGGAGCGGCCGGCCGCTCCGAAAGGTGCGCTTAACACCCTCGCGGACGTCAGAAACGCGCTGCGGAGTTGCTGGCGGCCGCTGCCGGTGAGCGAGGCGCGTTCCGGCATGCGGCTGACCTTGCGGGTCAGTTTCAAGAAGAACGGTGAGATTTTCGGCGCCCGCATCACCTATCAGACGGCCGAGGTTTCCGACGAGGAGCGCGCGCTCTATCACGGCGCGCTGCTGGCCGCACTCGCGCGTTGCTCGCCGCTGCCGCTGTCGGAAAGCCTCGGCCAGGCGATTGCGGGCCGGCCGATGACATTCCATATTCACGACACAAGACAACAACGAAAGGCGTGAGACGCATGGCTAGTCCTGAAGACACGATGATCCTCGACACCACCAAGGGCCGCGTGGTGATCGCGATGCGTCCGGACCTCGCGCCCGGCCACGTCGCGCGCATCAAGGAACTGGTGCGCGAGGGGTTTTACGACGGCATCGTGTTTCATCGCGTGATCGATGGTTTCATGGCGCAGACCGGCTGCCCGCATGGCAGCGGCACTGGCGGCTCCGGCAAGAAGCTCAAGGCCGAGTTCAACAAGGAGCCGCATGTGCGCGGCACGGTGTCGATGGCGCGGGCGCAGGATCCCAATTCCGGCGACAGCCAGTTCTTCATCTGCTTCGGCGATGCGAGTTTCCTCGACAACCAGTACACCGCCTGGGGCAATGTCGTGGAAGGCATGGAGAACGTCGACAAGATCAAGCGCGGCGAGCCGGTGCGCGACCCCGACAAGATCGTCAAGGCGACGATGGCCGCCGACGCGAAGAAGTAGCGTCGCAGTTCTCTGCTGTCATGCCCCGCGAAGGCGGGGCATCCAGTATCCTGTCGCGGTGAATACTGGATCGCCCGCCGGAGCCTGTCATCGGGCCGGCCAAAGGCCGGTCCCGTTGGCGGGCGATGACATCCGAAATGCGCACCGACCTGTTCGACTTCGATCTTCCGCCCGAGCGCATCGCGCTGCGGCCCGCCTCGCCGCGTGACGCGGCGCGGCTGCTCGTGGTCCGGCCGGGTGGGGGGCTGGAGGACTGTGGCGTTCGCGATCTGCCGGAATTGCTTTCACCCGGCGATGCACTGGTGGTCAACGACACCAAGGTGATCCCGGCGCGGCTGACCGGCCGGCGCATCGGTCGCAGCACCGAACCTAAAATCGAGGCGACGCTGACGGAGCGTATCGACGGCTCGCGTTGGCGCGCCTTCGTGCGGCCCGCGAAAAAACTGAGCGCCGGCGACGTCATCCGCTTCGGCGAGGAGGGCAAGGTCTGCTTCCTCGGCCAGCTTGACGCGACAGTCGAAGCCAAGGGTGAGGGCGGCGAGATCACGCTGGCGTTCGCCTTCCATGGGCCGGTGCTGGATCAGGCCATCGCGGAGCGGGGCGACATGCCGCTGCCGCCCTATATCGCCTCGAAGCGCAAGCCCGACGCACAGGATCGCGCCGACTATCAGACCCTGTTCGCGCGCGACGAAGGCTCGGTTGCGGCGCCGACCGCGAGCCTGCATTTTACCGACGATTTGTTGGCCAGGCTCGCCGTGCGGGGCGTGGCCGTGCATAAGATCACGCTTCGCGTCGGACCGGGCACGTTCCTGCCGGTCCATGCCGAGGACACCGAAGGCCACAAGATGCACTCCGAGCATGCCGTGGTGAGCGCCGAGACGGCGGATGCGCTCAACACCGTGCGCGCCAGGGGCGGAAGGGTCGTGGCGGTCGGCTCGACCGCGCTGCGGACCATCGAGAGCGCGGCGGACGACGGCGGGACTATCAGAGCATTTTCCGGCGACACCTCGATCTTCATCACGCCCGGCTATCGCTTCAAGGCGGTGGACGCGATGATGACGAACTTCCACCTGCCGCGCTCGACCTTGTTCATGCTGGTATCGGCCTTCTGCGGCCTCGACACGATGAAGCGCGCCTATGCCCACGCCATCGGTGAGGGCTATCGTTTCTATTCCTATGGCGATGCCTGTCTGCTGTTCAGGACCCGATGACCGCGCCCTTCACCTTTCGCCTGATTGCGACAGACGGCACGGCCCGCCGCGGCGAAATCGGCACGCCGCATGGCACGGTACAGACGCCGGCGTTCATGCCGGTCGGCACGCAGGCGACGGTGAAGGGGCTCAAGCCCGAGGAGGTGCGCGACACCGGCGCCGAAATCCTGCTTGGCAACACCTATCACCTGATGCTGCGGCCGGGCGCGGAACGGATCGCGGCGCTCGGCGGGTTGCACAGGTTCATGAACTGGCCGCGGCCGATCCTCACCGATTCCGGCGGCTTCCAGGTGATGTCGCTGTCGGAGTTGCGGAAGATCACCGACAACGGCGTCACCTTCCGCTCGCACATCGATGGCGCGATGGTGGAGCTGACGCCCGAGCGTGCCGTCGAAATCCAGACATTGCTCGGCGCCGACATCGTCATGCAGCTCGACGAGTGCATCAAGCTGCCGAACACCGGGGCCGAGCTGGAACGCGCGATGCGGCTGTCGCTTGCCTGGGCGGAGCGCTGCAAGCGCGCCTTCGAGGGCGCGCCGGCCGGCCGCGCGTTGTTCGGCATCGTCCAGGGCGGCGACGATGCAGGCTTGCGCGCGCAGAGCGCCCGCGCGCTCACGGACATTGGCTTTCCCGGTTACGCCATCGGCGGGCTCGCGGTCGGCGAGCCGCAGGAGGTGATGCTCAAGGTGGCCGGGGAAACCGCGCGCGAATTGCCGGTAGACCGGCCGCGCTATCTCATGGGGGTCGGCACACCCGGCGATCTGCTCGAAGCCGTGGCGCGGGGCATCGACATGTTCGACTGCGTCATGCCGACCCGCAACGGCCGCCACGGCGCGGTGTTCACGCGCATGGGCCAGATCAATCTCGACAACGCCCGGCACCGCGACGATCCGCGGCCGCTCGACGAGCAGAGCCCGTATGAGACCACGAGGACCTATTCACGCGCCTATCTGCACCATCTGGTGCGGGTCAACGAGATGCTCGGCGCGATCCTGCTGTCGGCGATCAATCTCGCCTATTACCAGGAGCTGATGGCGGGCATGCGCGATGCCATCGGGCGCGGGCAATTCGCCGCGTTCCGCGCGGAGACGCGCGCAGGCTGGGAGAAGGGCGACCTGTCGCCGCTATAGATTTGCGGCCGAGCCTATTCGGCGGGGATGCGCCGCTGCGTGCTCAATTCGTATTGCGTGTCGTAGTGGATGGCGCGGAGCGGGATAGGTTCAGACGCAGCGACCGGAATGGCCGGGCCGCCCTGGATTTCCCACGTGCGGCCGGCCTCGTTTCAGCGGCAAGTTCGTCTTGAATCGTGCTTTACGCGGCGACCCGGCCGATTTCGACCGTGGTGCAGAAGCCGTGGTTACAGGCCTCGCACAGCCAGCCGTGGCAGATGCGGCCGTCGTTCACGAAGGCGGACCGCTCCGGCACGAATTGCTCGTGGCTGCATTGCGGGCAGAGCGGGCGGGTGAAATAGCGGGCGAACGCGAACACTGCGGGCGTAGCATTTTGTAGCGACATGCTCGTCCTCCTTTAGCTCTGAAGAATCACGCCTCTTTCCCTCGCAGGCAGGACGGTGGACGCAGTCTGTGGCGACATCGAGACCGCCCGATGAAAGGACGGTGACGATCCGGAACAAAATGAATTCGACGCGGTTGTTGCGTTGCAATCGATCCCCGTCGAAGTGCTCAGGAGCTTTTCATGCATCAATTCAACCGCCCGCTGGCGCTGGCCGTGCTTGCCGTGACGTTGACGGCCGGAATCGCCGCAGCGCAGCAGACGTCGACGCCTCCCGCGTCCGTGCCCGCCAAGCCCGCGCCAGCCGCCAAGCCCGCGCCAGCCGCGAAGACGGACGGCAAGGCCGAGCCCTCGGCCGCCGTTTCGACCTGGGACCAGACCAAGACGATGACGCGCAAGCAGTGGGACACGGCCAAGAAAAAGTGGGAAACGGAAAAGGTGCAGTGGCAGGTTTGCAACCGTCAGGCCGATGCCGAGAAGCTCAAGGCTCCGAAGAGCTGGAGCTTCATCGCAAGCTGCATGACCAAGACTTGACGCTACGACATTGCCCGCCATCGCCCCAACGCCAGCCGCCAGGCCAGGACCTTGCGGCTTGCCCAGTCCATGATGGCGACCAGATAGAGGAAGCCTCGCCGCATCTGGATGTACGTTATGTCGGCGCACCAGACCTGGTTCGGCCGCTCGATCGCCAGGTGACGCAGCAGGTACGGGT